>CALMUW010000013.1 GCA_937872985.1 uncultured Alphaproteobacteria bacterium
GGACGATACCCCCGCGCGCCGGGGGGGCAAGTTCAGAGGGGGGCGACAGGCGGGCGCCAGGGAGGCCGCCCGCCGTGACCATGGTGGCGGCATGGATGAGGGCCGAGACCGGCGTGGGGCCTTCCATGGCGTCCGGCAGCCAGGTGTGCAGCGGGAACTGGGCCGACTTGCCCATGGCACCCATGAAGAGCAGAAGCCCGATGGTGGTGAGGGCGTCGAAGTCCCAGCTCAGGAAGTGGATGGTCTTGCCCACCGCGCCCGAGGCGGCGGCGAAGAGCGGTTCGAACTCGATGGTGCCGAAGAGCTTGTAGCAGGCGGCAATGCCGAGGATGAAGCCGAAGTCGCCCACCCGGTTGACCACGAAGGCCTTGAGGGCCGCGGCATTGGCCGATGGCTTTTTGTACCAGAAGCCGATGAGCAGATAGGAGGCAAGGCCGACACCTTCCCAGCCGAAGAACATCTGGAGCAGGTTATCCGCCGTCACCAGCATGAGCATGGCGAAGGTGAAGAAGGAAAGGTAGGCGAAAAAGCGCGGCTGGTGTTCGTCGTGGCTCATGTAGCCCAGCGAATAGACGTGGACCAGGGCGGAAACGGTGTTGACCACCACCAGCATGACCGCGGTGAGCGTGTCCATGCGGATGCCCCAGGAGGCGGTGAGCGCGCCAGAGCTGACCCAGCGGAAAAGTTCGACCCGACTGTCGTGGCCCTCGTGCAGAAAGCCGAGGAAGACGACCCACGACAGGATGGCGGAAACGAGCAGCAGCCCGGTGGTGAGATACATGGGCCAGGCCGGGCCATCGTAATGGCTGTGGTCGCCATGGCCGTGATCGTCATGGCCATGCCCGGGGGCGGGGGCATCATGGGCGGCGTGATCACCGTAAACCTCGGCGTCGCGGCCCAGCATGGAGAAAATCTTCGTGCCCCCCAGTCCGGCGATGAGGGCGCCCAGCAGCGGCAGAAAGACAATGGCCTGATACATGATCCGGTTCAGCCTTTCATGATGTTGATGTCGTCAACCGCGATGGTGTTGCGGTTGCGGAAATAGGTGACGAGGATGGCAAGGCCGATGGCCGCTTCGCCCGCCGCCACGGTGAGAACCAGCAGCGCATAGACCTGACCCACGAGGTCGTTGAGGTAGTGCGAGAAGGCCACGAGGTTGATGTTGACCGAGAGCAGGATGAGCTCGATCGACATCATGATGATGATGACGTTTTTCCGGTTCAGGAAAATGCCGAAGACGCCGATGATGAAGAGAATGGCGGCGACGGTGAGGAAGTGCGGCAAACCCAGCATCATATGCCCTGCCCCGGATTGATGTTGCGGATTTCAACAGCGGTGGCGGGCGACCGCGCCACCTGGTCGGCGATGACCTGACGCTTGACGTTGGCCTTGTGGCGCAAGGTCAGGACGATGGCGCCGATCATGGCGGTGAGGAGCACGAGGCCCGCCGCCTGGAAGAAATAGATGTAGCGGGTGTAAAGCAGGAGGCCGAGCGCCTCGGTGTTGGAAACGCCGGAGGCGGCTGCCACGGGTGCCGTGACCAGCGCATTGGGATTGATGTTCCAGGTGACGAGCGCCAGGGCCAGTTCGCCCAGAACGATGAGGCCCACCACCGCGCCGATGGGCCAGTATTTCAGCATGCCCTGACGCAGTTCCACGAAATTCACGTCGAGCATCATGACGACGAAGAGGAAGAGCACGGCCACCGCGCCGACATAGACCACCACCAGCATCATAGCCAGGAACTCGGCCCCCAGGAGCAGGAAAAGGCCCGCCGCGTTGAAGAAGGTGAGGATGAGAAACAGCACCGAATGCACGGGGTTGCGGGCCGTGACGACCATGACGGCCGAGGCGATGGCTACGGCGGCGAAGAGGTAGAAAAAGATGGTTGCGATCATGATCCCTGCCCTCAGCGATATGGCGCATCGAGCGCGATGTTGCGGGCGATTTCCCGTTCCCAGCGGTCGCCGTTCTCCAGCAATTTTTCCTTGTTGTAGAACAGTTCCTCGCGGGTGAAGGTGGCGAATTCGAAGTTCGGGCCTTCGACGATGGCATCCACCGGGCAGGCCTCCTGGCACATGCCGCAATAGATGCACTTGGTCATGTCGATGTCATAGCGCGTAGTGCGGCGGGTGCCGTCGGACTGGCGCGGACCGGCTTCAATGGTGATGGCCTGGGCCGGACAGATGGCCTCGCACAGCTTGCAGGCGATGCAGCGTTCCTGGCCGGAGGGATAGCGGCGCAGCGCATGTTCGCCGCGGAAACGCGGGCTGAGGATGCCCTTCTCATGCGGGTAGTTCAGCGTCGCCTTGGGGCGGAAGAAATATTTGATCGCCAGCCATCCGGCGGAGAGGAACTCCGTCAGGAAGAGAGCGCGGGCGGCTTGTCCAAGTCTCATTGTCTCACTCCATCCCGCCGAACAGGTGCGGCCCCATCATGAACCCGATGACGGGAAAGAGCACCAGAGTTTGCAGGCGAACCACATCCATGATCCTGTGCGGATCGAGCTTCTGGGTCTGCGTGACCTTGGCCAACTCGTGATGGCGGCGCAGGCCGGGGTAAACGAAACGCGCCACGGCCCACAGTTCGACGATGCCCAGCACCGTGAACAGCAGCGCGCCCAACAGGCTATGGCCGGGGCTGTGGATCATTTCGGCAACCAGCCCATGGTGACGAGAACGCCCGCCACCAGCACGACATAGAAAATCGAAATCGGCAGGAAGACCTTCCAGCCCAGGCGCATCAACTGGTCATAGCGGTAGCGCGGCACGATGACCTTGGTGAGCGAGAAGAGCAGCACCACGGCCCAGGCCTTGATGAGGAACCAGACGAGGCCCGGCACCCAGGTGAAGGGGGCAACATTGAAGGGCGGCAGCCAGCCGCCGAGGAAGAGCACGGCGGCAATGGACGACATGGAAAGAATGGCCACCAGTTCGGTGAGGAACTGGAGCAGGAAGAGCGAGGAGGAATATTCCACCATGTAGCCCGCCACCAGTTCGGACTCCGCCTCGGCAAGGTCGAAGGGCGGGCGATTGGTTTCGGCCAGGGCCGAAATGAAGAAGATGACGAACATGGGCAGCAGCGGCAGCCAGTACCAGCCGAACATGCCCCATTTGCTGTCCTGGGCGTGGACGATGTCGGTGAGGTTGAGCGACCCGGCACAGAGCAGCACGGTGACGATGACGAAGCCGATGGAGACTTCGTAGGAGATCATCTGGGCGGCGGCGCGCAGGGCCGAGAGGAAGGGATCCTTCGAGTTGGAAGCCCAGCCCGCCATGATGATGCCATAGACCCCGAGCGAGGACACGGCGAGGAGATAGAGTATGCCGACGTTGATGTTGGCCACCACCCAGCCGTCATTGACCGGAATGACGGCCCAGGCGGAAATGGCCAGGATGACGGAGACCAGCGGCGCGATGAGAAACACGCCCTTGTTGGCCCCGTCCGGCACCATGCTTTCCTTGAGGATGAATTTCAGGAAGTCGGCGATGGGCTGCAAAACGCCCCAGGGGCCGACCACGTTGGGGCCGCGCCGCATGTGGACCGCCGCCCAGATCTTGCGCTCGCCATAGATCAGCACGGCGGTGGAGATCAGCACACCGGCGAGAATGCCCACGATGACGAAGGTGGGGAAGAGCCAGGGATAGGTTTCGAACCAAGCGTTCATCGTGCTACTCCGCCGCCTGTCGCCGGACATCGCTAAGCGCGAAATCCACCGCAGCCTGTGTGTGTAATCGGGTGGTGTCGAAAACCGGCACCGGCACATTGTCCTTACTGAGCAACATGCCGATTTCGGTGCAGCCCAGAATGAGGCAGTCGGCCCCCTGCGCCACGAGCGCGCGGGCAATGGCCTCATAGCGGGCGCGCGAGGCTTCGGTGGTGATGCCCCGGCACAGCTCGTCATAGATGATGCGGTGGGTGTCGCGCCGGTCGGCGGCGCCCGGAATGAGCAGGTTCAAGCCATGGCGGTCGCGGAAGCGCCCGACATAGAAATCCTGCTCCATGGTATAGGCCGTGGCCATGAGGCCGGGCCGCGCCAGCCCGTCGCGGCGGATCGCATCCGCCGTGATATCGACGATGTGGAGAAGCGGGATGGTGACCGCCGCCGTCACCTCGTCGGCCACCTTGTGCATGGTGTTGGCGGCGATGACGATGGCTTCCGCCCCTGCTCCTTCAAGCCGTCTGGCGATGTCAGCGAACCTGCGCGCGAGCGCCGGCCAGTCGCCCTGCTCCTGCAGGGCTGCGACTTCGGCAAAATTCACCGACCAGATGAGCAACTCGGCCTGAGCGAGGCCGCCACGCCCGGCCCGCACGCCCTGATTGATCAGGGCGTAGTAATGCGCGGTCGATTCCGCGCTGATGCCGCCGATGATGCCCACACGCTTCATCGTTTACTCCGCCGCCTCTCTGGTGCCGCCGGTCTTCAGTTCCGAGCACCGGGCCATGATGCGGCTGGCCCGGGCGATGGGGTTGGTGAGGTAGAAATCCCGGATGGGGGAATGGAAGGGATTGACCGTGGTGCGGCCTTCGCCCTTGCCCAGTTCCGACAGGCGCGCCGGATCGGCGGGGGGGAGTTGGGCGGGCAGCCCCCGCCAGGGTGCCCTGGCCACCATGGCGGCACGCAGGTCCGCGAGCGAATCCCACGGCAGGGCGGCACCCAGTTCGGCGGACAGGGCGCGCAGAATGGCCCAGTCCTCGCGCGCCTCCCCCGGCGGGAAGGCGGCGGCGAAGGCCAGTTGCGGGCGGCCCTCGGGGTTGACATAGATCGCCGACTTCTCGGTATAGGCCGCAGCGGGCAGGATGACATCGGCGCGGTGGGCCCCGGCATCGCCATGGCTGCCCATGTAAACGGTGAAGCAGGTGCCCAGACCTTGCATGTCGATCTCGTCGGCCCCGGCGAGGAACAGGAGGTCAAGCGCACCATCGCCCGCCGCCTGCACCATCTCCGCCGTGGTCATGCCGCCCGGGCCGGGCACGGCACCCACATCGAGCGCGCCGACGCGCCCCGCCGCCGTGTGGAGAATGTTGAAGCCGTTCCAGTCGCCGCGCACCACGCCAATGGCGGCAGCAAACCTGGCGGCGAGCGCCAGAACCGCGCGGCCATCGGGCCGGGCCAGCGCCCCCTGCCCCACAATGACCATGGGCTTCTGGGCCTTGGCGAAGCGGGCGGGATCGAGCTTGGCGAGAGCATCGGCGCCAGCGCCGAGATAGTCATATTTATACGTCAGGTCAGCCGGTTCGCCGATGACGGCGATGGCCAGCCCGCCGCGATTGTGGCGTTTGCGGATGCGGGCGTTCAGCACCGGCGCCTCAAGCCGCGGATTGGTGCCGATGAGGATGATGGCGTCGGCGTCCTCAATCCCCGCAATGGTGGAGTTGAACAGATAACCGGCCCGTCCGCCCAACTCACCGATCATCGCGCCGTCCTGGCGGCAATCGATATTGGGCGTGCCCAGGTGGTCGGCCAGGGTCTTGAGCGAGAAGGCTTCCTCGGCCGAAACCAGATCGCCCAGGATGAAGCCCATCTTGCGGGGATCGGTGGCCTTGGCCTTCTGGGCCACGCGGGCCAGGGCTTCGGCCCAGGTGGCGGGGCGGAGCTTGCCGAATTCGCGGATATAGGGCTGGTCGAGACGCTGGGCCTGCAAGCCGTCCCAGACGAACCGGGTCTTGTCGGAAATCCACTCCTCGTTCACGAGTTCATGGGTGCGCGGCAGGATGCGCATGACCTCGCGGCCCCGGGCATCGACGCGGATGCTGGAACCCACGGCGTCCATGACGTCAATGGTTTCGGTCTTGCGCAATTCCCAGGCGCGGGCCTTGAATTCATAGGGCGCGCTGGTCAGCGCCCCCACCGGGCAGAGGTCGATGACATTGCCCTGAAGCTCGGAGCCGATGATGGCGTTCATGTAGGTCGCCACCTCGGCGTCCTCGCCGCGCCCGGTGATGCCCATCTGCTGAAGGCCCGCGATTTCCGTGGTGAAGCGCACGCAGCGGCTGCACAGGATGCAGCGGGTCATCTCGCCCTTCACCAGGGGGCCGAAATACTTGTCCTCCACGGCGCGCTTGTTCTCGCGGAAGCGGCTACCGGACACGCCATAGGCCACGGCCTGATCCTGCAGGTCGCATTCGCCGCCCTGATCGCAGATGGGGCAGTCGAGCGGATGATTGATGAGCAGGAATTCGAGCACGCCTTCGCGCGCCTTCTTCACCATGGGCGTGTTGGTGAAGACCTCCGGCGGTTCGCCGTTGGGGCCGGGGCGCAGGTCGTTCACCGACATGGCGCAGGAGGCCTGCGGCTTGGGCGGACCGCCCTTCACCTCCACCAGGCACATGCGGCAGTTGCCGGCCACCGACAGGCGCTCATGATAACAGAAGCGCGGCACCTCCGCCCCTGCCTGCTCGCAGGCCTGCAACAGGGTCGTGCCGTTCTCGACCTCGATTTCCTGACCGTCGATCTTGATCCTGGGCATGGGCTTACTCCGCCGCGACCCGGCGCACCGCGCCGTCTGGGTCGGGGTTCGCTGCGTATTGGTCGATCCGCTGTTCGATGACGTGGCGGAAGTGATTGATGAGGCCCTGCACCGGCCAGGCGGCGGCGTCGCCCAGGGCGCAGATGGTGTGGCCTTCCACCTGCTTGGTGACGTCGAAGAGCATGTCGATCTCGCGCTTTTCGGCGCGGCCTTCGGCCATGCGGGTCAGGATGCGCCACATCCAGCCCGTGCCCTCGCGGCAGGGGGTGCACTGGCCGCAGCTTTCGTGCTTGTAGAAATAGGACAGGCGGGCAATGGCGCGGATCAGGTCGGTGGACTTGTCCATGACGATGACCGCCGCCGTGCCCAGGCCGGATTTCAGCTTGCCGAGGGAGTCGAAATCCATGGGGCAGTCGATGATCTGTTCGGCGGGCACCATGCGCACCGAGGAACCGCCGGGAATGACGGCGAGCAGATTGTCCCAGCCGCCGCGTACGCCGCCCGCGTGTTTCTCGATCAATTCGCGGAAGGGAACGCCCATGGCCTCCTCCACGTTGCACGGCGTGTTCACATGGCCCGAGATGCAGAACAGCTTGGTGCCGACGTTGTTGGGGTTGCCGATGGAATTGAACCAGGTGGCGCCGCGCCGCAGGATGGTGCCGGTGACGGCGATGGATTCCACGTTGTTGACGGTGGTGGGCGCGCCATAAAGCCCGACATTGGCCGGGAACGGCGGCTTCATGCGGGGCTGGCCCTTCTTGCCCTCCAGGCTTTCCAGCATGGCGGTTTCCTCGCCGCAGATATAGGCGCCCGCGCCATGGGCGACGTAGAGGTCGAAGTCCCAGCCGTGGATGTTGTTCTTGCCGATGAGGCGCGCCTCACGGGCCTGGTCGATGGCGGCCTGAAGCCGCTCGCGCTCGCGGATGAATTCGCCGCGCACATAGATATAGCCGGTGTTGCAGGCCATGGCGCAGCCCGCCAGCAGCGCGCCTTCGACCAGAAGATGCGGATCGTGGCGCAGGATCTCGCGGTCCTTGCAGGTGCCGGGTTCGGATTCGTCGGCGTTGATGACGAGGTAATGCGGGCGCTCGCCCACCACCTTGGGCATGAAGGACCACTTGAGGCCGGTGGGAAAGCCCGCGCCGCCGCGGCCACGCAGGCCCGACGCCTTCACCTCGTTGACGATCCAGTCCCGGCCCTTGTCGATGAAGGATTTGGTGTCGCGCCAGGCGCCGCGCCGTTTCGCGCCCTCCAGGCCCCAGTCGTGCTGGCCATAGAGGTTGGTGAAGATGCGATCCTTGTCAGCAAGCATGACTCATCCTCACTTCTTCGGCTTGTCGCCGACGGCATTGTCCGGCCGCCAGCCCTTGGCCAGTTTCTTCGCCTGCTTCACCCATTCGTCGCGCTGAGCGCGGCCCTTGAAGCCCTCAAGTCGGCCATCGACCCAGGCCAGTTCGCGCGCGGTCCATTGGGCGATCTGGTCGAAGTGCCAGACCCCCATCTTGTGCAGCAGCTTTTCCAGCGCCGGGCCCACGCCCCAGATGAGCTTCAGGTCGTCGCCCTTGCCGGAGCGCGGCCTGGTGAGCAGTTCCGGGCGGCCATCGGCGGCTTTTGCCCTGGCGGCGGGCTGGCGGGTGGCCGATTTTTCCACCCTGTCCGCGCTGGCGCGCACCACGCCCGTTTCGGCCTGGGCCTTTTCGGTCATCAGCATGCCCGGTCCCTTGGCCTGGGCCGCCTGCACCCTTTCCTTGTGCGCCGCTGCGGTCCTGGCCGTTTCGGTCACGGGGCGGATTTCGGCCGCTTCGGGCTTGCGGTTGGCGGGGGCTGGCGTTCCGGCGGGCACTGCAACGAAGGCGGCCTTGACCGCCGGGGCGGCGGGGCTGGTGGGCGGCGTGGGGGTGGCGGCTGGCGCGGCGGGGGGTGGCGCCGGGGGCGCGGGGGCGGGCCGGGCGGGGGGACTCGGGCCGCCCGC
>CALMUW010000014.1 GCA_937872985.1 uncultured Alphaproteobacteria bacterium
GCCGGTTGCTCTAGCGCAACGGACGATCAAATCGGAACGATTTGAGAGAGAAAAGCGGACGCTTTGATGCAATCCAAAGTGCCTTCCGCTCGCGGGCGGCATTTCTGGTTCAGATGTCCAGTCCCTCTTCGGCCACGAATTCGGCGCGCTCGGAGATGAAGGCGAAGCGCTCCTCCGGCTTGTTGCCCATGAGACGCTCGACGATGTGGGCGGTGGCAGCGCGGGCCGCCTCCTCCAGGCTGACGCGGAGCAGCGTGCGCTTGCGGGGATCCATGGTGGTTTCCTTCAACTGGGCGGGCAGCATTTCGCCCAGACCCTTGAAGCGTGACACCTCCACCTTGCCGCGCCCGGAGAATTCGGTCTTCAGCAATTCCTCCTTGTGGGCGTCGTTGCGGGCATAGGCCACCTTCGGCCCCTGGGCCACCTTGTAGAGCGGCGGCACGGCGAGATAGAGGTGGCCCTCATCGATGAGCCTGGGCATCTGGCGGTAGAAGAAGGTCATGAGCAGTGCGGCGATGTGGGCGCCGTCCACATCGGCGTCGGTCATGATGATGACCTTGTCATAACGCAGGTCATCGACGCGGAAGGAGGTGCCGGTGCCGCAGCCCAGGGCCTGCACCAGATCGCTGATCTGCTGGTTGGCGGCGAGCTTGTCCTTGCCGGCGCTGGCCACGTTCAGGATCTTGCCGCGCAGCGGCAGCACGGCCTGGGTCTGGCGGTCGCGCCCCTGCTTGGCCGAGCCGCCGGCGCTGTCGCCTTCGACGATGAACAGTTCCGAGCCTTCCTTCTGGCTGGCCGAACAGTCGGCGAGCTTGCCCGGCAGGCGCAACTTGCGCACGGCGGTCTTGCGGCCCACTTCCTTTTCCTGCCGCCGCCGCACGCGCTCCTCGGCACGGTCGATGATCCAGTCGAGCAGCCGGTCGGCCTGGGCCGGGTGGCCGGTGAGCCAGTGGTCAAAGTGGTCGCGCACGGCATTGTCGACGATGCGCATGGCCTCCGGCGTGGCCAGCCGGTCCTTGGTCTGGCCCTGGAATTCCGGCTCGCGGATGAACACCGAGAGCAGCGCGCCCGATTGCACCATCACGTCATCAGCCGTGATGACCCCGGCGCGCTTGACGCCCTTCAACTCGGCATAGGTCTTGAGCGAGCGCAACAGGGCCGAGCGCAGGCCCAGTTCATGGGTGCCGCCATCGGGGGTGGGAATGGTGTTGCAATAGGAAGAGAAGAACCCGTCCTCGCCGCCGAACCAGGCCACCGCCCATTCGACCGAACCGTGGCCGCCCTCCTTCTTCACCTTGCCGGCAAAGATTTCGTCGACCACGCGGGTGGTGCCGTCCAGCCGCTCCTCAAGGAAGTCCTTCAGGCCGCCGGGGAAATGGAGGGTCGCCTTCTCCGGCGTCTCCTTGTCCCTGATGTGACTGGCCGCGCAGGCCCAGCGGATTTCCACGCCGCCGAAGAGATAGGACTTGGAACGCGCCATCTTGTAGAGGCGGGCGGCGGAAAAGGCGGTCTTGCCCTGCCCGAAGATCTGCGGGTCCGGCTTGAAGCGCACCGTGGTGCCGCGGCGATTGTTGACGCGGCCCAGACTGTGCAGCGGGCCGGTGGGCTGGCCCCGGCGATACTCCTGCCGGTAGAGTTGCTGGCCGCGCGCCACTTCCACAATGAGGTGCTCCGACAGGGCATTCACCACCGACACGCCGACACCATGCAACCCGCCCGAGGTTTCATAGGCCCTGGAGTCGAATTTGCCGCCGGCGTGCAGCGTGGTCATGATGACCTCAAGCGCCGACTTGTTCTTGAACTTGGGGTGATCGTCGACGGGAATGCCGCGGCCATTGTCGGTGACGGCGAGATAGCCGTCTTCGTCATAGACGACCTCGATCCACTGGGCGTGACCGGCCACGGCCTCGTCCATGGCATTGTCGATGACTTCGGCGAAGAGATGATGGAGCGCCTTTTCGTCGGTGCCACCGATATACATGCCGGGGCGGCGGCGCACCGGCTCCAGCCCCTCCAGCACCTCGATGGACTGGGCGTTATAGCTGTCGTCGCCCCTGGGTGCTGTGGCGGATTTGGCGGCTTTGCCCTGGGCCGGCAGGTCGCCGAAGAGGTCGGCGGGGGATTTTCGGGCGGGGCTGGGGTGCTTGCTCATCATCACTTCCGAATCAATCGGGTCATATTGGCAGAAGTGGCCCTGCCCCGCGACCCGTGCAAGGTGGAGCTGACAGGGAGGCTGACATGCTTTGACAAGGGCCGCTGGCCCTGCAAAAGTTTCTTGAATGCGGGCGGATTTGCTCTAAATCGCGCCTCCGCTTCACTCTGACCCTGAAGGAGGTCCAATGAAATGAGCACCTGGCCCGTTCACGCCCGCTGGCAAGGCCCCATCGTCATCGTCGGTTTTGGTTCCATCGGTCGCGGCAGCCTGCCGCTCATTTTACGACACATCGCCTGTGATCGCAGCAAGATCACCATCATCGACCCCGCCACCGCCAACAAGGCCATCGCCGACGCCGAGGGGTTGCGCTTCATCCAGCAGGGCCTGACGCCGAAAAACTACAAGAAGGTGCTGAAGCCGCTTCTGGCGGGACCGGAGCCGGGCTTCATCGTCAACCTGTCGGTTGATGTGTCCTCGGTGGACATGATGGCCTTCGCCCGCGAGATGAAGGCGCTTTACATCGACACGGTGATCGAGCCGTGGGAAGGCTTCTACTTCAACGGCAAGGTGGATAATGCCCAGCGCACCAATTACGCGCTGCGCCAGACCATGCTGGCGCTGAAGAAAAAGCTCGGCCCCGGCCCCACGGCGGTGTCGTGCTGTGGCGCCAACCCCGGCATGGTGAGCTGGTTCGTGAAGCAGGCGCTGATGAACCTCGCCGCCGAATTGCAGCTTGCTGTGAAGATGCCGACGACGAAGGACGGCTGGGCGAAACTGATGAAGCGCGTGGGCGTGAAGGGCATTCATGTGGCCGAGCGCGACACGCAGCGCGCCAAGACGCCGAAGCCCCTGGGCACTTTCATCAACACCTGGTCGGTGGACGGCTTCATTTCCGAAGGCTTGCAGCCCGCCGAACTGGGCTGGGGCACGCATGAGAAGAAGCTGCCGTCGGAGGGCCGCCGCTTCACCAGCGGGTCACGATGCGCCATCTTCCTGGAGCGGCCCGGCGCCAATACGCGGGTGCGGTCGTGGGTGCCCGGCGTGGGGCCGCAATTTGCCTTCCTCGTCACCCATAACGAGGCCATTTCCATCGCCGACTATTACACCGTGTGGAAGGGCAAGACGGCGCTCTATCGGCCCACCTGCCACTATGCCTATCACCCGTGCGGAGATGCCGTGCTGTCGCTGCACGAGATGTTCGGGGCGGGCGGCGTGGCGCAAAGGGATAAGCGCATTCTCGGTGCCGATGAGATCGTGGACGGCGAGGACATCCTCGGCGTGCTGCTCTATGGCCACAAGCGCAATGCCTATTGGTTCGGCTCGCACCTGTCCAACGATGAGGCCAAGGGGCTGGCGCCCTACCAGAACGCCACCGGCATGCAGGTGACGTCGGCCGTGCTGGCGGGCATGGTCTGGGCCATGGAAAATCCCAATGCCGGAATTGTCGAGACCGACGAGATGGACCACCTGCGCTGCCTCAAGGTGCAGTCGGACTATCTCGGCGAGATCAAGGGCGTCTATACCAATTGGACGCCGCTGGAGCACCGGGGCGAACTCTTTGCCGAAAAGCTGGACCGGCGCGACCCGTGGCAGTTCAGCAACATGCTGGTGCCGTAACATTTCTGCCGTCATTGCGTGGCCGGATGCCGCCCTTCGCGGGTAACATCCGGCCATGCGCACCATGATTCGACTGCTCCCTCCTGCCTTTGCTCTCACCGTCATGCTCGCCGGCGCAAGCCTGGCCGAGCCGCGCCACGGCATCGCCATGCACGGCGACCCGGCCCTGCCGCCGGACTTCCGGAGCCTGCCCTATGTCAATCCCGATGCGCCCCAGGGCGGGGCCGTCAAGTCGGCGGTGGTGGGCACCTTCGACAGTCTCAATCCCTTCATCCTGAAGGGCACGGCGGCCCAGTTCCTGCGCGCCTACAGCTTCGAGAGCCTGATGGGGCGGAACGGGGCCGAACCCTTCGCGCTCTATGGCCTGCTGGCCGAGAGCATTGATGTGTCGGACGACCGCCAGACCTTCACCTTCAGGCTCCGGCCCGAAGCGAAGTTCGCCGATGGCTCGCCGGTGACGGCGGCGGATGTGGTCTTCTCGCTGAACACCCTGCGCGATCAGGGGCGGCCCAATTTCAAGGACAGCTATGGCAAGGTGTCAGCAGTGGAGACGCCGGATGCGCGCACCGTGGTGTTTCACCAGACCATCGGCGACCGCGAATTGCCGCTGATCATCGGCCTCATGCCCATCGTGTCCAAGGCCTTCTGGCAGGGCAAGGACTTCACCCAGCCGACGCTCGATCCGGTGCTTGGCTCCGGTCCCTACGTGGTGGGGGAGGTGAAGCCCGGCGAGAGCATCACCTTCAAAAAGAACCCCGATTACTGGGGCAAGGACCTGGCCATCGCCAGGGGCCTGTGGAATTTCGACACGGTGCGGTTCGACTACTTCCGCGACGCCAACGCCGCCTTCGAGGCCTTCAAGAAGGGCGACGCCGACTTC
>CALMUW010000015.1 GCA_937872985.1 uncultured Alphaproteobacteria bacterium
CCTCGCTGCCCAGCATGAAGCTTGAATCAGAACTACACTGATTTGGGAATCCCAGATTCCGTCAAAAAACAGCAGGCTCTAGTGACGGATTTTTCGTCACCGGCTGTCATCCGCCAGTTCCGGCTTCATGTCGGCGGCGGCTTGCAGGGCCTCGGCGGTGCGTGTGATCACAGCATCGGCGTGGGTCTTGCGTTGCAAGTCGGTTTTCAGGGCTCCATCGGTTTCCTGCCACAGCGCCAAGGCCACATGCGCCTTGGGCACAGCGCGGCGCACGCGCATTTGCAGCGCGCGCAGATGAAGGGTGCTCAGGGGCTCGACGAAGGACAGGAAGACCAGCGCCGGTCTGTCATTCTTGGTGGGTTTTAGGTCAGCCGCCTCGGTCAGGGGCATAATGCGGGCCGGCAAGCCGTATTTGGTGAAGATCTGGCCGAGCATCATGGCGGCCGCGTGATCGAGGGGATGATCACCGTGCAAAACGGCCACCGGCTGGGGCACGCGCCATGCCGGTTTCAGGCGTTCGGCCACGAAGATATGGCGGGCAGCGGCCTGATCGGGGGCGATGACGTCGAAGGCAGCCTCGGCCTCTGCATTGGCGGCCCCGCCCACAGCCAGAGGCTGGGGCAGACGTTCCAGCGCTGACACCAGAGCCTCACTTGAACGGACGAGACCTTGCAGCCGGGTGTCGTCGAGGTGGTCGCGCACAATATCGGTATGGGCGCGCCGGATAGCTTCCAGGGCGATCTCGTCATAGTAGGTGGCAAGGCCGCGGCCCTTCAGAAATTCATGGGCCTGCCCTTCGGCTTCGCCGGGATCGCCCGCCAGCATGCGCTGATAGAAAATCTCATGCGGTGCCAGCACCGGCTTGTCGCCGAGAAGCACGTCGAGGAATTTAAGACGCGGCACATGGCGGCCGAGAACCACGAGACAGATGGTCAGAGGTGTGGCCAGCACCAGCCCGATGGGCCCCCAGAGGAAAGCCCAGATCAGAGCTGCCACGATGATGGCCACCGGCGACATGCCGGAGGAGTGGCCATAAAGCAGCGGTTCGAGGACATGGCCAACCAGGGGCTCGATGACGGCGAAGAGACCGATGGTGGCGATGAAGCTCCACCAGGATGGATCCGCAGCAAAGGCCACGACCAGTGGCGGCAAAAGACCGATAAAGGCGCCGACATAGGGCACGAAGCGCATAACCCCCGCGAAGATGCCCCAGAGGAAGGGGCTGGGCAGGCCGATGAGCCAAAGCCCGGCGCCAATCACCAGACCGAAGGAGGCGTTGACTGCGAGCTGGGTCAGCAGCATGCGGCCGACGCGCCGCGCCGCATCGTCAAGGGCGTTGGTGGTGGTCTGAATGTCGTCGGTGCCGGCCAGGCGGATGAAGCGATTGCGCAGGTCTTCGCGCTGGGCGAGCATAAAGGCAGCGAGCAGCAGCACCACCAGCAAGGTGGCGACGGGGTGCAGCAGCGGTTCGAGAAAATGCAAAACGGCTTCCAGACCGTGACTGGCGTCATCCACACGGACGGTGGCGATGGCCGCACCATTTTCAGTCACCGGAGCAGCGCCGATGAGATTAAAATCAGTCAGTACGCGGAATAATATATCGCCGGCGCGCGAAAAAACCGATGAGGCGGTAAGGGGGTCGGACAGAAAATTCAGCTTGGCGCGGATGGTGGGTTCATAGGATGGAATTTGTGCGGCCAGCAGGGCGCTTTGGCGATAGGCCACCCAGGTGATGACGGAAATGAGCCCCAGGGCCGAAAGCACGGCACCGGCGACCGCAATACTCTTGGGCAGGCCGCGGCGCATGAGCCAGGAGACGATGGGCGAAAGAGCGAAACTCAGTAGAATGGCAAGCGCGAGATGGACCAGCACCTCCTTGCCCAGAAAGAAGATGGCGCCAATGCCAAGAATGAGAAGAACCGCTGCCAGCACCGAAAACAGCGGCACCGCATCGCGCAGCAGGCGGTTGGTCATTATATCCATGGTGCCGTCCCCGATCTCTTCCGTCAGGCCTTCTTGCCGATGGCGGCATCAATCTGGGTGAGAAGTTTGGCAAAGTCGATGGGCTTTGGATGATAATCGTCGCAGCCGGCCTGAAGGGCCTTTTCTCGATCACCCGCCATGGCGTGAGCGGTGAGGGCGATGATGGGAATCTGCCGGGTGATGTCGTCGCTCTTGAGGGCCCGCGCCACCATCCAGCCGTCCATTACCGGAAGATTCATATCAAGAAGAATCACTTCGGGAAGGGCGGCTTTGGCATTGTTGACGCCCTGCTCGCCATCGTGGGCCAGGACCACGGTATGGCCACGGCGCTCCAGACGACGGGACAAGAAGTCCCATATTTGCTCACTGTCTTCGACAAGGAGAATTTTTGCCATGCTGGTTTCCTCAAGGAGAAGGGTTGTTGGGCTGGTGGTCAACGTAGCGGCGCAGATCGGCGACCAGGTCCGCCATGGACTGGGCACCCTTCTGAACAATGGCCTTGGTATCAGGGACGAGCTTCCGCACCTGTGATGATTTCACATCTTCGGCGGTCATGACGACCAAGGGAATGTCGGTCCACTCCTGGTGCTCACGCACCTGGCGGATGAACTCATAGCCATCCATGCCGGGCATCACGAGATCGACCAGCACGAGTGAGGGCCGGCTGCGGGTCATGGCGTCAAGGCCGGCGGCCCCGTCACTGGCCAGCCGGACGCGCCATCCCTGTTTCTCAAACATGGTCTTGAGACGGGTGTTGGCCGAAGAATCATCGTCAACGATGAGCACACTCTTGCCCCCGGCATCGTCCAGCACGTCGGCCAGCGCCTCCATGAGTTGCGGCCGCTTCACGGGCTTCTGCAGATAGCCTGAGGCACCAAGCGTATAGGCGAAGTGCTCCTCGTCAAGGACCGTCTGCATGATGACGGGAATCGTGCGCGTGTCGGCATTGTGGCGGATGGCGCGCAACACATGCCAGCCGTCCATGCCTGGCATCATCACATCGAGCAAAACCGCAACTGGCTTGGCGGTTTTTAATTTCTCCAACGCTTCGGCGCCATTGGCGGCAGTCACCACGGAAAATCCTTCACGGGTGAGATGCCGTTGCAGGAGATCGCGGGCTGATGCTTCGTCATCAACCACCAGCACGGTGTCAGCGCGCAGCGACGCGGCACCATCCGCTGGCTTCGAGGCCACGTTCGGCTCGGCGAGTTCGGCGACATCAGCAACCGGTTTCACATAACGGCTGGGAATGGTGACGATGAAGCGACTGCCTTGGCCCATGGCGCTCTCTACCGTGATATTGCCGCCGAGCATGATGGCAAGGGCGCGCGTCAGAGCCAGGCCGAGGCCGGTGCCACCATATTTGCGCGTGGTCGTTTCATCCGCCTGGATGAAGCGTTTGAACAACTTATCCACCTGTTCAGGCGTCATGCCGATGCCATTATCGGAAACCTCAAAGCGGGTGAATTCCCTGGACTCAAATTCGTGATGGCTGATGGCAAGCTTGATGGTGCCGTCATGGGTGAATTTCGCAGCATTGCCGATGAGGTTGAGCAGGATCTGCTTCACCTTGAGGTCATCTGTCGACAGAGCATGCTCGTGGTCCAGCACTTCGGTGACGAAATTGTTTCCGTTCCGGGTCATCAGGCTGCCCGTGGCAGCTTCCACTTCATCCATAAGCGTGCCCACGGTGAAGTCCACGGCGTGGACATCCATTTTCTGGGCCTCCACCTTGGAAAGATCGAGCACGTCATTGATAAGGCCGAGCAGGTGGCGGGCGTTGATGCTGATTTTGTTGAGGTCGGAGAGGACGCGTTCTTCACCCATGTCGCGCAGATCGTCCTCGATCAATTCACAATAGCCAAGAACGGCCGTCAGCGGTGTGCGCAATTCGTGGCTCATGTTGGCAATGAAGGCCGACTTGGCGCGGTTGGCGGACTCTGCCTCATCGCGCGCCTGTTCCAGTTCCAGCTCGCCCTCGCGCTGGCGGGTGAGATCGGCCAGAACCACGCCAGCCCCGGCGCTGTGCCGCCCCTCGTCATTGACCAGAGTTACGGGGAAGACATCGGCCTTCAGGTATTTCATGCCATCGGGTGTTTCCAGTTCAAAGGGCCTTTCCTCTTCCTCGGTCACGGAGAGACGGCGGCGTGAGATGGCAAGTGCCACGCGATTGCTGATGAGGCTGTGGAGCGCGGGAAGAGCCGTATCTATATCTCTGCCGACCAAGCTGCTGCCGCTCTGGCTGATCAGGCGGGCAAAGGCGGGGTTCATCTGGTGAATGGTCTGATTGCGGTCAAGCAGAGCAACGCCCACGGGCGCGCGCTCAATGACGTCGAAAAGCAATGTGCGGGCACGCAGAGAGGCATCGCGGCTGCGCCGCGCCATGGCAAGTATGACGCCGGTCAGTAACATGGTAGCCGCCAGGCCGCTGATGGCGAGTGGCAACCAAGTGGAATATTGGCGCCGCGTTTCCCTGGCGATGCTCGCATCCGCCATATTGTGAATTGTCCCAATGGACTGACGCAGGCGATCCATCAGCAGCTTGCCGGTATCTCCATTGACTAGAGCCTGGGCTTGTTCGAAGGAGCTATTGCGCGCATTCACCACATTTTCGGCAAAGGCAAAGATGGCAGAGCCATCGTCTTTCAACTGCGGCAGCAAGTTGTTTGCTTGCCCGGCATTGGAACTTGCCCTTTCCAGAGCAGCGGTCAAACCGCCGACAGCGTTGGCAGCTTCACGGTAGGGTTGAAGATATTTTTCGCTCGCGGTGATGACATAGCCGCGATAGGCGGTTTCCACATCTCCCAGCGCCGCCTGATAGCGGTCGGCAGCCTGGACCAGGGCATTCTGCGCTGACAGATTTATCTGCACACGCACGATTTGCACCATTCCTGTCAAAAGCGCCAGGAGCGAGACCAGCAGAAGCATGTATATGGCGCCGCGCGTCACCGGCGAGGCAGCGGCTTTGGTGATCATCGCGGAGGCCCAATTTCCCTGTTCCCGACTATTGCCGACAACGTCGAGGAACAGAAGCGGTTCCGGCAGCTGCGAAAAATATGAAAAATAAATGGGATCTGGTGATGGAACCCGCAGCCGCATGAGCCGTTTTTCGGCACGTTAACAACACTGCAAGAATTGGAGAACTGCCATGAAAGGCGCTGCGCTGTGGCTGCTTGGGCTGCCCATCCCCCTCATTATCCTGCTTTATGTTTTCAATGTGATCTGAAGCAACGTGATCTGAACCGTGATCTGACCTTTAAACCCACCGTCTCAGCTTCTCTGGAAAGGATAAACTATGGCTGTCGCCAAACTGGTTGAAACAGTTAATACCGATATTGCCGCCAAGGACCGTTCCGCCATCGCGCAGGGTCTCGGACGCTATTTCGCTGCCACCTATGAGTTGTTGCTTTCGACTCAGCTGGTGCACTGGAACCTGAAGGGGTCTACCTTTTATTCCATCCACAAGCTGACGGACGGGCAGTACAACGCTCTCTTTGCCACGGTGGACGAGTTGGCCGAGCGGATGCGCGCACTCGGCAGCTTTGTTCCGGCGGAAGGCGCCAACAAGGAGTTTTCCGTGGCGGCGCAGATTTCCGGGAAGGACATTTCGGCCATGATCGAGGAGCTGGCAAAGATGCATGAGGAAGGCGCGCGCACGGCTCGTGAACTCGCTTCGACCGCTGATGATGCAGACGATATCGTCACTAACGACATGCTGGTGGATTGCATCAAGTTCCACGAAAAGGCCATCTGGATGCTGCGCGCCAGCAATGGCTGATTGACCTGCGGATCTCGGCAGCGGGTGAGACCAAGAAGAAAGCCCTCCGGCAAACCGGAGGGCTTTCTTTGATTTAGCTTGGCTTGGCGAGAATCAGGCTTTGCCGGCCGCCTTCATATCGAAGAACAGAGCCTGGGCAATGAGGGCTTTCACCATCTCCGGCGAAAAGGGCTTGGTGATCAGGAAGGTCGGTTCGGCCTTCATGCCGGTGAGCAGCCGCTCGGGGAAGGCAGTGATGAAGATCACGGGAACATCCTGGTCCCTGAGAATATCGTTCACCGCGTCGATGCCGGAACTGCCATCGGCGAGTTGAATGTCCGACAACACCAGTTGCGGCTTACGTCTGGCCACAATCGACACGGCCTCGTCGCGGGTGCGCGCCACGCCGACCAAGTTATGACCGAGGGAGGTGACGATCTCTTCCAGGTCCATGGCGATAAGAGGTTCGTCTTCTATGATGAGAATATCGCTGGCGATCATCTGGGAGATCTGCCGATTGGCTTCGTCGTAGTAGGCCGAAGCCTGCTGTGAACTCACGCCGAGAATGACGGCGGTGTCATCGAGCGAGAAGTCTTCCACCGCCATGAGAAGGAAGGCCTGGCGCGGTGTGCCGGGGATGGCGGCCAGCCGGTCCTGGACCGTTTCCTCCCAGCCGGGGCGGAAGGCATCGCTGCGCTTGTTGATGTCGATGGCGCCCCACAGCCGGCTCAGGGCGTGGAAGAGGGAAATCTTGGGGCTTTCCTTGGCTTTCAGCAGCGAGGGGTCGGCGATGAGGGTTTCCATGAGGGCGGCGACATAGGCATCGCCCGAATTCTGCCAGCCGGTCAAGGCGCGCGCATAGCGCCGCAGATAGGGCAAATGTGGTGCAACGACCGAAGAAAGCGTCATAAATTCAATGAGTTGCCTTGCAACCCCTCCCTGTCTCTACGCCCTAAGTGGATAGCCCTGCGGCCTTCTATAAGCGATCATCAATGCAGATTTAAGGGAAAAGTTCCAAAATTTTTTTGTGAACGGAACTGTTTCCGGACTAGAGCATTAAGGAACGCGGCAGGGATCGGCTATGGTCCTGTGCCAACCCGGCAAGCAGAGATTAGACCATGATCGCCAGACACGAAAAACCTGCCAGCAAACGCAAACCCTCGGCCCGCGTCCCAAGCAACGTGGAGCGGTCCTTGGGGCAGCAGCTGAAGACCTATTATCAGGATATCACCGAACAAGAGATTCCCGACCGATTTTTGCAGTTGCTACAGCAGTTGGATGAGAAGACGTCGTAGCGGCGTGGGGGCGGGCAAGACCAGGCCCATGCAAGGGAAGAAGCGATGAGTTCACCGGAGTTCAAGCGCGACCTGTTGGCGGCCATGCCGTCACTGCGCGCCTTCGCCATTTCGCTCGCGGGGAAGGTGGACCGGGCCGATGATCTCGTGCAGGAAACATTGACCAAGGCCTGGGCGCACCAGAATTCCTATACGCCCGGGACCAATCTTCGTGCCTGGCTCTTCACCATCCTGCGCAACGAATTTTATACGACCTTGCGCAAGCGCGGGCGGGAGGTGGAAGATGCCGACGGCGGCATTGCGTTGAATGTCGCGGTTCATCCGGCTCAGGATGGCCACATGGACATGACCGACATGAAGACGGCACTGGCCCGGCTGCCAGCGGATCAGCGCGAGGCGCTGTTGCTGGTCAGTGCATCGGACATGTCCTACGAGGAGGCGGCCGCCATCTGCGGTGTGGCCGTGGGCACCATCAAGAGCCGGGTCAATCGAGCGCGAGCCAAACTGGCCGACCTTCTGCATCTGACCGACGCTTCCGATTATGGCCCGGACGCGGGCACCATGGCGGCCATTTCCACCCCCCGCACCTGATCCCTCGCTAATTCTTTTACGGCAACGGAACCAGCCGTGCCCCTCGACGTTTGATGAGCATGTATCAAACCGAGGAGATCACTATGGCACGTTCCACCCCAGCTTCCGCTTCTGAAGCCTTGGACAAGACCCGTCGCGCTGCTGCCGACATGGGCGAACGGCTGAGTTCAGCCGCAGGCGATGCCGCCGAGACCGTGAAGGACATGGCCTACGGTGCCAGCGATCGGGTCAAGCGCACCACGGATGACATGGCGGAGCGCATCAAGCGGACCGCCGATGATGTGGCTGAAGGCACGGATCGGCTGGTGTCAGGCGCCAGCGACATCGGTGGTCGTGCCGTCGACCAGGTCCAGAGCCGCGCGAGCCAGACTCTCGCCGATGTGGAGCGTCTTGTGGCGCGCAATCCGGTGGGCGCGATCATCGCGGCCCTGGGCGTCGGCGTTGTGCTCGGCTTGATGACGCGGAAGTAAGTCATGCTGCGGCTCTTCCAGCTTGCTGTATCATCGCTGGGCCTGGCGCGCCTCTATCAGCAGGCGCGTCAGTCCGCCCTCTCCGGCGCTCATTATGCGATAATTGGCCTGATCACTCTGGCCGGTGGCGGATTTCTCCTGTCGGCGCTGCGCCATTGGCTTGCCGTGCAGCTCGGCTATGGGACGGGTCTTGCAGATGCCATGATCGGGGGTGGCCTGATCATCGTGGCCGGTCTGTGGCTTGCAGTCGTTCGCAGTGCGCGGCCGCCGGTCGAAATGTCGGCGGAGGATCTTGGTTTGCAGCCGTTGGTCAATCTGGTTGATTCGACGGCACAAACAGTGCGCTCAACCCTCAATGAACCGAAGTCTGCCATGCAGACGGCGGCAGCCATCGGGGCTCTGGGCTTTGTTGCCGGCCGCATCATGCGGCGACGTTGATCCCGACTTGCAATGAAGGCGGCGCCGCTGGCTGAAAAGCCGGCGGCGCTGTCATGTTATGGCCTGGCTGCCCTCACATTTTTCCGTGACGGTCACTATCCATGGAACTGTTGCCATGCCGTCGCGTTATCGCAGCGAAGGCAACTTCATTCCCTGCAAGTGAAATCGGAGCGCAACACAATGACCATGAACAATCTCCTGTACTGGGCTGTCGTCCTCTTCGTGGTGGCCATCGTCGCCGCCTTCCTGGGCTTCGGCGGAATCGCCGGCACCGCCATGGGCGGCGCCAAGATCGTCTTCTGGGCAGCCATCATCATCGGCGTTGTCATGGCAGTGCTGGGCATGATGCGACGCGCCTGAACCCTGCTTCACCAGAACTATTGCCACGGCGGCTGGTCTGATCTCAGGCCAGCCGCTTTCCTTTTGCTGTTGCTCATCGCCGAGCAAAAAAAGACCCCGCCGAGGCGGGGTCTGGACAGGGGATCACTTGCAGGGGATCGGGCTCCAGAGTGGAGTTATAGGGGCGCGGTATTGGTTTCCTGCGCTTGCACGGCGATGGTCACGTTGCGGGACGCGGGGGTCATGTGAAACACCGTGACGTTGCCGTTGCCGTGAGATGACTGACCGGCATGCACGCCGGCGGGCTGTGTCATAGTGCTGTGTCGCGCTTCGTTAGTCGCCAATGCCGAGACGAAGGGCACAGCGGTGAGCTGGGAAGCGGCGAGAATGAGAGCTGCAGCGATGCGCATATGTTTCTCCTCTTATGTGGAGATAATGCGCGGCGGAAATCATGGTTCCCATTAACAAAACGTGATGGCTGGTGATCGTTCGGGAACAATACTGGTGGCTGGGCGTTTCAGGGAGCAGTTACATTAGACTGCTGCGAATATAACGCGATTGAGAGATGATCATGCTCAAGCCCCATGACCGACTGCATATGGCGATGGTCATCATGTGGTTTGCCGCATTGGTGACCGTCATCACCGTCTCATTGCCATCGTCTCGCGTGGCAATGGATGCGCAGGTGGTGCCGCACATCCACGATACCGACACGGCATCTTCGCACTTCACCAGTTAGAGAGAACCGGTCACGCTGGCGCGATTGATTTCGGGGCGCGACATTTTCAAATTTTTGGGGAGGAAACCATGAAGACTCTTGCTGACGCTTTTGAACACACATTGAAGGACATGTATTACGCGGAGAACGCCATCCTCAAGGCCCTGCCTGATGTCATCAAGGCTGTTGGCCAGGGCAAGCTGGAAGAGGCCCTGTCCGCCCATATGAAGGAAACAAAGGAGCAGATCGGACTGCTCGACGACGTGTTCAAGTCCATCGGCAAAAAAGCCGAAGGCAAGAAATGTGAGGCCATTGAGGGCCTGATCAAGGAAACTGAAGAAATCATCGAAGACGCCGAGGGTGCGGTGGCGCGCAACGCGGCTGTGGCGGCAGTGTGTCAGGCCGTGGAACACTATGAGATCAGCCGCTATGGTACGCTGCGCGAGTGGGCGAAGGCACTGGACAACGATAAAGCTTACGATCTTCTGACCCGTATCCTCGATATGGAGAAGGCGGCCAACAACAAGATCACCGCCATTGCGGTCGACAGCTTGAACAAGGCCTGACCAGGGCGGAATCACAGCGAACCCCCGGCTGGTCCGGGGGTTTTTATATGGGGATGGCAATGAAACAACTCGCACGGCGAAAGAAGCTGCGTTCGGGAGAAACCCTGTGGACGGCGCACACCCCAGGGGGCATCGCCGCCACGGCGCGCCTTGGCCATCAGTTCTATGATCTGGTGATCTTGGGCGGGGGGGTGAGTGGGGCGCTCGCCGCCGAGCGCCTGTCACGGCGCGGTGATCGCAAGATTCTGCTGATTGACCGCAGGCTTCCCGCAAGCGGCAGCACGTCTGCCTCCACTGCCCTCATTCAATGGGAGATCGACGAACCGCTCACCGTCCTTTCGCGCAAGGTGGGGGCACGCGTGGCGCGGCAATGCTATCAGGCCAGCTATGCAGCGGTGGCGAGCCTCATGCGGCTGGTGCGGTCGCAGCAGATTGAATGCGATATGGTCAAGCGTTCATCACTTCTCATTGCCGGGAATGCGCTTTCCGGCGCGGCTTTGCGCCGCGAGGCGGCCGCGCGCCGCCGCGCGGGTCTGCCCTGCCAAATGCTTGCGACAGAAGAATTGCAGGCCATCTACGACTTTGACCGTGACGGCGGCATTCTGTGTTCCGGTAATTGCGAGCTCGATCCGCGCCGCCTGACTCTGTCCCTGCTCAAGCTCGTGAAACAGCGCGGCGTGGAGATGCGCTGGCAGGAAGAAGCCCTGGTGCTGGAGCCGGCACAGGCTGGCGTTTTCATCACGATGAGCGATGGCTCAGTCCTTGCGGCGCGCCGGGTCATTGCCGCGACCGGCTATGAGGCACTGCCGCAACTGCCGAAGTCCTCCTATGACCTGATTTCCACCTGGGCCTTGGCGACCAAGCCGGTTCCGCCGGATTGTCTGTGGAAGAATCGCCTGCTGGTGTGGGAGGCGTCCGATCCCTATCTTTATTTTCGCACCACGCCCGACAACCGCATCATTGTCGGCGGGGAAGATGAAGATTTTTATGATCCCCGCCGCCGTGACGCCAAGACGGCCCAGAAAACCCGCCGCATTCTGGCGAAACTGCGCAAGCTTCTGCCCGGTGTCGATCTTGAGGTGGACTATCAATGGGCCGGCACATTCGCTGCCAGCCCCACCGGTTTGCCGGTGATTGGCGAAGTGGCGGAACTGCCCAACGTCTTTTCGATTCTGGGCGCCGGCGGCAATGGCATTACCTTCTCGGTGATTGCCGCCGACATGGCCGAGGCCTGGCTCGCCGACAAGTCACATCCGCTCACCCCCGTTCTGGCACCGGGCGCAGCGAACAAGAAAAAGAAAGGGAAAAAATCATGAAGGCCGTGAAGACGGGGATGGGCGCCATCGCCCACGATGATGGGTGCAGCTTCCGGGTCTGGGCACCGCATGCGAAGGCCGTGGCGGTGCGGGTTTCCACGGAAGGCAAGAAGGCTGTGGTCAAGAAACTGGCGCATGAGGGCAATGGCTATTGGGCCGGTGACGTGGCCAAGGTGAAGCCTGGGACGCATTACAAGTTTTTGTTGACGCTTGAGAATGGCGAGGTGCGCGAACGCATTGATCCCTACGCGATGGAGGTGACCAACTCGGTGGGTGACGGGGTGGTGATCGATCATGAGGCGTTCGACTGGCGGGGCGATGACTTCGAGATGGCACCTCACAACGAACTGGTGATCTATGAGCTTCATGTGGGATCCTTCGCGCCCAAGGGCGAGGGTCCCGGCACCTTGCGAGATGCGCAGGCACAGCTATCCCACCTTAAGAAGCTTGGCATCAACGCCGTGCAAATCATGCCGGTGGCGGAATTCGCGGGAGATCTGTCCTGGGGCTACAATCCCGCTCACATTTTCGCGGTTGAAAGCAGCTATGGCGGGCCGGAGGCGCTGAAACGTTTCGTGCGCGCCTGCCACGATCACGGCATGGCTGTGATTCTCGACGTGGTTTACAATCACTTCGGCCCTTCTGACCTCGACCTCTGGCAATTCGACGGCTGGAACGACAATGGCGGCGGCGGCATCTATTTCTACAATGATGCGCGCGGCGAAACCCCCTGGGGCAAGACACGGCCCGACTATGGCCGCGGCGAGGTGCGCCAGTTCATCCGTGACAACGTGATGATGTGGCTCATGGAGTATCACATCGACGGCCTGCGTTTCGACATGACGCTCTATATCCGCAGCATCGGCGGCGCGGGTGGCGATGATCTGCCCGCAGGCTGGAGCCTGATGCAGTGGGTGAACGAGGAGGTGCGACAATTGCCGAAGCGCCACATCACCATTGCCGAGGATCTGCGCAACGTCGATGCCATGACGGCGGAAGCAGCCCACGACGGCGCTGGTTTCAATTCCCAGTGGGATGCGAACTTTGTGCATCCGGTGCGCGCGGCGGTGATCGAGGTGGCGGACGAACAGCGCTCCATGGCGGCGGTCAAGGCCGCCATCACCCAGCGTTACAATGACGATGGTTTCCGCCGCGTGGTCTATAGCGAAAGCCACGACGAAGTCGCCAATGGCAAGGCGCGGGTTCCCCATGAGATCGATCCCGGCAATGCCACCTCATGGTTCTCGCAGAAACGTTCAGCTCTGGCTGCGGCGCTGGTCTTCACCGTTCCCGGCATTCCCATGATCTTTCAGGGTCAGGAATTCCTGCAAGGCGAATGGTTCCGCGACGATGTTCCGCTGGACTGGGACCTGAACGAGGAATTCTCGGGCATGGTGCGTCTCTATCGCGACCTCATCCGCCTGCGCCGGAACCACGGCGGCGTTACAGCGGGACTCAGGGGCCAGTTCGTCACCGTGCATCATGTCAATGACGCCATGAATGTGCTGGCCTTCCAGCGTTGGGATCAGCATGGCGCCGGCGATGACGTGGTGGTGGTGATGAATTTCGCCAATGCCATGCGTGAGGGGTATGAGATCGGCATGCCCGTGGCGGGCATCTGGAAGGTGCGGCTCAACAGCGACTCGCACCATTACAGCCGTGACTTTGGCAACGCCGCCTTGTTTGATGTCGAGGCGAAGGAAAAGCCCTGGGACGGCATGCCTGCCTCCGCCACGCTGACCTTGCCTCCCTATGGCTTTGTCATCCTGTCGCAGGACAAGAGGGATTGATCGTCTGATTTGGTGTTTGGCAAACGCGGTATCTGACTTTTGCCTATGGCCAGTCACAGTCAGACTAACCTAAAGACCGGAAAGTGGCAGCCTCGCCTGATAGACGAGTCCGGTCTTGGGCCAGCGTGCTTCCGCTGTGCCGCCGAACTGGTTGGGCAGGGCTGAGAACAGGATGGACGAACCAAAGCCCTGGCGGCGGGGCCGCTGCACCCGGCTTTTCGAGTGTTCGGTCCAGATGAAATTCAGCACGGTGCTGCCGTCGTTGTCCTCCAGCGCGCCGGTGATGGCCACGGTCCCGCCGTGGGCCAGCGCGCCATGGGTGGCTGAATTGGCCGCCAGTTCCAGAAGAGCGATGGCGAAGGTCTGGGCATGCTGCGGCGGCAGGGCCACGGGTGGCATCTCCATGGTGATGATCGGCTTATCGTCGTGAGCCGCCATGAAGGGAGCCAGCACGCGCTGGGCCAGAGCCCTGAGCGAGGCCGAGTGCCAGTCGGAGTCGAAAAGAATGTCGTGCGTGTTCTTAAGGGCGCCAAGACGGCGCTGGAATTTCAACTCATAATCCTTGACCGAGCGGGCATTGCGGGCTGTCTGGCGGGCAAGGCTGGCGGTCAATTGCACCGTATTGCGCACCCGGTGGGCCAGTTCCATGAGCAGTGAGGCCTTCATGTCCTCGGCCAGCTTGCGCTCGGTAATGTCGACGATGATGGTGGCGAAGGCGACGGGCTCCCCCTCGGCGTTACGCACCACGCGGGTATTCACCAGTGCCCAGAAGGGTGTGCCATCACGGCGGACATAACGCTTTTCGAATTGGGTGATGGGGGCAGTGGGATCGGAGGCCGCCGCAATGGCGGCGTGGGTCAGGGCCAGATCATCGGGATGGGTGATGTCGGCGAAAGTCTTGCCCACCAGTTCCTTCGGAGGATAGCCGATGAGTTCGCCCATGCGCTCGTTGACCCGCAGGAACCTGCCGGTTGTGTAGTCGGTTTCACAAATCGCGGCGCCGGCATTGTTGAACAGCGCCTCCTCCATGAGGCGTACCTTGGACAATTCAGTCGCGGTTGACGCCAGTTCGCGGCCAAGGGTGCTGGCGCGCTGGCCCACCAAAACGCCCGCCCGGAGAGTGGTGAGCAGCGTGGTCAGCATCAGTCCCATAACCAGGACCGAAAGCCAGAGCCAGTGCCGCAGCGGTTCATGACGCGGGCTGATCAGGGCGGTGAGGGATGTGTCGGCCCAGGTGAAATCACGTTGTCTGAGAGGGCCGGAGGGGATGGGGGTGGCGTTCCCCAAAAGCTTGGTCGCCTGCTTGCCGGTGAGGTTGAGGCTGAATGTCTGATCGGGGTCAAAACCCAGGTGCGCGGCCAATTCCCGGCCTGAAATGAAACGCAAAAGGATATTGCTCACCGGACGAGTGCCTTGACTGGTGGCAATGGCACCAAGGACAAGCTGGGGATCAGAGCTGGCGGGGGTGGGTTGTGCGGGTGCCATGGGCAGAAGGAAAAGGCTGGGACTGCCATCGGCAGCGGTGCTGGCCGAGGGCAGGCCCGGCAGCGCCGCCAGGTCTTCGCCCGTGCGCGCCGCGCCATGACCGCGCAGAGCCATGATGACCGGGCTGATGAAGCGGCTGTTGGCCTTTGAATCATGCAACGTGAAAGCCGTCTTGCCCGCGAGGGCAGCAAGCTGGGCGGCGTCCTCTGGGCCAAGGGGGCGGGGCAGGGTGCGCGCCCACAGCCAAGCACCGCGCGAAGGTTCGCCGGAATCCAGTGTGTCGAGCAGGCTGGAAAGTTGCGCTGCGCCTTGCTGGCCACCAGTGAGGTAGACCATGGCGCCGCGCAAAACTGAGGAAAACCGGGTGAACTCCCTTTCAACGCCCATCAGCTGGCGATCGGTCTGGGCAGCGGAATGGGCAGCGGCGTTGCTCCGCTCAATGGCATAGGTTGTCGCCGCAGCCAGGATGCTGAACAGAATGCCGGTGAGGATGAACCGCTGATTTCTGAGAAGAGATTGACGCATGATCGAATTTAGCCGTGCTCAAGTGTGATGCATCATCTCGCAGAACCAAGGATAGCCCGTCACAAAGCACATGAACCGACTCCCCACCGACTGTCCACGGGCAGATAATGCAGGGGTTCCCCGCAAGTTCCCCATAATGGGGAACATATGGTTAACAGAAGGGTGAATTGAGCATTCTTGGCATCGGGTTTGAGGATTTCTAAGCTGTCGCGGGTCGAAGTGGCGACTATGTGGTGGAAAGGCCCGTGCGGCGTGGTGATAACCAGTGATCATGCCGGGGTGATTTCAGGCAGGAATGATGGAGGCAAGAGATGGGCGTTGACAAAAAGAAGCCGGGCCGGGGGCGGATTTATGACTCCATCACCGAGACCATTGGCGATACGCCGCTGGTGAAGCTCGACCGTCTGGCCGCCAGCCATGGGATCAAGGCCACCATTCTGGCCAAGCTGGAGTTCTTCAATCCCTTGGCCTCGGTCAAGGACCGCATCGGTCTGGCCATGATCGAGGCGCTGGAGCGCGAGGGCAAGATCGGTCCCGACACCGTGTTGATCGAGCCCACCTCGGGCAACACCGGCATTGCGCTGGCCTTCGCTGCCGCCGCCAAGGGCATCAAGCTCGTGCTGGTCATGCCGGAGTCCATGTCCATGGAACGGCGCAAGATGCTGTCGCTGCTGGGGGCCGAACTGGTGCTGACCGAGGCGGCCAAGGGCATGAAGGGAGCCATCGCCAAGGCCGATGAGTTGAAGGCGGCCAATGCCCACGCCATCATTCCGCAGCAGTTTGACAATCCGGCCAATCCGGCCATCCACCGCGTCACCACGGCGGAGGAAATCTGGAATGATACCGGCGGCAAGGTCGATATCTTCGTCTCGGGCGTGGGCACCGGCGGCACCATTACCGGCGTCGGTAGTGTGCTGAAAAGCCGGAACCCCAAGGTCAGGATCGTGGCGGTGGAGCCGGCGGTCACCCGTTCTGTCCGGCGGTCAGCCGGGCCCCCACAAGATTCAGGGCATCGGCGCGGGTTTTGTGCCTGCCATTCTCGATCGCGCGGTGATCGACGAGGTGGTGACGGTCACGAACGAGACGGCCTTTTCCACGGCCCGGGCGCTGGCCCGGCGCGAGGGCATTCCCACCGGCATCAGTTCCGGCGCGGCGGTGGCGGCGGCGCTGGAACTGGGCAAGCGCAAGGAAAACGCCGGCAAGACCATCGTGGTCATCGTGCCGTCCTTCGCCGAGCGCTATCTCTCCACCGCGCTGTTCGACGGGCTGTAAGACATTCTCAATCACGCAATCAGGATGGAGCCCGGGCTTCTTTGGCCTGGGCTTTCGGTTCGAGCGGTTTGCGCTTTGATTGCATCAAAGCCACCGCTCTGACTGATTGACGGCGAGCAACTTGTCTGACTTTTGCTGATGCCATCAAAAATCAGGTTGCTCTCAGCCGCGCCTGGCCGATTTCTGCGCCTTGGCCCGCACATAAAGAGTGAAGAGCGCCAGAATGATGGTGCCGACGATGAACAGAAAGGCGGCGGAGGCAATGGCCGGGCTGATGTTCTCGCGGATGGTGGAAAACATCTGACGGGCCAGGGTGCGCTGGTTCGGCCCGGCGACGAAGAGCGTCAGCACCACTTCATCCAGCGATGTGGCGAAGGCGAAGACCGCCCCCGACAGGACGCCGGGAATGGCGAGCGGCAGGGTGACTTTCCAGAAGACCGTGGCAGGCGGAGCACCCAGGCTGGCGGCGGCGCGTTCCACCCGACGGTCGATGCCGTCCAATGCGGCGGAGACATTCACCACCACGAAGGGAATGGCGAGGACCGTGTGGGCGATGATGACACCGGGATAGGTATAGGCCACGCCGAGGCGGACAAAGAGCAACTGCATGCCGACGCCCAGGACCACGGCGGGCACCACCATGGGCAGGAGGAAGGCCGTCTTGAAGAAACCGGAGAAGGGCAGCAGCCGGTCGCGCAGGCCGAGGGCCGCCAGCGTGCCCAGCACGGTGGCCAGAATGGTGGTGCCGGTGCCGACGATGAGGCTGTTGATGATGGCGCGCCGCCAGGAGTCCGCCGTGAACAATTCCCTGAACCAGCGCAGCGAGAAGCCGGGCATGGGATAATTGAGGAAGATGGAATCGGTGAAGCCCAGGGGCAGGATCACAAGCAGAGGGGCCATGAGGAAGACCACCACCAGAAGGCCGAAGATGATGCGGCTTGCCTTGAACATGGTCACACCTTCACCGGCCGGTCATTGGTGAGACGATGATAGACGGCATAGAGCGCCAGCGTGGCGGCAAGCAGGATGATGCCGAGGGCGCCGGCCATGCCCCAGTTGGCGGTGTTCAGGGAATAGAAGGCAATGACCGCGGAGATCATCTGGTCCCTGGGACCGCCGACGAGGGCGGGCGTGATGTAGTAGCCGATGGCCGACATGAAGACGAGGAGCGCGCCCGAGGCGACACCACGGAGCGACAATGGCAGCAGCACATGCCAGAAGGCGCGGAGCTTGCTGGCCCCCAGCGACTGGGCGGCGGGCATGAGGTTGCCCGGAATGCCGATCAGCACCGAGAAGATGGGCAGCACCATGAAGGGCAGGAGCACATGGGTCATGGCGATGACCACGCCCATGCGGTTGAACAGTAGCGGCAGCGGCCCGGAGGTGAGGTGCAGGGCCTGAAGCAGTGAGTTGATCAGCCCCTGATCCTGCAACAGGATGATCCAGGCGGCAGTGCGCACCAGAAGCGAGGTCCAGAGCGGCAGAAGCACGGCCCCCAGAAGCAACTGGCGCTTCCAGCCCGTCACCGATGCCGCCAGCATGGCGAAGGGATAGCCGATGGCGATGCACATCAGCGTCACCAGACCGGAGATCACGAAGGTGCGCTTGAAGATGTCGGCATTGTTCGAGGCAGAGGGGGGCAGCGCTTCGATCTGCCCCTGCGGATTGCGGGTATAGTCAAGCGCGGCCAGAAGATTGCGGTCGGTGTAGCGCGAGCCTGAGGCAGCGGCGATGGCCTCCCAATAGCCGTTGTCCTGCCAGCGCGGGTCGACGGTGGTGAGATCCAGCGGCCCGGTGGAGCCGCGCGCCGCCGAAAGGGTTTTCATCATCAGGGTGCGGAAGCCGGACTTGGCGCTGTTCAACCGGCGCACCACGTCGCCCATGGCCTGGTCGTCAGTGGTGGCGCGAATGTCGTCCACCAGGGCCTGGCCCATGATTGGGACGGCAGGGCTGGCGTGGTCCCAGCGGCGGGCGGCCTCCGTGGTAGAGGGCAGGGTCTTCACCACCACCGGGTCCGACACGGCTTCCGACAGCATGGAGACAATGGGCCAGACGAAGAACAGGCCCAGGAAGATCACCAGCGGCATCAGCATCAATGCGGCTGCCACATGGCGGCGATATTTGCCGCCGGCGCTCATCCCACCACCCAGCAGGCATTGGGGGTGAAGGAGGCCGAGACCTTATCACCTTCGTCGAGCACGCCCATGCGATGATCGGACTTGATGATGAAGCGATGGTCGGGTGTGTCCAGCACCACGCGCACATGGTCGCCGTGATAGACGCGGTCCAGCACCGTGCCGGGGAAGTCGTTCTCGCGCTCGGCGGTGTGGTCGAAGTGAATGCGCTCCGGGCGGATGGAGACGGAGGCCGGCGCGCCCTCAACCAGCCCGGGCCGTGTTTCCACCACCAGCTTGCCGCCGTGTTTCAGGGCAATGGTGGTCCTGTCCTTGGCCACCGTGCCGATCACGCCCTCCACCAGATTGGTCTCGCCGATGAATTCGGCGACGAAGCGTGTGCCGGGGCGTTCATAGATTTCGCTGGGCCGGCCGATCTGTTCGATCTTGCCGTGATTGAAAACGGCAATCCGGTCCGACATGGTGAGCGCCTCGGACTGGTCGTGGGTGACGAAGACGATGGTGAGGCCGAGGCGCTTGTGCAATTCACGGATGTCGAGCTGCATCTGTTCGCGGAGCTGCTTGTCGAGCGCGCCCAGCGGCTCGTCCATCAGCACCACGGCGGGTTCGAAGACCAGGGCACGGGCCAGAGCCACACGCTGCTGCTGACCGCCGGAAAGCTGGCTGGGCTTGCGCTCCTTGTAGGCGCCAAGCTGCACCATATCGAGGGCGCGCTGCACCCGGGCCGCACTGTCGGCCTTGGCGATGCCCCGCATGTTCAGCGGGAAGGCGACGTTTTCCGCCACGGTCATGTGGGGAAAGAGGGCATAGGACTGGAAGACCACGCCCATGTTGCGCTTGTGCGGCGGCAGCCTCTCCACATGCTGGCCGCCGACGATGACCGCGCCGCTGGTGGGGTTCTCGAAGCCCGCGAGCATCATGAGAATGGTGGTCTTGCCAGAGCCCGATGGCCCGAGCAGGCTGACGAATTCGCCCTTGTCGATGGCGAGGTCGAGATCCTTGATGACGGTGAGCGGCCCGAAGGATTTGCTCACGTTCTGGAAAAGAATATAGGGGTCACTCACCGGCCCATTCCCATCTGCGCATTGCCCGTGGCAAGGACTACGGAATTGTTCCGCAATAACTGCGTGAAAAGGCTGAACACACGGGGGCCGAACCCCCGTGTGCGTCAGAATGGTGAGGCTTACTGGCCGAGCCAGGCGTTGAAGCGCTTGGTCAGTTCCTCGGAATTGTCGATCCAGAAATCGCCGTTGAGTGGGATCGCCCCCTCCATGTTGGCGGGTGTGGTCGGCAGTTCGCCCTGCAGTTCGGCGGGAACGGCAGCAGCGGCTTCCTTGTTCGGCAGACCATAGGCGATCTTGGCCGGCAGCTTGGCCTGGTTCTCGGGCTTCGAGGTGAAGGCGATGAAGTCCATGGCGGCGGCGGCGTTCTCCGCACCCTTCAGGATGACCCAGCTGTCCACCGCATAGATGGACCCCGGCCAGACCACCTTGAAGTTCTTCTTCTCGCTGCGGTTGATGCCGCTGATGCGGCCATTATAGGCGGTGGACATGGCCACTTCGCCGGAGGAGATGAGCTGCAGCGGCTGGGCGCCGGCTTCCCACCAGACGATGTTGGGCTTCAACTCGTCCAGTTTCTTGAAGGCGCGGTCAACGCCTTCCGGCGTGCCCAGCACCTTGTAGACATCGGCGGGGGCCACGCCGTCAGCCTGGAGCGCGAACTCGAGAGTGTACTTGGGGCCCTTGCGCAGGCCGCGCTTGCCGGGGAACTTGGTGACATCCCAGAAGTCGGCCCAGCTCTTGGGGCCATCCTTCAGCTTGTCGCCGTCATAGGCGATGGCGGTGGACCAGACGATGGCGCCGACGCCGCAATCGGAGACGGCGCTGTCGATGAACTTGTCCTTGCCGCCGAGCTTGGCCCAGTCGATCTTCTCATAGATGCCGTCGGCGCAGCCCAGGGCCAGTTCCTCGGTTTCCACCTGTACGGCGTCCCAGTTGGGCGCACCGGCCTTCACCTTGGATTGCAGCACACCCACGCCGCCGTCCCAGCTTTCATCGAGCACCGGCTTGCCCAGCACTTCCGAGAAGGGTTTGAAATAGATTTCGCGCTGGGCATCCTGATAGTTGCCACCCCAGGACACGACCGTGAGGTCGCGGGCCTGGGCCGCCACGCTGCCCAGGGTGAGGGCGGCAAGGGCCGAAGCGAGAAGGAGAGATCTGGTCAGTTTCATGGGACGTCCTCCGTTGGTTTTGCTTGGAAGGGAGATTGAGGGATTTTTCCCGCCGGAGCCAAGCACAGATGTGCGGGTCCGCTTGGGCCAGTTGCGACATGGACAGAATAATCAACAGGCTGTCGCCGATCAGTAGGTCGGCGGGGTCACGGCGGAGAGGATTTCGCTCGTCCCGGGTGCCACATTGCGGAAGCGGTGGGCAATGCGGCTGTCGAAGTAATAACCATCGCCGGCCCGCAGCACACGCGTTTCCTCGCCGACCGTGAGTTCAATGGCGCCGCGCGTCACCATGCCGGCCTCCTGGGCCGGGTGGGTGAAGGCCTCGCCGGTGTCGGCGCCCTCGGCATAGGTTTCGTGGAGCATGAGCAATTGCCGGTTGGGATGGTTCATGCCGATCATGCGATAGGAAATGGCCTGGGGCTTGCCGATCTCCACCAGATCGTTGGCGGCATAGAAGGGCGTATAGGGCAGGCGTGACGGCAGATCCATGAAGAAGCCGGTCAGCGTGGTGCCGAGCGCATCGAGTATGGCGGTCAGGGTGTCGATGGAGGGCGACATGTGATCGCGCTCGATCAGGGAAATGGCGGCATGGGAAATGCCGGATCGGAGCGCCAGCTCGCGCCCGGAGAGGTCGCGGCGGTGGCGCAGTTCCCTGAGTTTCTCCCCGATTTTGGGCATTGCACGTCCTCCTCTTCGCCTAAGGCAGAATAGGGGTGTTAAAAATACTAAACAAGCCCTCCCGGGCGCTTGTGGCGCAGGGAGGCACAGGACATGGTTTGAAAAATCCGAGGAGCAAGCCATGCCAGACCCGTCCGCCAGCTTCACCGGCCGCATTCACCTGTTGAAGTCTCCTGCCCGTTCGGCGGAGGGCGACGCCACGGCGGTGGAAGGCACGGTCAAGGCGATCATCGCAGCGGTGCGCGAGCGCGGTGATGCGGCGCTGCGCGACTATTCCCTGGCCTTTGACAAGGTGGTGCCGGATGCCTTCGAGGTGTCCATGGCGGAACGCGCAGCGGCGGTGGCAGCGCTTGACCCGCAAACCCGGGCCGATACGGAATTTGCCATCGCGCAGGTCAAGACCTTTGCCGAAGCGCAACTCGCCACCATGTTGCCGCTGGAGGTGGAGACGCTGCCGGGCTTGCACCTCGGCCACCGCATCATCCCCATTGCCCGCGTCGGCTGCTATGTGCCGGGCGGGCGCTATCCCATTCTCTCGGCCCCGGTCATGACGCTGGTTCCGGCCAAGGTGGCGGGCTGCCGCGAGGTCATTGCCTGTCTGCCGCCGGGGGCGCATGCCGCCATGATCGCGGGCTGTCACCTGTCGGGCGCCGACCGGATTTTCCGCGTGGGCGGGGCGCAGGCCATTGCCGCCATGGCCTTCGGCACCGAGAGCATTCCCGCCGTCGACAAGATCGTCGGACCGGGCAACGCCTTTGTGAATGAGGCCAAGCGCCAGGTTTTCGGCCAGGTGGGCATCGACCAATTGGCCGGACCTTCGGAAATCTTCACGCTGGCGGATGAGACGGGCGATGCCGCCATGATCGCCACTGATCTTCTGGCCCAGGCCGAGCATGACGTGCGAACCCGGGTGGGTCTCATCACCACCAGCCGCGATCTGGCCCGGGCCGTCGTCGTCGAGATCGGCAAGCAGTTGGCGACACTCGCCACCGCCGAGGTGGCGGGGCAGGCCTGGCGCGACTACGGCCAGATTGCGGTCGCAGAGGACGAACAGGCAATGATCGACTATTCCGATTTCATCGCCGCCGAGCACCTGCAGGTCCACACGCGCGATGCGCAGGCGCTGGCCCGGCGTCTGGCGAACTACGGATCCCTGTTCATCGGGCCGCTGGCCAGCGTGGTCTATTCCGACAAGTGCTGCGGCACCAATCACACGCTCCCCACCATGGCGGCGGGGCGCTACACCGGGGGCCTGTGGGTGGGCTCCTACGTCAAGGTCTGCACCCACCAGTGGCTGGAGCCCGAGGGCGTGATGGCCGTGGCACCGCCCGCCGCGCGCCAGAGCGCCACCGAGGGCATGGCGGGCCACGCCCGCGCCGCGCAACTGCGCCTCGATCTGTTGCAGGTCAGAGCAACCTGATTTTTGGCGGAACCAACAAAAGCCAGATCAGTTGCGCGCCGGATAAGTCAGAGCGGTGGCCTTGAGCCATCAAAGCCAGAACCGCTCCATGGCCTGAGCTATTTGTCCGTCTTGTCCGGATTGGTCAGGCGATAGATGTTGCGCTCGGAAATGCCCATGGCCTTGGCCGCCTTGGCCTTGTTGCCGCCGTGGATTTCCAGCATGCGTTTCAGATAGGTGGCGCGCAATTCGTCCAGCGTCGGCTCGTGGTCGAAGCGCAGGTCGAAGACGCCGCGGCTTGAGCCCTGGGTTTCCGGCAGGGACAGATGGTGCGGCTGGATCATGATGGCGCCGCCCGACATGAGAAGTCCGCGCTCCACCACATTCTTCAGTTCACGGATGTTTCCCGGCCAGTCATAGGACAGGAGGGCCTGTTCCGCCGAGGGATGAAACTGCTTCTTGAGGTTGCGCATGAAGGGACGCGATTCGAGGAAGTGATGGGCGATGAGCAGAATATCGCCGCGCCGGTCGCGCAGGCTCGGCACCTTGATGACGAAGGCCGAGAGCCGATAGTAAAGGTCGCCGCGGAACTTGCCTTCCTTCACATGGTCGGCGAGATCGCGGTTGGTGGCGGCGATGAAACGCACATTGGCCGAGAGGTCGCGCGTGCCGCCCAGACGGCGGAAGCGGCCGGTTTCGAGAACACGCAGCAGCTTGGCCTGAATGGACGGACTGATTTCGCCGATTTCGTCGAGGAAGACGGTGCCGCCGTCAGCCACCTCGATCAGGCCTTCCTTCTTGCGGTCGGCCCCGGTGAAGGCGCCGCGCTCATGGCCGAAGAGTTCGCTCTCCAGCAGGTTTTCCTGCAGGGTGGCGCAGTCGATGGTGAAGAATTGATTGGCGCGGCGCTCACTTTCGGCGTGGACACTTCCCGCCACCAGTTCCTTGCCCACGCCGCTTTCGCCTTCGATGAGGACCGTGGTGTCGGCCTTGGCCACGAGCGAGACCAGTTCCTTGATCTTGAGGAAGGCCTGGCTCTGGCCCACCATGCGCGGGCCGGATTTTCCCTTCACCTGGGTTTCCAGCAATTCGATCTTGCGCCGCATGGTGGCGGTTTCGATGGCGCGCTTCACCGCCAGTTCCAGCCGCGAGGGCGAGACCGGCTTGATGAGATAGTCCGAGGCCCCGGCCTGCACCGCCTGCACCGCCTGATCGATGGAGCCATAGGCGGTGAGAATGATGACGGGGCAATGTTCCGACAGACGCTCCACCGCATCCATGCCGCTGGAGTCGGGCAGGCGGTGATCGAGCAGGATGAGCAGAGGCTCGTCATTGGGGAAGGTGGTTTCGGCTTCCGCCATGCTGCGCACGCCCACGGCCTCGAAGCCGAGACGCTTCAACTGCCCCACCAGAAGCCGGTTGAGGGTCGTGTCGTCTTCGATCACAAGAATGGTTCTGGCGGGTGTTACCGTCATTCGTCCGTCACCACAGAATCAGCGCTGGGGATCACCACATGGAAGGTGGTGCCCATGCCGAGTGTACTTTCGACACTGATATTACCACCAAGGCGTTCGACGGTAGCCCGACAAATAGACAGACCAAGGCCGGTGCCGAGGCTGCCGTCGGCCCGTTTTGACCAGAAGGGCCAGAAAATCCGCTGGAGATTTTCCGGCGCAATGCCCACGCCGGTGTCGGCAAAGGACATCTTCACCTGCCCCCGTTTGTCTTGCGCCGTGAGGGTGAGAGTGCCGCCCCGGGGCATGGCGTGAATGGCGTTCTGGCACAGGTTCAAAATCACGATGCCAAGGTCGCTTTCGCTTGCCAGAATGCGCGGATCACCTTGAAAATTCGAGACAATTTCTACCTTCGCCTGCTCCGCCTGATAGGCAATAAGGGCGCGCACGTCGTCCAGCATGTGACGCACATCGGTGAGCATCAGTTCCGGCGAGGCCGGTTCGCTAATGCGCAGCAGCCGCTTGGTGACATCAATGCAGCGGTCGATCTCACGGTCGGCGATGTCGAGATATTGCTGCACCGATGCATTCGGTGCAGCCTTGGTAATCTCTTCCTGCATGGCCCGCAGCGCCAGATGGATGGACGAGAGCGGATTGTGAATCTCGTGGGCGATGCCGGTGGCCAGCATGCCGATCTCGGAGAGGCGCTGCTCGTGCGAAATGGAGGCCTGGTCGGCGAGATCGCGGATCGATTCGATGACACAATTGCGCGTGACACCGTCGATGACGATCTCGGCCTTGGCGGCAATGACCTCGACGAAAAGTTCCTCGCCGTTTTTCTGGACGTGGCGGTGGCGGCATTTCAGCGGCCCGGCATTGGTCCTGGCCAGTTCCACCAACGGGCAGGTCACGATGGTGGGCGAGCAGGGCTGGGCCAGATGATGACTGGAAACGTGGCACTTCTGGCCGATGCTCTCTTCCGGTGTGACACCCAGTTGCCGGCAATAGGCGCGGTTCACCTTGAGAATGGTGTAGTCGTCGGCAATGACGCGCACCCCGTCGGGCACGGAGTCGATGACGGTTTGCAGGAAGCCTTCGCTGCCCTTCACGGTGGCGAACATCTGGCCGATGCGGTCGGCCATGAGGTTGAAGCGTCCGCCCAGCACAGCCAGCTCATCATCATGGCCGCCGGTGTCTACCCGCGAGGAAAAGTCGCCCTCCGCAAAGCGGGCAGTGGCCCCGGTCAAGGCATTCACCGGCTTCAGGATGTAGCGATAGAGCAGGGCGGCGAGCGCCAGCAGGGCGGCGAGCAGGACAGCAGCGCCGGAGCCCGCCATGGCCAGGGTGCCGTTCCAGGCGTCCTGGCGGATCTGGCGCGCGGCATAGTCCACCACCAGCACGCCATTGATGGGGTGGCTGACGGCGGGGCCGTGGCAGACGCCGCAACGCTCCTCATTGTGCACGGGATTGATGGTGCGCAGCACTTCAACGCCGGAAGGCGTGCTGGTGAAGGTGGCGGAGGGCTTGAGAATTTCCGTGGCATCGCCCTGCAGATTTGCAAAGCGCCCGCCAACGCGCGCGGTGTCGGTGGAGAAGCGGATTTCGCCATCGGGATTGAGGATCATCACCGAGACGATTTCATGTTGCGTGCCGAGTTCGTGGATGATGGCGCGCAGGCCGTCGAGGTCGCGCTTCAGCATGGCGTTCTTCAGCGAGGCTTCGAGCAGGCTGTTGACCTGGGACGAGGCCCGGGTGTGCTCGGCGATGAGGCGGTCCCGATAGGCGGGCACGAAGAGCGCCATGAACACCAGCGACGTGACGGTGAGCGCGGCGAACAAGCCAATCATGAAACGCCGCCCCAGCTTGGAGGCGGAATAGGCGCGCAGGAAGCCGGTCAACTGCTTCATGACAGGCTTCCCAGCCGCGTGAGCAGCGATTCCGCCGGTAGTTCGGCGGGCGCCAGATGCGTGACCTGCTCCGGCAGGTCGGGCAATTCGTGGGCAAACAGGGCGATGGGCAGAACCAGCCGGTGCGGCCATTCATGGGCCAGAGTGTCAGCCAGCCAGCGGCGGCGTTCGGCGGCGGGGCTGACCGCCAGGAGCGCTTCGGCATTCATCAGCACCACGCCGGTGCCCGTGGCGTGAACGGCGTTTGCCGCCTCGTTCAGGCTGGAGAGCGGCAATTGGCCTGCCTGCCAGCCCATGGGCTGCATGACGGTCTTGCGGAAGTCGACCAGGTTCAAGCCCGCCGCCATGGCGAGGTCGGTGACCAGATCCGGCCGATAGGAGGGAAAGCAAACGGCCACGGCCCGCCCAGGGGGGCGGGTTTCCAGCCACTGGGCAAGGCGGGTAAACCAGGAAGGCGCAGTCATGGTCGTTCACCGCCAGCTGTTGCGTGATGCCGATATTCCCACGGAAAGGGCAAAGCGCCAACCCCGACCTTCCCGATCACAGCCATGCAAGGGCGAGGTCCAGACATCACGACACATCTACCAGCCCGGACCGGTTCCCGGCACATAGGGGGCGCAGCCGTCATCCTCGGCGGCCTGAGCGGCAAGCTTGGGCACGAAGGTTTCGCGGGGCGCACCCGTGGCGGCGGCAATGAAGTCGCGCGTCGCCTGAAGCACCGCCTCGGTCAACAGGCCGAGCGCGGCATAGAAGGGGCTCTCGGACTTCTGGGCCATGCCGCCCAGGAACATCCTGGACCAGACCAGAAGGTGCCGGTCCATGAATTTCCCGGCGTCGATGAGGGCGGTTACCTGATTGTGACGCAGCAGGGCGGCCACGAATTCCAGTTGATGGACGAGATGATCATCGGCGCGGTTGCGCCAGTCGGAAGCCTTGAGGCCATAGTGCTCATACCATTCGCGCACCTCGAACATGGGCTGCTGGCGCTCCAGGTGGTCTTCGGTCAGCCAGTGCGATTCATTGGGGGCAATGCGCTGGGTGAAGGTGAGATAGAGGTCGGCATAATTGACCGCGAGATCCTCGGTCACGGCCTCGACATTGTCCGGCGTCACGGTGGCGAAGAAGTCATCGAGCAGGGAAAAGCCCGCCTGCGCGTCCGGCCCGTCCAGATTGAGGCCGAACCACTGGTCGGGTGCGGTGGCCTTGAGCTTGAGCAGCAACTCCGGCGTCGGCTCACGGTCGTGCAGTCGGCAGAGCAGGGCCAAATCGGCGGAGGCGGCGAGAGATGTCTCCGCCGCCCCTTCCGAAAGCTGCTCCTGTGGCGCCTTGGTCTGATCCATCAACCGTCCACTCTGCCCTTGGAATGCGGCACAAAGACGATGGAAGGATTGGTCAGGGCGGGATCAGCCATGTGCTGCACCCGGTTGACCACCTGATCGTTGGGGCCGCGCGCCTTGGTTTCATAGGTGCCATCGCGCAATTTGTCGATGGGGCCGACGTCGAGCACGCGCATCATGCAGGCCATGACGCAATAGGGCCGCCGCCCGGCGTCCATCTCGTCGACGCACATGTTGCACTTCTTGACCACGTTCTCGTCCGGGTCATATTGCGGCGCGCCGAAGGGGCAGGCCGCCTCGCAGCGGCGGCAGCCGATGCACAGGGTGGAGTCGATGTCCACAATGCCGTCGGCCTGGCGCTTGAAGATGGCGCCGGTGGGGCAGGTGGGCAGGCAGGCCGGCTCGGCGCAGTGGTTGCAGGACATGTTGACCTTGTAGGCATAGACCTGCGGGTAGGTGCCGCCTTCGATGTATTGCACCCGGCGGAAACGCGGTCCGGGGGCCAGGCCGTTCTTGTCCTTGCAGGCGATCTCGCAGGCGCGGCAGCCGATGCAATCGACGTTGTTGTGGATGAAGCCCCACTGCACGTCCGGCACGACCGGCGTATAGACGGTCTGCTTCACCTTCTGGGCGGCTTCCTTGATTTTCTGCTTGTCGTAGGTCTGGGCCATGATGTTTTCCCTCGATCCTTACTGGTCACGCCGGAAGATGAAGCTGCGGGCGGTGGCCAACTGATCCCACACCGGACGATGCACGAGATCGGTTTTCTTGATGCCGCAGAGCACGGTGTTGTAGGTGAAGGCACCTGCCGGGCTTGGCGCGTCGAGCGTCAGGAAGTCCGGGTTGCCGGAGCGGTCGGAACCGTCCTCGGCAATGTCCATCCAGGCGCCCTCGTGCAGCACCAGCACGCCGGGCATGCAGCGCTCGGTGACATAGGCCGGCACGATGGTGCGGCCCCGGTCGTTGAACAGTTCCACCGTATCGCCGGTCTTGATGCCGAGCCTGGCGGCATCGGCGGCATTGATGGTGACCTCCTGGCTGAAGGTCTCGCGCAGCCAGCCGATGTTGTTGAAGATCGTGTGGGTGCGCCAGCGCGGATGCGGACTGATGAGATGGAAGGGATGCTTCTTCAGCTTCTCCGTGGCGTTGAGGGACTCCCATGGCTCCACCCATTTCGGGATGTAGGGGATTTCCTCGCCATAGCGGGTCTTCTTCCAGTCGGTGATCTTGGCCAGTTCGCTGGACAGGATCTCGATCTTGCCGGACTGGGTTTCGAAGGGCTTGCCCTGCTCCACCTGCTCGCGGAAGGCCACATGCGGCTCACCGAGGATGAACTTGTGCACGCCGCGCTTCTTGAATTCTTCCCAGGTAATGCCCGGGTTCTGATGCGGCACGACGCGGTTGTTCCACCACTCGGACAAATAGGCCTCGTCCACGTTGTCGTCGATGAGGAAGTATTCCCGGCTGGCCTTGGGGTTGTATTGCGCGCCGAAGCCCAGCCGCCAGGCCAGTTCGGTGAAGACCTGGAAGTCGGTCTTGGATTCGCCCATGGGCATGATGACCCGCGGGCGGTGGATATAGTAGTGCCCCTTGTACCAGGGGAGCGCCACGTCATGACGCTCGAAGTGGGTGGCGATGGGCAGGAGATAGTCGGCCCAGATGCCGGTCGGCGTGATGGTGGAGTCCATGCACACCAGCAGGCTCTCGCCTTCGCCATAGGAGTCGAGCTTGCGAATGGCCTCGATTTCCTTGTTGATGTTGGTGAGCTGGTTGAACCAGTCCGAACCCTGCCAGAAGATGCCCCGGATATTGGGGATCACACCGTCGAGATTGTCGCCCCGCGGCCAGAGGCCGATCTCCTCGCGCCCGACGTTGGGATAGTTGAGCACCACATGGGCCCAGCGGTCGGACTTGATGGAGGCATACCAGACGTTGGCGAACTGGTCGTAGGGATAGGCCACCGCTTCCGGGTGCCAGCCCTTGCCGATGCCTTCGGCGCAGCCGCCAAGCACACCGATGTTGCCGGTCATGGCCTGCAGGGCCGCGGCCATGCGGTTGTACTGCTCGCCATAGGCGTTGCGGCCCGGCGACCAGGAGGCCTTGAGCGCCGCCGGCTTGGTGGTGGCATACATCTGGGCCAGCTTCTTGATGTCGTCGGCCGAAACGCCGCAAATGGCCGCGGCCCATTCCGGCGTCTTGGGCGTCTGGTCATAGGTGCCCAAGATGTAGTCCTTGAAGTTCTCCTTGTCCTTGGCCCATTCCGGCATGGTGCCCGCGTCCATGCCCTGGGTGAACTTGTCGATGAAGGCCTGGTCGTGGAGATTGTTGGCGAAGATGTAGTGGGCCATGCCCGCCATCATGGCGGCGTCGGTATTGGGCCGGATGGGAATCCACCAGGCGTCATAGGCCGAGGCCGAGTCGGTATACTGCGGGTCGATGACCACGAACTTGCAGCCGCGCTGCTTGGCCATGCGGAGATAATAGAAGGTGTTGCCGCCGTGGAAGGTATAGGCCGGGTTCCAGCCCCACATGATCATCAGCTTGGTGTGGGCGTAGGCGTCGTCTTCATTGCCGTCCTGAATGGTGCCGAAGGTGACGCGGCTGGAGAACTTGGTGCCCTCGTAGGACGGCACCGACCAGGACGAGGTGCGGCAGCCGAACATGCCGAGGAAGCGCCCCAGCAGGCCTTCGATCTGGTCCGACTTGTGCAGCACGCCATAGGAGGCGCCGGCATAGGACTGGTCGACCAGAGCGGTCGGGCCATAGGTGTTCTTGAGATAGACCATGCGCTCGGCGATTTCGGTCAGGGCCTGGTCCCAGGAGATGCGCTTGAACTTGGCGTCGCCGCGCTTGCCCACCCGCTTCATGGGGTAGAGCAGCCGTTCCGGCGAATAGAGCCGGTAGCGATAGGAGCGGCCGCGCAGACAGGCGCGAACCTGCGGCTTCTCCTCGGTGTCGGTGCCGAAGGCATCGCCCTGATAGGTGCCGTTGTCGGTGGACAGACGGACGATGACATCGCCCTTCTTGTGGGCCACCAGCATGTGGCGCGAGCCGCAGTTATGGGCGCAGGAGGTGACGACGGTGGTGAGATCGTCATCCCGCGGATAGGGCTCGTAGGCGAAGGCCGCAGCCTCCCTTGCCCCGGTGGTGGAAACCAGTCCCGCCGCCAGCGAGGCGGAGGCACCCTTGAGCACATCGCGCCGGTTGGGGTTGAGGAACTTCTTCAAGGTGTCACGGATCATCGTCGTGGTCATGATGTTGGCTCCCCGATCCTATTGGGCGTCTTTGATGGCATAGCGCGGATCGGACTCGGTCGGGCGATCCTTGGCCCAGTCCGGCGTGGTGGAAGTGTCCATGCCCGGCCAGGCGTGGCGCGGGTAGGGATAGGAGATGCGGTACCAGGACCGTCCGCCGTGGCAGCCGAAGCATACGTCCGAGCTTTCCTTGGCCAGATCCTCGATGGTCGCGGCATTGAGGTAGGAAACCTTGTGCCGGTTCAGCCGGAAGAGTTCGCCATGGCAGGTGAGGCAGCCATTGGGCGTATCGGCGTTTTCGAGGTCGACGCGGGCTTCATGCCAGGGTCCGGGCAGTCCCATGATGTTCACCGGGTCCGGCATGGGGCCGTGGCAGCGCAGGCAGGTCTCGGAGGGGTTCACCATCTTGCGGTTGGTGAAGGGCTCCTGGCCGTTGTTGGAGGTCATGTCGGCAGGGGCCACCGTCATGGTGGGGCTTTCCTCGCGCGGGTCATTGCCCTGATGGCAGAAGGAGCACTTCAGGTTCATCACCGCCTTGGCATAGGGGGTGGAGACATGGCGCTGGTGGAAGGTGGCCTGGGCACCGTCATAGGTGGCCAACTGCTGATACCAGGCCGAAGCCATGCCAGCCTCGACGCCCGCCGGAGAGGTGGCGCGCACGTTGGTGTCTAGCACCTCCTTGTGGCAGACGAGACATTCGCCGTCATAGGCCTTGTCGATGTCGGGCTTGAAATGCAGGCGGTGATAGCGCGCCCGCTCGCAGGCAATACCCGCCACCTCCCTGGAGTGCCTCTCCACCGCCGCCTTTTCCGCCGCGAGATATTCTGCGCTGGGCGGGGCGGGGTCGGTGTAGGTCACCGGGGCGGCGGCAGGTTCCTCGGCGGCGGGGGCCGCCGGGGCTTCCGCTGCCGGGGCGGTCGCTGCCGCTACTGCGCCAGCCGCGGCTGCGGCCGCAGGGGCTGCTTCTGGGGTCGCTCCGGAGGAAGGCCCGGCCGCGGCCGTGGTTTGAGCGTTGGGGTCGGCGTTTCCGCCTGAGACCGCTGCCAAGCCGAGAGCCTCCGGAGCGATGGGGTTGTCGCCATTCTGGGCGAGAAATGCGATGAGGTTGGCCCGATCCTGGGGTTTGGGCAGGCCTGCGAAGACCATCTTGTTGCCAGCGATGGCCGTCTTGGGATTGGTGAGATAGGTGTCGAGCATGGCGGGCGTCCAGCTCTCGGACGCATGGGCCTTCATGCTGTCGGAATACTTGAAGCCTTCATGTGCGGCCACGGGTCGGCCAACGACGCCCCAGAGATTGGGGCCAACGGCGTTCTTGCCGCCCTTGTCATTATTATGGCAGGCCTTGCACTTGGTGAAGACGGTCTTGCCCGCGGCGGCATCAGGCCCAGCCGCTGCCACCTGAACGGGCGCGGGGGCGGGCGCAGCAGCCGCTTCAGCCGGGGCCGCCGCAGGAGCAGCGGGAGCAGCAGGCGTGGTTGCCGCCGTGGCTTCAGCCGGAGCAGGCGCAGCAGCGGGAGAGGGCGCAGCGGCCGGCGCTGCCGCCACCACTGCAGCGGGCGTCGCAAGCGCAGCCACAACCGCAGAAGTATTGGGATTTGAAATGCCCTGAGTGGCGAGGGCGCCGGCGATGAACGTGGCATATGCAGACATTGCCAATAGAGACCCGACCCCAGCGGCAGCTCCGAAATTCGGCATGATCGTCACCTTTGAGACTTGAAATGAATTCGGAAATATTCGGACGAGAATTGGGAGGGAGGAGGGGAGGTCCGAAGACCTCCCCAAATCTTGCGTTGGCTAAGGCTTACTTGGCCTGAACCCACTGGGTGCAAACCCAGCCGTTCTCGCCGGCCATGCCAGACATGCCAGACATACCGGACATGCCGCCCATGCCCGACATACCGGACATGCCGCCCATGCCAGACATGCCGCCCATGCCCGACATACCGGACATGCCGCCC
>CALMUW010000016.1 GCA_937872985.1 uncultured Alphaproteobacteria bacterium
CGGATGCCGGAGGGCGCCGCCTTCTTCTTGCCCGTCGTCACCAGAACACAGTCCCACGCGCCGTCGCCGCCATTGAAGGCGGAAACCGCCGCCCCGGCGGGAAGGCGCAGCACGTTCAGCAGGTAATGGGCCTGTTCCGGGGCAAGCGGCACCTCGCTTCCGGCGGCGAGGGCCGCCGCCACATGCAGGCGGGGAGTGGTCTTTGTCATGGCCTTGCTGTAACACGCCAGCCATGACCGAGACCAGTGAGCGCGTGGCCGACGCCGCGCCGGAAAATTGGGTGGACCACCATCTGCCGCGCGCCGCCATTCCCTATGCGCGGCTCATGCGGCTGGACCGGCCCATCGGCTGGTGGCTGCTGCTGCTGCCGTGCTGGTGGGGTCTGGCGCTGGGCCAGATCGGGCTGGGCGGCGGCCTGCCCGATCTCTGGTATGGGTTTCTGTTCTTCATCGGCGCAGTCATCATGCGGGGCGCGGGCTGCACCCATAACGATCTCGCCGATTACCGCTTCGATGCCCAGGTGGCGCGCACCCGCTCGCGCCCCCTGCCCTCCGGCCAGGTGAGCCGGATGCAGGCGCGGGCCTTCGTGGTGGCGCAACTGCTGGCAGGCCTCGCCATCCTGGTGCAGTTCAACCGCTACACGGTGGTGCTGGCGAGTGCCTCGCTGGCCATCGTCGCCATCTATCCCTTCATGAAGCGCGTGACCCACTGGCCGCAGCTGGTGCTGGGCCTTGCCTTCAACTGGGGGGCGCTGGTGGGCTGGGCGGCCCTGCATGGCGGTCTCGCGCTGGCGCCGGTGCTGCTCTATGCCGGGGGCATCTTCTGGACGCTGGCCTATGACACCATCTATGCCCACCAGGACAAGGAGGACGACATCCTGATCGGGGTCAAATCCACAGCACTGATGTTCGGCGCGGCCACCGGGCGCTGGCTCATCATCTTCTTTGGCGCGGCCTTGATCCTCATCGATGCCGCGATCCTGGCCGCAGGGGGCGGGGTCATTGCCCATCTCGGGGTGGCGGCGGCGGCGCTGCATGCGGCCTGGCAGGTGAAACACTTCAACGGCAATGACAGCGCGCTGTGTCTGGCGCTGTTCAAGTCAAACCGCATATTCGGCCTCATCCTGGTGGCGGCTCTGGTCATGGATTCCGTGCTGTGACCGATGGCTCCCTGAACCAATTGGCGGTGGATGTGGTGGCCCGCGCCATGGGCTGCGGGGCGGACGGAGCCGACGCCATGGCCATCGACCGGCAGGACGTGACGCTGCACTTGCGCCATGGCGCGGTGGAAAAACTGGAACGCGCCGAGGCGCGCGAGGTGGGCGTGCGCGTCTTCGTCGGCCAGTCCTCGGCCACGGTTTGCGGCAGCACGCTTGACGGGGCCGCTCTGACGAGGCTGGCGGAACGCGCCGTGGCCATGGCGCGGCGGGCCCCCGCTGATCCGCTTGCGGGTCTGGCCGGTCCCGATCTTCTGGCGCACAGCATTCCTGACCTCGACCTTGCCGCCGCCACCCTGCCCGGCGAGGCCGATCTCAAGGCCATGGCCCTGGCGGCGGAGGCGGCGGCGCTGGCCGTGGACGGGGTCACGCAATGCGAGGGCGCATCCGCCTCCACCAGCCGGCGGCAGGTGGCGCTGGCCACTTCGCAGGGCTTTGCCGGCGGCTACGGCCGCACCACCACCGGCTTTTCCATTTCCGCCATTGCCGGCACAGGCACGGGCATGGAGCGCGACTATGGCCACTCCTCCGCCTGCCATGTGGAGGACTTGCGCGATCCCGTGACCGTGGGCACCGAGGCCGGCACCCGGGCGGTGAAGCGTCTTTCTCCGCGCAAGCTCGCCTCGCAGGCGGTGCCGGTGATCTTCGACCGCCGCGTGGCCTCGAGTCTTCTCATGCACCTCGCAGCGGCCATCAACGGCCAGACGGTGGCCAATGGCGCGTCCTTCCTGAAGAACGACCGGGGCAAGGCCCTGTTCCGCCCCGGCATCACCATCAGCGATGATCCGCTGCGGCGGCGCGGGCTGGCGTCGCGGCCCTTTGACGGCGAGGGTCTCGTCACGCGCGCCATGGATCTGGTGGCCGATGGCGTGTTGACCGACTTCGTTCTTGACCTGCACAGCGCGCGCCAGTTGGGCTTGCCGCCCACCGGCCATGGCGCACGCGGGCTGGCCTCGCCGCCGTCGCCATCGGTGACCAATCTGACGCTGGCCAGGGGCACGACGCCGCTCGCCGACATGATGGCCGGTGTGGCGCGCGGGCTTCTGGTGATGGAGCTCATCGGTTCCGGGGCCAATGTGGTGAACGGCGACTACAGCCGGGGGGCTTCCGGTTTCTGGATCGAGAATGGCATTGCCGTCTATCCGGTGAGCGAGGTGACGATCGCGGGCAACCTGCGCGACATGTTCCGGCAGTTGACCCCCGCCGATGACCTGGAATTTCGTGGCAGCGTCAATGCGCCGAGCGTGCTGGTGGAGGGCTTGACGCTTGCCGGACGCTGACTTCAACCTGGCGCAGGATGCGGCCCTGCTGTTCGAGAAGGTGCGGCAGGCGGGCCTGATGGCGCGCGACCGCTTCCGTGCGGGCGTTGCGAGCTGGCACAAGCCCGATGGGTCCTTCCTCACGGAAACCGACCGGGAGGTGGACCGCTTTCTCAAGGCGGAATTGCTGGCGGCGCGGCCTCACTATGGCTGGCTTTCCGAGGAAACCGCCGATGACCCGGCGCGGCTGCAAAAGCGGCTGCTGTGGATCGTGGACCCCATCGACGGCACCCGCGCCTTCGCCCGGGGCGGCACCGAGTGGTGTGTCACCGGCGCGCTGGTGCAGGATGGGGCGCCGGTGGCCGCGGCAATCTATCGTCCGCTGACGGATGATTTCTATCACGCCATGGCGGCAGGCGGTGCCTGGCGCAATGACACGCGGCTGACGGTGACCGATGGCGGGCTTCCGGGCTGCCGGATGATGGGCACACGGCGGGCGCTGACCCCGCTTCTGGTGCATGGCATCACACCGGAATGGCCGGGCGAACATCCCTTGCTGCTGCGACTGGCGCGGGTGGCGGAGGGCAGTCTCGATGCGGCCCTGTCGCTCGGCGCCAAGAACGACTGGGATCTTGCGGCAGGCCAGCTTCTGGTGCAGGAAGCGGGCGGCCGCATGACCGACATGGCGGGCCGCGCCATGGTCTATAACCGCATCGGCAGCGTGCAGGACGGCGTGCTGGCGGCGGGCGCGGCGCGCCATGCACAGCTTCATCAACGACTCGTGGAGACACCATGACCAGCAAGCCCAGATCCGCCGCCAGAAAGCAGTTGCTCCATCTCGTTTTCGGCGGTGAGCTTTCGGATGTGCGCCATGTGACCTTCAAGGATCTGGCGCACCTCGACGTGGTGGGCTTCTATCCCAATTATGCCGCCGCCCATGAGGCCTGGCTGGCCAAGGCGCGCGAGACCATCGACAATGCCCAGATGCGCTATTTCATCGTCCATCTGCACCGGCTGCTCGACCCGGCGCACGACGCGGTGAAGGACTGATCAGAGCAGTCCTGCGGCCTGGAGCCGGGCCAGCGGAAACTCCGCCAGGCCGGGGTATGCCTGCTCATCGGCAAGAATGGTGCGCGCCACGGCACAATCGGCCGTGATCTGCGCCAGCAGGTCAGCGACGGACGCGAAGCTCTGGTCGCGGCGGACGAGATCGACGAAGGATACCAGCAGCCTGCGACCATAGAGGGCGGGATTGTCGTCCAGCATATGGACTTCGAGATAGGAGCGCCCGGTCATGAAGGTGGGCCGGTCGCCGAAATAGGCCGCCCCCCGCCAGGATGCGGTGCCGGGGGCGGCCTCCGCGTCGCGGGCGAAGACCGCGTAGATGCCGCGATAAAGTTCGACGCCGGGGTCGAGAATGATATTGGCGGTGGGAAAGCCCAGGGTGCGCCCGCGCTGGTCGCCCTTCACCACCTCGCCCAGCACCAGCCAGTGATAGCCCAGCTCGCGCGCCGCATTGCGGACATGGCCGTGGCGCAGGGCGGCACGGATGGAACTGGACGAGAAGGGCGCGCCGCCCGCCTCGTCCGCCACCTGATCGACGATGGTGACGCCGAAGCCATGGGTCCTGCCATTGGCGGCCAGGGTTTCCGGGCTGCCCTTGCGACCCTTGCCGAAGTGGAAGTCATAGCCCGTGACCACATGGGCCGCGCCCAGACGCTGCACCAGGTGCTGGCGCACAAAGTCGTCCGCCGCCAGCATGGCCAGCGTGGTGTCAAAGGGAATGGAAACGAGAAAATCCGCCCCCAGGGCGGCGGCAAGGCGCGCCTTCAGGGCCGGGGGGGTGATGCGGAAAACCGGTTCCGCCGGCGAGAAGAAGGTGCGGGGGTGGGGCTCGAAGGTGACCACGCCCCAGGGCCTGGCCTCGGCCTTCGCCAGGTCGCGGGCCAGCGCCAGCAATTGCTGGTGGCCGCGGTGCATGCCGTCGAAGTTGCCGATGGCGATGACCGCCCCGCGCAGGTGCTCCGGCAGGGGCCCAGCGCCCGCTATCACGTCCATGAACCGCCTATCCCCGGGACGGGACCATGACCATGGCCTCGCCCTCCACCACCTTCTTGTCGCCGACGCTGCATTGGCAATGGAATTGGGCGCGGCGCTTCACCGTGTCAAGGCTGGTGAGGCGCAGCATCGTCACAACCGTGTCACCGATGCGCACGGGGGCGAGGAACTTCAGCGACTGGGACATGTAGATGCAGCCGGGGCCCGGCAGCCTGGTGCCGAGCACGGTGGAGATATAGGCCGCCGACAGCATGCCGTGGGCGATGCGGGTCTTGAACATGGTGCCCCGGGCATAGTCCTCGTCGAGGTGAACGGGGTTGGTGTCGCCGGAGACCTGGGCAAAGGCCTCGATGTCGGCGGCGGTGACGGTGCGCTCGTAGCTTGCTTCCATGCCCTCGCTCAGGTCTTCGATGTAATGGGTCTTCATGGCTCACTCCCGTGATGGTTGCCGACACCATATCAGGGGGGCGCGCGGCCCGTCACTGGACTTCCGTCCGAGGCGGAAGGCCGCAGGGCATCAGTCCCAGGCGAGATCGTTGACGGTGCGGAGAATGCGGGCATGGGGCTGGCGCGCCGCCACTGCTGCCGCCACGGCGTCAAGACCGGCACTGGCATCGGTCACGCCATCGGCCACCAGCACCACCGGCAGGCCCTGGTCGGCGGCTCCCTTCACATCGGTGTCCGGTCCGTCGCCGATGGCGAGCACCTGCGCCTTGGCGACCGCCGTGCCGCGCAGGCGGGCGGCCTCGCGCAGGGCAAGATCATAGATGGGGGCGAAGGGCTTGCCCGCCATTTCCACCCGGCCCCCCCGTTCCGCATAGGCCTGGGCGATGGCCCCGGCGCAGGGAATGAGATGCGGCCCCCGCCGCACCACAAGGTCGGGGTTGGCGCAGATCATGGTGAGGTCGCGGGCGCGCATGGCGGTGAGCGTCCCGGCGTAGTCATCCGGCGTCTCGCGGTCGTCGTGAAACAGGCCGGTGCAGACCACGGCGCTGGCCTGGGCCAAGGGCACCCGCGTCACGGCCAATCCGGCAAAGAGCGAGAGGTCGCGCTGCGGGCCGATGTGATAGAGCCTGCCGCCAGGCACCGCCAGCATGAGGCTGCGGGTGACATCGCCCGAGGTGACGATGCCGTCCCAGGCGCTGCGGGACACGCCGATCTCGTCCAGCTGCCGGGCCACGCCCGCGGCACTGCGCGGCGAATTGGTGAGCAGCACCACCATGCCGCCATTGGCGCGGTGGCGGGCAAGGCCGGAAACCGTGGCCGGATTGGGGGCAAGGCCGTCATGCACCACGCCCCAGACGTCGCAGAACCACACGGGGTAAGCCGCCGACAGGTCATGCATCATGGCGGACCTCAGGCGACGGCGCGCAGGGGAATGACCTCGGCGTCGCGTTCCTCGCGCGATTTTACCCGGCGCGGCGGCGCATAGAGCGGACCGGAGGCAAAGCGCGCCACCCCGGCCAGGGCCTTGGCGGTGTCCATGCGGGTGATGCCATTGACCATGAGCTGGATTTGCAGCGCCCGCACCAGGCGGCAGAAGGACAGGAGATCCTGATCGAGGTTGTCCTGATGGTCGATGGTGTCCGGCGTGAGGCCGAGATAGGTGACGCCGAGATCACGCAGTGACGAGAGGTCGATGCCATCCACCACGGCGCCGGTGACGGCGAGCGCGATCTTGCGCCGGGCCAGCATGGCAACCCCGGCAATGCCCGCCTCGGACAGCTTGGTGAGATCGGTGTGGGCGAGTTCGAGGATAAGGTTGCGGCCCGCCGCGCCGGCATCGGTCACGGCGGCGATGATGCGGTTGAGGGCGGCCCCATCCATGAGGGTGGAAACCCCCAGCGGCACGAAAATCCGGAGCGCCGGATTGCGCTCCATGAGCCGGGGCAGCAGGGTCAGCGCCTCCCTGGCGGCGAAAACATCGAGGCCGGGGCGGAGCGCCGTGCCATCGGCATTGGCCATGATGCGGGCGTGACCCACCTCCTCGCCCAATTCGTCGACCATGACCAGTTGCGCGCGGTAATGCGCGGTCTCGCCGGTGTGGACATCGACCACCGGTTCGAGCGCGAGGTGCAGACTTTCGCGCCGGGGCGGAGGCGTGGTGAGGCGCGGTTCTGCCGTGAGCGGGGGCAGCACCGCAGCGGGGGGCGGGACGGCGGGTGCTGCCAGCGGTGCCGGCGGCGGCATCTGAAGCTGCGGCGCCATCGTCATGGGCGGTGCCATGGCCATGACGGGGGCGGGCGGCGGGGCCGCGCTGTTCACCACATCCTGACTGAGGAAGTGCACCAGATCCTCATAGCGTTCCTTGATCTCGCCGATGCCGCGGGCCAGGCTGCGCTCGGAACGGTCGGCGCGGCGCAGGGCCTCTTCGCTGCGCTGCTCGGCCTGGGCCAGACGGTCATGGTTCTCCACCGCCGTGCCGGAAAGTTTCTTGATTTCACCAACGAGGCGGCGCAGGCGGCGGTCGTCTTCCTCGCGGCGCTGCCAGATGAGAATGGCGGCGACCAACTGGCCAAGGGCCACCGCCAGCACGGCGGCGATGGCGGCCACGTTCTGGCCGGTCCCGGCGAAGAGCGCAAAGAGAATGGCGGCAACCGCCACAACGGCGCTCCCCCCCCTGAATACCCAAGCCCCCCCACCC
>CALMUW010000017.1 GCA_937872985.1 uncultured Alphaproteobacteria bacterium
CTAGCGCAACGGACGATCAAATCGGAACGATTTGAGAGAGAAAAGTTGCGCCAACATATTGATTTTCGAACAACTTATCGGCGGCAGTTGAGTCCAACTGACCGCCGGTTGCTCTAATGCGCCTCATCCCAGTTCTGGGCGGCGCGGGCATCGACCTGGAGCGGCACGGAAAGCCTCACCGCCGGTTCCGCCGCCTGTTCCATCACCCGCCGGATGACGGGAAGTGACGGCTCCACGTCCTTGTCCAGCGCCTCGAACACCAGCTCGTCATGGACCTGGAGCAGCATGTGCGTGCCCAGGCCTTCCGCCCGCAGTGCGGGAATCATGCGCACCATGGCGCGGCGGATGATGTCGGCGGCCGATCCCTGGATCGGTGCATTGATGGCGGCGCGCTCGGCGTTGGAGCGTTCCGAGGCATTGGGCGACTTCACCTTGGGGAAATGGCAGCGCCGCCCGAAGATGGTCTCCACATGGCCTCGCGCATGGGCCTCGGTCTTCATGGCCTCCATGTAGTCGCGAATGCCGGGGAAGCGCTGGAAATAGGTCTTGATATATTGCCCCGCCTCCTCGCGGCTGATGCCCAGCTGGTTGGCCAGGCCGAAGGCCGAGATGCCATAGACAATGCCGAAATTGATGGCCTTGGCGCGGCGGCGCACCGTCGGGTCCATGCCCTGAACCGGCACGCCGAACATCTCGCTCGCCGTCATGGCGTGAATGTCCAGCCCCTCGGCAAAGGCCGTCTTCAATTGCGGAATGTCGGCCACATGGGCCAGCACGCGCAATTCGATCTGGCTGTAGTCGGCGGAAATGAGCTTCGACCCCGGCGGCGCCACGAAGGCGCGGCGGATCTCCCGGCCCTCATCGGTGCGGATGGGAATGACCTGGAGATTGGGTTCGGTGGACGACAGCCGCCCCGTGGTGGTCGAGGCCATGGCGTAACTGGTGTGCACCCGGCCCGTCGCGCGGTTGATGTAGCCGGGCAGCGCATCGGTATAATTGGTGGCCAGCTTGTTCCACATGCGCCAGTCCAGCGCCCGCTGCGCAATCTCCACGCCCGACCCCGCCAGTTCCTCCAGCACCTCGGCATCGGTGCTCCACTGGCCGGTGGCGGTCTTGCGCCCGCCCGCAAGCTTCATGCGCTCGAACAGGATGTCCGCCAACTGCTTCGCCGAGCCGGGGTTGAACTTGTCGCCCGCCAGCCGGAAGAGATCATCCTCCACCCCGGCCTGCTTCTGGGCAAAGAGCGAGGACAGCCGCGCCAGCACCTGGCGGTCCACCGTCACCCCGGCGACCTCCATCTCCACCAGCGGGCCGATGAGGGCGCGCTCCAGCGTTTCATAGACCGTGACCTTGCCCCTGGCCTGCACCATGGGGCGCAGCGTGGCCCACAGGCGAAGGGCGATGTCGGCATCCTCGCCATAGAGGGCGGCGGCATCGGCGGGCGGCAGGGTGGCGGGGGTCAGCGCATTGCGACCCTGCCCCAGCACCTCCTTGTCCTTGCGCGGGCGGTGGCCGAGATGGCGCTCCGCGAGGTCATCGAGGCTGTGCCCGGTGAGGTTCGCCTCGATGACATAGGACAGCAGCATCGGATCATCATGGATCGTAAGCTCAATGCCGCGCCGCTTCAGCAGCAGCCGGTCGAATTTGATCATGTGGCCGATCTTCAGGACCGGCCCTTCCAGCAGCGGTTTCAGACTCTGCAGCGCCGCCGCTTCGTCCAGTTGCTCCGCCAGCCTTTCGCCGCCGAAGAGTCCGTCGCCCCGGGCGCGGTGATTGAGCGGCAGGTAGAAGGCCTTGCCCGGTTCCAGCGCCAGGCCCAGCCCCACCAGTTCCGCCGTCATGGCGTTAATGGAGGAGGCGACGGTGGTGAGCGCCACATGGCCCGAAAGTTCCGCTTCCGCCATCAGCCGCTCCAGGGCGGCTGCGCTGGTGATGAGCGCCACATCCTGACCAAAGGGCCGGGCGCGCAGATCGGCGGACGCATCCGGCGTTTCCGCCTTGCTGCGCGAGGCCGGCCTCGGCCCGCGCGAGACCATGGGCGTTGCGGCGGCGGAGTTATCGCCCGCCGCCGGCGGCCAGAACTTCACTGGCACCTGCGCGGCGTCGATCGCCCCGGCATCGGCATCCAGCGCGGCGGCAATCTTCTTCGTCGCGCTGACGAATTCCATGGCCTTGAGAAAGCCGATGACAGCAGAGGCACGCGGCGCCGCCACCGCCAGGTCGGCGAAGGGCGGCAGGTCCGGCACCTGGTCGTCCAGCGTCACCAGCCGCTTGGACAGCCGCGCGGCCTCGGCATGGGCCAGCAGGTTTTCCCGGCGCTTCTGCTGCTTGATCTCGCCCGCGCGGGCCAGCAGCGTTTCCAGGTCGCCATAGAGCGTAATGAGTTCCGCCCCGGTCTTGAGGCCGATGCCCGGAACGCCCGGCACATTGTCTATCGAGTCGCCCGCCAGCGCCTGCACGTCGATGACCCTGTCCGGTGCCACGCCGAATTTCTCCATCACCTCGGCAAAGCTGCTCTCCTTGTCCTTCATGGTATCGAGGAGGCGCACCCGCTCCGAGACGAGCTGCATCAGGTCCTTGTCCGAGGTGACGATGCGCACCGTTGCGCCCGCTGCCTCCGCCGCGCGGGCATAGGTGGCAATGATGTCATCGGCCTCGAAGCCGTCCTTCTCGATGCAGGCGACATTGAAGGCGCGCGTCGCCTCGCGGATCAGCCCGAATTGCGGGCGCAGATCGTCCGGCGGCTCGCTGCGGTTCGCCTTGTAGTCGGGATAGAAATCATTGCGGAAGGTCTTGGCCGAATAGTCGAAGACCACGGCCATGTGGCTGGGCCTGGTGTCGCGCCCGGTTTCCGACAGGAGCTTCCACAGCATGTTGACGAAGCCCTGCACCGCGCCCACCGGCACACCATCGCTCTTGCGGGTCAGGGGCGGCAGGGCGTGATAGGCGCGGAAAATGAACCCCGATCCGTCGATCAGGTAAAGGTGGGAGTTGGCGTCAAGCTTCGCGGGGCTGGTTGCGGTCATGGCCGGGACTATGCCATTCCCCCGGCGTGGGCGCCAGCTTTGCCCACTGTGGCCGCTTGAACAGGAAGGCAAGGCGCGTGTTCTTCACCAGAAGGTGAAGCAGCACGGGGCCCACCACGCCGGCGAAGGTGACAAGCAACGCCACCGTGCCCGTGTCGGGGATCAGGTCCAGCCGCAGCAGCACGGCCCGCGTCGAGGCCATGAACAGGAAGAAGGCGAGATAGACGACGATGGAATTGGCGCCGAGATCATTGAGGACGGAGGCCGCAACCGTGCGCGCCAGCAACACGGACGTGGCAATCACCGCCAGCGCCCCGATGAAACCCAGCGCCAGTGAAACGCCGGGGTCCTTGGAGTGGCCGCTCAGCACCGCGAAATATTCAAAGATGCCCCAGACCACCAGACCGGCAAACAGGGCAAGCGAGCCGAGGGCATTGAAGCGTTGCGCCATGGCGAAGATGCGCGGCGCCAGCCAATAGCCCACGTAGAAATAGACGAACTTGGCCATGAACTCGTCGATCAGCAGCCATCCGGTCGCTTCCCCCGTGGTGGAGAGCCAATGGGCATGGACCGCTTCCATGGCCGCTCCCACGGCGAAGATGAGGAGCGGCGGCAGACCCCTGGTTGCCTTGGCCACCACGAAGAACACCGCCAGCAGATAGATGAACCACAGGGTGCCGAAGGGGTCGATGAAGCCCAGGGCATAGTTGCGGACCAGGCCCGCCGCTCCCTCGCCCTGATAGATGCCATAGCCCTTGGTCAGGAACTGGATGGTCATCCAGAGGACGTAGAAATAGGCGAAGTGGATGACCTTCTTGTCGAGATATTCGCGCCATGGCCGATTGATGCGGGACGCCAGGAACAGGCCGGAGATCATGAAGAAGTCGGGCATGCGGAAGGGGCGGGCCCATTCCACGAAATGATTGAGCCAGGACGGATGCCCCACCGCCTTTTCCACCCCGAGGGTGGAATGCATCATCACCACCAGGACAATGCAGATGCCCTTGGCGATGTCGACCCATTCGACGCGCGGCTTGCTGGCGGCTGTGGCCATGGCAGTTCCTTGTGTGCCGGATTGTCACACGGCATAACTCGACTTTTGGTAGCAGAGCAAGAACTGTTCCAGAGCCACTCACGTCCAAGGCGGACCTGCCCTCGGCTTAACCAGCCCGTCATTCCCGTCTCCTCACCCCAGGTCGGCCCGGTCTCACAGGCCGGTTGCCCCCGGCCCGCGGGAAGGTTATAGGGGGCTGAAGCACCCGTAGCTCAGATGGATAGAGTGCTGCCCTCCGAAGGCAGAGGTCACAGGTTCGAATCCTGTCGGGTGCGCCAGTTTTCCTCCACAGCCTTGCCGCGCTTCATTGCCATGCTATGAGCATGGTCATGTGGGGGATTCGCAACTTGATTTCGGCCGTGGCCTTCACAGTGGTGGCTTCGGCCCCGGCGGGGGCGGAGACCCTGTTGCAGCCGGGCCTGCGTCTGGCCATCGCCCCGGGAGACACTGCCCCGGCGCTGGCGCTGACCCTTGATGCCTGTGACGGCAAGGCGGATCACCGCATCATCGACCTTCTGGTGGTGGAGAGAATTCCGGCCACCATCTTCGCCACCGCGCGCTGGCTGAAGCGCAATCCCGACACCGTGAGACTTCTTGTTACTCATCCCGATCTCTTCGAGATCGAAAATCATGGCGCGCGTCATCTGCCCGCCGTGGACCAGCCCGTCTCGGTCTATGGCCTGAAGGCGGCGGGTTCGCCCGCCGGCGTGACTGCGGAAATTGCGGGCGGTGCGGCAGCGGTGCAGGCCGCCACCGGCAAGACGCCCCATTGGTATCGCGGGGCCACGGCGCTTTACACGGCGGAAAGCCTGAAACAGATTGCCGCCCTGCATCACGAGGTGGCCGGCTATTCCATTGCCGCCGATGGCGGGGCCAGCTTTTCCGCCGGCCTGACGGAGAAGACGATGCTGGCGGCGAAGGCGGGCGATGTGCTGCTGGCCCATGTCAATCACCCGGAGAAAGCGGCAGGGGCCGGTGTGGCGAAGGCCCTCTTGGCGCTGAAGGCCAAGGGCTATCGCTTTGTGCGCCTCGCCGATGCCCGTCCGCACATTATGCCGCCGAAACATGTGGTGCTGAACACTCCGGCCGTCACACCACCCTTGCATCCTGCGCTGGCGGCTGCAGCGCCGAAACCGGCCAGCCCGCCGTCAGCAAGGGCTGTCCCGGAACGGGCCGAACCCACCGTGGCGGCGGAGAAGGCCGCGCTGCCGCCATGTCCGGAAGTGGCCCATGCCCCGGGCCTTGGCCCCGCGCGTCATCCGGGGCTGGTGAAAAAGCCCGTGCCCTAGATGTGAGCTTTCAATAGGTTGTCCATCCGGGCGTTCCGTCGGAGACTGATGTTGCAAAACGACAGCAACCTCAGGAGAACCCGGATGAACATCCACAAGAATGCGCGAACGACGCCCCTTGGTCGAGAGGCAATTGTCAGGCGTGTGATGGGCGGGCAGAAGCCGGAGGCCGTCGCCCGCGCCGCAGGCATCTGCCCTCGGACCGTGCGTAAATGGATGGCGCGGTTCGCGGCGGAAGGCGTGGCGGGTCTGGCGGACCGCTCCT
>CALMUW010000018.1 GCA_937872985.1 uncultured Alphaproteobacteria bacterium
TGGCGGGATTGATGGGCAGTGCCGGGCTTGCTGGCCCGGCGGCGGCGGCGGGCGGCTGGCTGTTCGGATCAGACTATCCGCCCATGCGGCCCCAAGCCCCCCTCAAGCCCCGGCGGCGTTATGTGGCCAAGCCGAAGAAGGCCAAGGGACGCAGCGCCCGCAAGGCCGCCGGCAAGAAGCGCCACGGCCCGGTTTATGCGGGCCGCCGCGTGGTCCCCTTTGCCAGTGGCGAAAGGCCCGGCACCATCATCATCCGCACGGCGGAGCGGGCGCTTTATCAGGTCATGCCGGGGGGCAGGGCCATGCGCTATCTGGTGGCGGTGGGCCGCGAGGGCTTCTCCTGGTCGGGCACGGCACGGGTGGGCATGAAACGGGAATGGCCGGTGTGGACGCCGCCCGCCGAGATGATCGACCGCGAACCGAAATTCGCCAAGTGGGCGGAAGGCATGCCGGGCGGGCCGAAAAATCCGCTGGGGGCGCGGGCCATGTATCTCTATAACAAGCGCGGCGACACGGGCTTCCGCATCCACGGCACCAATAATCCCTCGTCCATCGGCCATGCCGCTTCGTCGGGCTGCATCCGCATGCTCAACAATGAGGTGATCGCGCTCTACGCCGCCACCCCGCGCGGCACCAAGGTCATCGTGCAGTAGTCTCGGCGCATCAACTGATCCGAAAAACCTGCAACCTTTCGGGTTGGTTTTTTGCGCATCAACTGATCCGAAAAGTCTGTAACTTTTCGGGTTGGTTTTTTTGCGCATCAACTGATCCGAAAAGTCTGTAACTTTTCGGGTTGATGCGTCAGCGACAGGTATGAAACAGGCCCATGTCGAGATGGAAGTGGTCGGCGTGGGCCGCGTTATAGTCGGGTGACAGCGTGGTGTTGAACAGGGTGCAGGCGCCGTCGCGCACCTCGCGCAGGAAGGCCCGCGCGTCCGCGCCTCCGTTCCAGTCCTTCTTCAGGCTGATCTGACGGCCATTGGCGAGGCGGAAGCCCGCGAGATCGATGGCATTGGCGGTGGCGTGTTCGGACAGGCGGCGCGAGCCCGCGATGGTGCGGCAGGAATAGCTGCCGAAGTGGGCAATGGTGGCAACAGCGCTGTTGAAATGGCGGCGCGCGGCAGGCTGGATGACATGGCGCTCCAGCAGATAAAGCCGGAGTGCGATGGTGCAGTTCATTTCCTCGGGCCGCAGCCTGGCCTGCCACAGATTGCCAATGGTCACCGTGTCCCGGCGGGCGCAGCCGGGCGGGCCGGCGCGCGCGGCCATGGTCTCGAAGTTCACGGCCTGTCTCAAGCCGTCACGGCAGAGCCTGCCATCCTTGTCGGCGAGCCAGAGCTTGGCGTCGCTGGCAAGGTCAAGCGGCAGGGTGGGGTCCAGCGGCACAAGCAGGTTGTAGCGGTCGGGAATGACCCGCGCCCTGGAGGCCCAGACAAGGGCGAGGCCCGCCACCACGGCCACAACCAGCGCGGCCCACGACATCCGCCCCCGCGCCATGATCTAGTCGCGCAGCGTCTCGCGCACCCACTGGATAATGTGTCCCGCCGGCAGCGCCCCGGACTGGCGGGCGACTTCCTTGCCGTGATGGAACAGGACGAGGGTGGGAATGGACCTGATGTTGTGGTGGCCGGCGACCTGCTGGGCCGCCTCGGTGTCGAGCTTGGCCATGCGCACCTCCGGCTCAAGCTGGGATGTGGCCTTGGCGAATTCCGGGGCCATCATGCGGCAGGGGCCGCACCAGGCCGCCCAGAAGTCCACCAATACGGGAATGTCGTTGCGCCCGATGTGCTTCGCGAAACTGTGATCGGTCAGCGCCAGGGGTTCGCCGGAAAAGAGGGGCGCATGGCATTTGCCGCATTTGGCCTCCAGGGCCGGCTTGCCGCCGGGCAGGCGGTTGGTGGCATCACAGGCGGGGCAGACGATCTGGGTGGGCGTTTCGGTCATGGATCAAGGCTTTCCGGCGTTTCCGTTTTCCACATATGGGCGTTTCCGGCCCGCTTCACAATGCCCCGGCCCCGCGCTCTTTTTCATGCATCCACAGCATGATGACCACAGGACCGCGATGTGGGCTTGCCCTGCTTTCGGCCTATTTGCATAGTGCGCCGCACAAGATAAAACGGATGCTCTCAACCGGGAAACCACCATGTCAGACATGAAACCCGTGGCGCGGCCCCTGTCGCCGCATCTCCAGATCTACAAGCCCATGCTGTCCATGATGATGTCGATCATGCATCGCATCACCGGGGTGGCGCTCTCCGGCGGGCTGCTGCTCTTCGTCTGGTGGCTGCTCGCCGCGGCCCTGTCGGATGATTATTTCAATCTGGTGCAGATGCTCTTCGGCCACTGGCTGGGCAAGCTCGTCCTGTTCGGCTTCACCTGGGCGCTCATTCACCACACGCTGGGCGGCATCCGCCATTTCGTCTGGGACGTGGGCCGGGGCTATGACCTCAATACGGTGGAGACCATGGTGTGGTGGAGCCTCATCGGCGGGCTGGTGTTGACCGTGGCGCTCTGGGCCCTGGGCTATTGGGTGATGGCATGAAGACCGGCACTGACATGAAAACCCCGCTGAAGCGGGTGCGGGGGCTGGGCGCTTCCGGCTCCGGCACGGAACATTTCTGGCACCAGCGGGTGAGCGCCATTTTCCTGGTGCCGCTCGGCCTCTACATGGTGTGGTTCGCGATGGCGCATCTTGGCGCCACCCGCGCCGAGGTGGCGGCGTCGCTGTCCCATCCGCTCCATGCCGTGCTGATGGCGCTGGGCGTGGGGCTGGCCATCTGGCACTCCATGCTGGGTCTGCAGGTGGTGATTGAGGATTACGTGCATGGGCCGGTGGCCAAGCTTGCCGCGCTCCTGCTGAACCAGGCCTATGCCGCGCTGCTGGCGGGGCTGGCGCTCTATGCCCTCGTCAAGATGAGCTTTGGTGTGTGATGGCTGTCAAGGAAACCAAGAAGGCGCCCAAGTCCGTGGCATTGAACGGCAGGGCCTATCCCATTACCGATCACAGCTTTGATGTGGTGGTCGTTGGCGCGGGCGGCGCTGGCCTGCGCGCCACGCTGGGCGCGTCCCAGGCGGGCCTGAAGACGGCCTGCATCTCCAAGGTCTTTCCCACGCGCTCGCACACGGTGGCGGCCCAGGGCGGCATTGCCGCCTCGCTCGGCAACATGGGGGCGGACGACTGGCGCTGGCACATGTATGACACGGTGAAGGGGGCCGACTGGCTGGGTGATCAGGACGCCATCGAATATCTCTGCCGCCAGGCGCCCACGGCGGTCTATGAGCTGGAACATTTCGGCCTGCCCTTCTCGCGCACCGAGGAAGGCAAGATCTATCAGCGGCCCTTCGGCGGCCACATGATGAACTATGGCGACGGGCCGCCGGTGCAGCGCACCTGTGCCGCCGCCGACCGCACCGGCCACGCCATGCTGCACACGCTCTATGGCCAGAGCTTGCGCCATGCGGCCGAATTCTTCATCGAGTATTTCGCCCTCGACCTCATCATGGAGAACGGTGCCTGCCGCGGCGTCATCGCCATGAACATGGAGGATGGCTCCATTCACCGCTTCCGGGCGCATAACACCATCATGGCCACGGGCGGCTATGGCCGGGCCTATTTCTCCGCCACCTCGGCCCACACCTGCACCGGCGACGGCAACGCCATGGTGCTGCGCGCCGGCCTGCCCCTGCAGGACATGGAGTTCGTGCAGTTTCACCCCACCGGCATCTATGGCGCGGGCTGCCTGATCACCGAAGGGGCGCGCGGCGAAGGCGGCTATCTGACCAATTCCGAGGGCGAGCGCTTCATGGAACGCTATGCGCCCTCGGCCAAGGATCTGGCCTCGCGCGATGTGGTGTCGCGCTCATCCACGGTGGAAATCCGCGAGGGCCGGGGCGTGGGCGAGCACAGGGACCATGTGTTCCTGCACCTCGAACATCTTGATCCGAAAATTCTGGAAGAGCGCCTGCCGGGCATCACCGAGTCGGCGCGCATCTTCGCGGGTGTGGACATCACGCGCGAACCCATCCCCGTGCTGCCAACGGTGCATTACAACATGGGCGGCATTCCCACCAACTACCATGGCGAGGTTCTGGCGGGCGACAGGAAGGACCCGGAAAAGACCGTGCGCGGGCTGTTCGCGGTGGGCGAGGCGGCCTGCGTGTCGGTGCACGGTGCCAATCGTCTGGGCTCCAACTCGCTCATCGATCTCGTGGTCTTCGGCCGGGCGGCGGGCTTGCGCTGCGCCGAACTGACCAAGGCGGGAGCGGCCCATGCCGAGCTTCCGGCGGATGCGGGCGAATATGCGGTGGCGCGGCTTGATGCCCTGCGCTTTGCCAATGGCAGCCAGCCCACGGCGGCCCTGCGCCTCAAGATGCAGCGCGCCATGCAGGACAATTGCGCGGTGTTCCGCACCGGCGAGGTTCTGGCCGAGGGGGCGAAGAAGATTGCCGCCGTGTGGCAGGAGGCCGCCGACATTCGCGTCACCGACCGGTCGCTGGTGTGGAATTCCGATCTCATCGAGACGCTGGAGTTCGAAAACCTCATCGCCCAGGCGGCGGTGACGGTGGAAGGGGCGCTGGCGCGCAAGGAAAGCCGCGGGGCCCATGCGCGCGAGGATTTCCCGGCGCGCGACGACAAGACCTGGATGAAGCACACGCTGGCCTGGGCCGATGCGGAAAAGAAGAAGGTCAGCCTCGGCTATCGCCCGGTGCATGACTATACGCTGTCCAGGGATATTGACTACATCAAGCCCAAGGCGCGGGTGTATTGATATGAACCTGCAAGACTACGTAAGGCAGACGCTCTTGGACACCACAAATGGAGTCGCTGTGGCACAGAAGGAGCCGCAGATGGGGATTGCCCGTGGTCGAGTTGAAGGAGAAAAGATCGTCCTGCCACCACTTGTTCCATATGAAGTGGCAGTAACTGTCAGCAAAGTGGGCGCTGGCGGAATTCAAGTTTGGCCGCTGGCAGATTTAAAGGCCAAGGGTGTAGCCGAGCACAGCAACAGGATATCGTTCTCGGTCCCAGTCTACTTTCAGGCTCGAACAAGACGGAATGCATCCGATTGCGACGAGCTTTCAGTGCCGTTCCCCTCCCCCCTGAGGGGAGGGGTTAGGGGTGGGGGGCGGTAGATGCCCAATCATTTCGCTCGCCACCTGCGGCGCAACGCAACGGACGCCGAACGGAAACTCTGGCAGGAACTCCGTATGCTGAGGAATGAAGGCCTGCACTTCCGCCGCCAGGTTCCACTTGGGCGGTATATCGCCGATTTTGCTTGCCATGGCCGGCGGCTCATCATCGAACTTGATGGCGGGCAGCATGGTCTCGCTTCCCACATGTGGAAAGATGCCGAGCGCTCGGCTGAACTTGCGCGGAGTGGTTATCGGGTGCTGCGCTTCTGGAATTGCGACGTGATGGACAATTTTGAAGGTGTTGTCGATATGATCAGACATGCGGCGGGGCTGGAGACGGCCTTTTCCTACGAAATGGGAGGCGGCGGTGAGACCCCCACCCCAACCCCTCCCCACCAGGGGGAGGGGCTCAATGGTTGAATTCGCACTGCCCAAGAACTCGAAGGTCCAGCAGGGCAAGACCTGGCCCATGCCCAAGGGCGCCAATATCCGCGAGTTCCGCATCTATCGCTGGACCCCGGATGACGGCCAGAATCCCCGGCTCGACACCTATTACGTCGACATGGATGCCTGCGGCCCCATGGTTCTCGACGCGCTCATCAAGATCAAGAACGAGCAGGACCCGACGCTGACCTTCCGGCGCTCGTGCCGCGAGGGCATTTGCGGCTCCTGCGCCATGAACATCGACGGCACCAATACGCTGGCCTGCCTCAAGGCCTGCGGCGACGTGAAGGGCGCGGTGAAAATCTATCCGCTGCCGCACATGCCGGTGGTGAAGGACCTGGTGCCGGACCTGACGCGCTTCTATGCCCAGCACCGCTCCATCGAGCCCTGGCTCCAGACCACGACGCCGGAGCCGCAGGCGGAATGGAAGCAGTCACGCGAGGACCGCGAACTGCTGGACGGGCTTTATGAGTGCATTCTCTGCGCCTGCTGCTCCACCTCGTGCCCGTCCTACTGGTGGAATGGTGACCGCTACCTCGGCCCCGCGGTGCTGCTGCAAGCCTATCGCTGGCTGATCGACAGCCGCGACGAGGCCACGGGTGCGCGCCTCGACAATCTCGAGGACCCCTTCAAGCTATACCGCTGCCACACCATCATGAATTGCGCCAAGGCCTGCCCCAAGGGCCTGTCGCCGGCAAAGGCCATCGCCGAGATCAAGAAGATGCTGGTGGAACGGAAGGTTTGAGCGGTTTCGTTGACGCGATCTTTACCGGCGCTTCATCTTGAGGTGAATTCCTTGCAGCCTTAAGTAAGTGGTGGTGCCATTGGCGCAGGATTGTCCCTGATGGCGCGGGCTTGCCCGTGGCAAGACTGGGCCGTGGCGGTTCACTCCCGGCACGGCAAGGACGGAGGATTGCATGGCTGGTTCACCCAAGACGATTGTTCACATCGACAATGAGCGGGTGACGGTGACGGAGTTCCGCTTTCAGCAGGATGACGCAACGGGCTGGCATCGGCATGCCCACGACTATGTGGTGGTGCCGCTGATGGACGGCAAGCTGCGGCTGGAGACGAAGAACGGATCGGCCTTTGCCGACATGAAGCGGGGGGTGCCCTATTTCCGTCACGCCGGGGTGGAGCATGATGTCATTTCCATCAATTCCGGCGAATATGCCTTCATCGAGATCGAGCTGAAAAACTAGCCGCCACCACCATCTTTTGTCGATTTGTCTTGCGCGCCGTTTCTGTCTATAGCGGCGGTGACACCTCACCACAGCAGGGGGACATTGACCCATGTCGCGCGACAGCTTCAAGTGCCGGAAAAGCCTCAAGGCCGGCTCGAAAACCTACGTCTATTACAGCCTGAAGGCCGCCGAGAAGAACGGCCTGAAGGGGATTTCGGCGCTGCCCTATTCCATGAAGGTGCTGCTGGAAAACCTGTTGCGCCACGAGGACGGACGCTCGGTCACCAAGGCTGACATCGAGGGTTTCGTGGCCTGGCTCAACAATCGCGGCAAGAAGGACAAGGAAGTGGGCTTCCGCCCGGCGCGCGTCTTGATGCAGGACTTCACCGGTGTGCCGGCCGTGGTCGATCTGGCCGCCATGCGCGACGGCATGAAGACGCTGAAGGGGTCGCCGCAGAAGATCAATCCGCTGGTGCCGGTGGACCTCGTCATCGACCATTCGGTGGTGGTGGATTATTTCGGCAACCGGCAGGCATTCGCCGCCAACGTCAAGCGCGAATATGAGCAGAACGAGGAGCGCTACAAGTTCCTGAAGTGGGGGCAGGGGGCATTCCAGAATTTCCGCGTCGTGCCGCCCGGCACCGGCATCTGCCACCAGGTGAACCTGGAATATCTGGCGCAGGTGGTGTGGACCCGCAGTGAAACCGAGGTGAAGGGCAAGACCCGGCGCAAGATCGACCTGGCCTATCCCGACACGCTGGTGGGCACCGACAGCCACACCACCATGGTGAACGGTCTGGGTGTTCTGGGCTGGGGCGTGGGCGGCATCGAGGCCGAGGCCGCCATGCTGGGCCAGCCGCAGTCCATGCTGCTGCCGGAGGTCATCGGCTTCAAGCTCACCGGCAAGATGAAGGAGGGGGTGACCGCCACCGACCTGGTGCTGCTGGTGACCCAGATGCTGCGCAAGAAGGGCGTGGTCGGCAAGTTCGTGGAATTCTATGGTCCGGGCCTTGCCGCGCTCACTCTGGCTGACCGTGCCACCATCGCCAACATGGCGCCGGAATATGGCGCGACCTGCGGTTTCTTCCCGGTCGATGACGTGACGCTGAAATATCTCAAGCTCTCGGGCCGCACGGCGGCGCGCGTGGCGCTGGTGGATAAATATTGCAAGGCGCAGGGCCTGTTCCTGACAGCCAAGGCGGGCGAGCCGGTATTCACCGACACGCTGGAACTGGACATCGGCAGCGTGGTGTCGGCCATGGCCGGCCCCAACCGGCCGGAAAAGTTCGTGCCGCTGGCCGACATCAAGTCGGGCTTCCTGTCGGCGCTGGACAGCCCCAAGGACAAGGCGGGCTTTGCCAAGCCGGGCGAGAAGGATAAGCGCGTGGCGGTGGAGGGCAAGGGCTTCGACATCGGCCATGGCGACGTGGTCATCGCCGCCATCACCTCCTGCACCAATACCTCCAACCCCTCGGTGCTCATCGGGGCAGGCCTGCTGGCCAAGAAGGCGGCGGCGCTGGGCCTCAAGGCCAAGCCCTGGGTCAAGACCTCCATTGCGCCGGGGTCACAGGTGGTCAGCGAATATCTCGCCAAGTCCGGCCTGCAGAAGGAGCTGGACAAGGTGGGCTTCTATCTCGTGGGCTATGGCTGCACCACCTGCATCGGCAATTCCGGGCCGCTGGACCCCGCCATATCCAAGGCCATCAACGAGAACGGCATCGTCGCCTCGGCGGTGATTTCCGGCAACCGCAACTTCGAGGGCCGTGTATCGCCCGATGTGCAGGCGGCCTATCTCGCCTCGCCGCCCTTGGTGGTGGCCTATGCGCTGGCGGGATCGACCCAGATCGACATCACCACGGAACCCCTGGGCAAGGGCAAGGGCGGCAAGCCGGTTTACCTGCGCGACATCTGGCCCTCCAACAAGGAGATCGAGGCTTTCGTGCGCAAGAACATCACCGCCGCCATGTTCAAGAAGCGCTATGGCGATGTGTTCAAGGGCGACCGCAACTGGCGCGGCGTCAAGTCCTCCAGGGGCGAGACCTATGCCTGGGACAACGAGTCCACCTACGTGCAGAACCCGCCTTATTTCCAGGGCATCACCATGACGCCGGCACCGGTCAGCGACATCAGGAAAGCGCGGGTTCTGGCGCTCTTCGGCGACAAGATAACGACCGACCACATCTCGCCCGCCGGGTCCATCAAGGCGGCCTCGCCCGCCGGGCGCTACCTCACGGGCAAGGGGGTCAAGCCCCTGGACTTCAACCAGTATGGCACGCGGCGCGGCAATCACGAGGTGATGATGCGCGGCACCTTCGCCAACATCCGCATCAAGAACTTCATGGTGAAGGATGGCGAGGGCAATGTGAAGGAAGGCGGCCTGACGCTGCACCAGCCCGACGGCGCGGAAATGCCCATCTACGATGCGGCCATGATGTATGCCAACGAGAAGGTGCCCCTGGTGGTTTTCGCCGGGGTGGAATACGGCAATGGCTCATCGCGCGACTGGGCGGCCAAGGGCACCAACCTTCTCGGTGTGCGTGCCGTCATCGCCCAATCCTATGAACGCATCCACCGCTCCAATCTGGTGGGCATGGGCGTGGTGCCGCTGCAATTCCAAGAGGGGCAGAGCTGGCAGACCCTGGGTCTGCGCGGTGATGAAGAGATCACCATCAAGGGTCTGGCCGAGGGCCTGAAGCCGCGCGACACGCTGACGGTGGAGGTGACGCGCGCCGACGGCAGCACCATGACCTTCCCGGTCCTGTGCCGCATCGATACGCTGGATGAGATCGACTACTTCAAGAATGGCGGCATCTTGCATTTCGTGTTGCGCAACATCGCCAGGGCGGGGTGAAATCACCCCATCGCTGGCACCATCCAACCCCGCCGGGTGCCAATCCGGCGGGGTTTGTCATGGCTCGCAAAGCTGCTTTCCATGTGCAGATTTATCGCGGTTCTTTCACCCAGTCTTGACTGGCGTTTGAGAAAACCTTCGGTCATAGCTCGGCCATGACGAGGACAAGGGTCATCTCACGACGACAGGTTCTGGGCCTGGGGCTGGGGGCGCTGGCCGCGCCGCATGTGGCGCTGGCGCAGACCGGGGCCAGGGCCCTGGCCGTGGTTGAACTTTTCACCAGTCAGGGCTGTTCCTCCTGTCCACCCGCCGACAGGCTTCTGGCCCGCCTGTGCGGCGAAAACAACCTCATCGCCCTCACCTATAACGTCGACTACTGGGATTATCTCGGCTGGCAGGACTCACTGGCCCGGCCCGAATTTTCCGACCGGCAGCGGGCCTATGCCAAGGCGCGCGGCGATGCCGAGGTCTATACGCCGCAACTGGTGGTGAATGGGCGGGCGCATGTGCCGGGCAATGACGAAGCCCGGGTGAAGGCGGTGATTGCCGAAGCACAGGCACAGGCCCTGCCAGTGTCATTGGCGCTGCGGCGCGAGGGCGATGCGCTGGTGGTGGAGGCAGGTCCGGGAGCGGCGGCCAAGGGCGCCAGCGTCATGCTGATTCCCTTCGCTGAAGAAATTCCGGTGAAGATTGCGCGCGGCGAAAATGAAGGTCACGACGTGGTCTATCATCATGTGGCCAAGCGCCTGATCCCCGCCGGGCTGTGGCAGGGAGCACCCATGCGCCTGGCCCTGCCGGCGGGCGAGGTGATGGGCGAAACACCGTGCGATTGCGTGGCGCTTCTGCAAGCCGAGGCGGGCGGTCCCATTCTCGGGGCGGCGCGGCTGCGGGCGGGATGAAAAAAGCGCGGCGGCCCTCGGCCACCGCGCGTTCTGTTTCGTCCGCTTCGCGGTCTTACTTCTTCAGCAGGTTGCGGTTGATGATGGCTTCAGCAATCTGCACCGTGTTCAGCGCCGCGCCCTTGCGCAGGTTGTCGGAGACCACCCACAGGTTCAGGCCGTTCTCGATGGTGGCATCCTCGCGGATGCGGCTGATGTAGGTGGCATATTCGCCCGCCGCTTCCACCGGGGTCACGTAACCGCCGGGTTCGCGCTTGTCCACCACCATGCAGCCCGGTGCCTCCCGCAGGATCTCGCGGGCCTCTTCGGCCGAGATGGGCTTGTCGAATTCGATGTTGACCGCTTCCGAATGGCCGACGAAGACCGGCACGCGCACACAGGTGGCGGTGAGCTTGATCTTGGGGTCGAGGATCTTCTTGGTCTCGGCCACCATCTTCCATTCTTCCTTGGTGTCGCCGGAGTCCATGAACACGTCGATGTGGGGAATGACGTTGAAGGCGATCTGCTTGGTGAACTTCCGGGGCGTCGGCGGGTCGGTGACGAAGATGCCCTTGGTCTGGTTCCACAGTTCGTCCATGGCTTCCTTGCCGGCGCCCGAAACCGACTGATAGGTGGACACGACCACGCGCCTGATCCTCGCTGCGTCATGCAAGGGCTTCAGCGCCACCACCAGCTGGGCGGTGGAGCAATTGGGATTGGCGATGATGTTGCGCCGCGTGTTCTGCTTCATATAGGTTTCAAGGGCGGGGGCATTCACCTCCGGCACGATGAGCGGCACTTCCGGGTCATAGCGCCAGCACGAGGAATTATCGATGACGATGGCGCCCGCCGCGCCGATCCTGGGCGACCAAGCCTTGGAGACCTCCGAACCCGCCGACATGAGCACGAAATCCACGGTGGAGAAGTCGAACTGCTCCAGATCCTTGCACTTCAGCACCCTGTCGCCGAAGGACACCTCGACGCCGAGCGACCGGCGCGAGGCAATGGCGTGAACCTCGTCCACCGGAAATTCGCGCTCTTCGAGAATGTTGAGCATTTCGCGGCCCACGTTGCCCGTGGCGCCGACAACAGCAACCTTGTAACCCATTACGGTCTCCTTCCGTTGTTCCCGCCCCCCGCGGACCCCAGGGTCCTGCCTTCGGGCGTCATCGTCTGGCCATCATCCCCCGCGGGGGTGATGGCCGGGGGACGAGGCTCAACGCTTTTTGGTGGTCTTGGGGGTGGACGCGCCGAAGCCCGCCGGAAGGGCCTTGGGGGCCTGCCGGTCCATGAAAGTGGCTTGGTCATTAAGCCGCATGGGCATCCTGGGCTTTCACGCGAAAAGGCGATTGAACGGGGCGCTTTCTAGCAGGTGGCAGGGGCCTGTCAATCGGCGGCTTGGCGGGGGCCTCCTGCCAATTTGCCAGCATCAGCACGAGGGGCTTGGCAGCAGCGTCAGGCTTCGCTATGAGCGGGGCCGGACCACGGGGCAGCGACGCCCCTACTGTTGCGGAGAGGTGGCAGAGTGGTCGATCGCGCCGCACTCGAAATGCGGAGTACGGGTGACCGTACCGGGGGTTCGAATCCCTCCCTCTCCGCCACTCCTCCCTTTTGAGACATTCTCCACAGATCTATGACGTAGCAATAGCGCTGGATTTTAGGCGTTTGTGTGACGTTTACCGCCCCCCGTCGCTTCCCGACGGTTGCCAGCATCCAGATAAGGCGCTAGGACGAATGCTAGGACGTTTTGGTCAGGAGTCTCTTCATGAGCCGATCAATTCACCGGCTGACGGCAAAGCAGGCTGCCGCATTTCGAGAGCCAGGTCGATATAGCGACGGCGGCAATCTCTACCTTTCGATCCAACCTGGCGGTGCACGGCGCTGGGTCTTCATGTATCGGCAAAACGGAAAGCAGCGGGAGATGATGCTTGGCTCCGCGGATGTAAGCACAGGTCGGTCTCTCGCGGAGGCCCGGCAATTGGCCGCCGATGCAAGGTCTTGTCTGAAGAATGGCCGCGACCCGATAGAAGAGCGAAAAAGGGCGCAGCTAACCAAGGGTGCTAGCCGCACCTTTGGTGAGTATGTCAAATCCTACATGGAGAGGATGTCGGGCAACTGGCGGAGCGAAATAAGCGAAGCCCAGTGGAAAATGACCCTTACCGAGTACTGCAAACCGCTGTCATCTATCGCCATTGATCAGGTTGATGTTCCAGCAGTGCTCAAGTGCCTGCAACCAATTTGGTCTACGAAACCTGAAACCGCACGTAGGCTCCGGGGTAGAATTGAGAGGGTCTTGGCGGCGGCCAAGGCCGAGGGATTGCGGTCAGGAGAAAATCCCGCCGCATGGAAGGGTAACCTAGAGGATCTTCTCCCGAAACAAGACCCACTCAAGCGCAAACACCATGGGGCGATGAGTTTCAACCTCCTGCCCGCATTCCTACAGCTACTTCGGGCCAGACAATCGACCGCGGCGCTGGCCCTCGAATTCGCCATCCTCACGGCGACCCGAACCAGCGAGGTCCTGAAGGCGGATTGGGCAGAGTTCGATTTGAAGGGCAAGACGTGGACAATACCTCGCGCGCGGACCAAAACCGGAAAGGAATATCGTATTCCCCTCGCAGACCCCGCACTCCAGATACTTGAGAAGCTCAAGCAGATAGGGGAGGTGGGTTACGTTTTCCCCGGTCAGCAGCCCAAGTCGCCCCTCAGCAACATGGCAATGCTGCAACTCCTGAAAAGGATGGGGCAGACCGAGGTCACCACCCATGGTTTTCGGTCTACTTTCAGGGACTGGGGTTCCGAGACCACGCACTACCCGAACGAAGTTCTGGAGATGGCACTTGGCCACCGCATTCGGGACAAGGCGGAGGAAGCCTACAGGCGGGGTGATCTCTTCGAGAAGCGGCGCAGGCTGACGGACGACTGGGCCGCCTACTGCAATCAGGTGCCCACCGCCAACGTGGTCAACTTCCGGAAGCGCTGACGTGGCTGCCGTGAAGAAGCCCCGCCAGAAGCGCAAGGTGCCGTACTTTGGTTCGGGCGCGGTTAGAGGATTTCAATTTACCGAAGAGCAGTGGGTGGTCTTCGAAACGAAACTTGGCAGGCCGCTGAGCCTCGACCTAAGGGAGCAGCTTAGGAAGGAGGCGGTAAACTTCCGGATGGATTGGATAACGGAGGTGAGCTGGCCGGACATAGACAACAGCCTGAAAAAGCAAAAGGAGGTTGAAAGGGCGGCAAATCTGCTAATCGATGTTGCGTTCCACCCAGGCGAGCGAGGCCTGACTACCCTTCTGGCTTCATCCGGTGCGACAGAGAGGGATACCAGACGCCTTCAGCGCCTCTGTCGCCACTTGGCCAGCCTACACATCAAGACTCAAAAATACCGACTGCTGTTGACCGAGTTGAGCAAGGAGTCCCGGGCGAAAGCAGAGGAACTGTTGTCGGCGTCCAGCAAGGTCGAACGTGGACCAAAGGGGTGGAGACCGAAGTATCGGTTGCTCCTCAGCTTGAAGCAAATCCTTTATCCAGACGATGCGTCTCTTCCAATCCAGAGCAAGCTCCGTAACCCCGAGACGGATGGTCCGCGCGGGGGGAGTTCCTTCTTCACGTCGCAGTTTGCAGAATTTTTGACTGCGTTCTTGGATCAGATTCCAGAAAATTCGTTCAAGCCGACGCTTGGGGCAGTTGGCCAAATGATCAAGAAATTCAATGTCGAAAACCGTCAGCGCAGCAAAAAAGGCATCGTAGAGTCGCGATTTTGACGACAACAACTAAACCACTTCTGACGGTCCCTCGGTCTTCCTAGTGTTTCGGCACGCCCCAACAACACGGGGACGAACATTGGAGCAACTACATGTCTGACATCCTTGCCCATACCCTCGACGAAGCGGCCAAGCGCTTGTCGATTTCCCGGTCCGCGATCTATTCCGCTGCTGCCCGCGGTGAAATCAAGATCTCGAAAATCGGTCGCCGCAGCGTCATCCTGGAGCAGGAACTTGCTCGCTTCACCCGCGAACTCATGGGTGAGACCGACAAATAGTCTGGAATTGCCCTCCCAGGGCTTCAGAATTGGCCCAGGATTGGCATTCGCGATTTTCTGGTGGAACCCTCACCGGCAGCGCGACGGCCTTCCTGGGTCAAATTCTAAGCTTCTAAGGCTTTCAAAGAATGGAATTCTACCCAGATGCCTAAAAAGCGCGGACCAAAAACGCTGTGGATGAGGAGAGCAAAGTATCAGCGAGCAAAGAACAGAAAGAGGCTGAAACCGGCCCAAGTTCATGGTCTCCGGGAGGCGGATACCTTTGCCCGCAAGCTCGGCTTCCATCTAAACACGTTTTTGACGGTAACGTGGTCGTTGACCCATTTCGGTGATGTCAGCTTCGATACTGAAAAAGCTCCGGCGATCCTGAAAGAATTCCGTCGTAGAGTCGCTCAATGGCTTAAAGCCCGAAAAGTCCATCTCTTCTGGATCTATGTCCATGAAAACAGAGGCTTGAACTTTCACACGCATATCATGCTGCACATTCCGCCCGTCTTCGCGGCGGAGTTTGAGGCAATGGCGGCTCGACTTGCTGGATCAATCTCAGAGAGTGCCGTAGACGTTCAGCCTCGAAACAGGCCAGGCAACTTTCAGAATAGGCTAGACTACATGTGCAAGGGCACCGATCCAGTCACTGCCAGGCAGTTGCGTCTGGGACCAACCAGTGATCAGGGGGAAATAGAGTGCAAGCGCTGTGGCTGGTCCGAGAACCTTGGCCAGAGGGCGCGCATGAAACCCGGCTTCCATGCAATGCAGAGTGAGAAACTATGAAGAAACTTGCCCCTTGTTTCACGTCAAAGAGAGCCGTGGGCAACTGTAGGCGAGCTACGGAAGGCTTCTAACCACAGATGATTGGGGGCTTGCCTACAATACTAGTTTTAGAGATTGTAGGCTATAACCTGACCAGATTGGGAAGTTGACCTTGAAACAGACGGTGGAAGAATTGAACTACAGTTTCCGGCAATACCAACCCTTCCGCTTGGAATGGGATGTTAGCAAGGCAATCTCATGGGTTCGCCATGATCGCTGATCACATGCAAGGGCTTGAGAAGTTCGAATCTGGCCTTTGGAAGATCGCCGACAATCTGCGGGCCAACTCCAATCTGGCGTCGAACGAGTATTTCATTCCCATCATGGGCCTGATTTTCCTGCGCCACGCTACGAACCGATTCTATGAGGCGCAGGCCGCCATCGAAGCCGACAAGAAGGCGGGCAAGATGCCGCACCGCCCGCTTGTGGAAGCCGATTTCACCCGCCGCCGCGCGTTGAACCTGCCGGAGGCGGCGCGGTTCGATGTGATCCTCAAGACCCCCAAGGACGGCAATCTCGGCGCGGCGCTTACCGGTGCGATGGAGGCAATTGAAGCGGCCTTCCCCCCGCTCGCGGGCCAGTTGCCGAAGGATTACGGGCGCTTCGAGGGCAGCGTCCTTGAGGAAATGATGCGCATGTTCGATTCCGAGGGCCTGCGCAGCGCCTCGGGCGATGTGTTCGGTCGCATCTATGAATACTTCCTCGCCGAGTTCTCGAAGCAGGGCGCGCATGATGGCGGCGAGTTCTTCACGCCGCCTTCGATCGTGCAAACCATCGTCAACGTGATCGAGCCGGATCACGGCGTGATCCTCGATCCGGCCTGCGGCTCGGGCGGCATGTTCGTGCAGTCGAGCCACTTCATCGAGGATGCGGGCCAGGACACGATGAAGCGCGTGACCTTCTATGGCCATGAGAAGAATGAGACGACCGCCAAGCTGGCGCAGATCAATCTCGCGGTGCATGGCCTGCAAGGCACGATCCGGGCCGGAAATGAAGCCATCACCTATTACAAGGACCCGCACGAGCTTGTCGGCAAGTGCAACTTCGTGATGGCCAATCCGCCCTTCAACGTGGACGAGGTGGACGCCGAAAAGGTGAAAGGCGACAAGCGCCTGCCGTTCGGCTTGCCGGGTGTCAACAAGGGCAAGAAGGTCTCGAACGCCAACTATCTCTGGATGTCGTATTTCTACAGCTACCTGAACGACAAGGGCCGGGCGGGCGTGGTGATGTCCTCGCAGGCGTCCAGCGCGGGCCGGGATGAAGCCACCGTGCGCCAGAAGCTGGTCGAGACCGGCGCCGTCGATGTGATGATCGATATTCGCGGCAACTTCTTCTACACGCGCACGGTGCCCTGCCAGCTCTGGTTCTTCGACCGGACGAAGGAGAAGGACGATGCGCGGCGCGACCATGTGCTGATGCTCGATGCGCGGCAGATTTTCCGCAAAATCTCGCGCTCAGTCTGCGATTTCTCGCGCGAACAGCAGAAGAACATTGCCGCCATCATCTGGCTCTATCGCGGGCAGCAGGATCGCTTCCTGAAGCTGGTCGAAAGCTATCTGACCGAAGCCGTGGCGCTGGGCGCACAGGCGCAAAAGCCCCTGGAGGTTTACGAGGAGGCGCTGGGCAAGCTTTCCGATCTGCTAGAGCCCTTCGCCAAGCTGAAGCGCAAGGACGATCCGTTGGCGGGGCCGTGGGATGAACTCACCAGCGCGCAGGCGACGTTGTCGGCGGATATCGAAGCCTTCGGCAAGGAGGCGGCGGATCAGGGGAAGGCGTGGGCCAATGCGGCGCGGGACAATGCCGGGCTGAATGCGGCACGGGGGGCATTCCACCCGCTGGCCGATCGCTGCCGGGACCTGACCAAGCAGATCGACCTTGCCGCGAAGCTTTCAGGCCGGGTGATCGACATTGCGGTGAAGGACTTGGCGGCGCGCGATGCTGACGCCTGGAACAATGCCGAGGTGAACCGGGCGCGCAAGGCCCTGGGCGAGGCGCGGGCGGCGGTGGTGGAGGCGCTGCGGCAGGCACGCTATTTCGTGAAGCAGGCAGACTGGTTGCAAGAGCGTTTCCCAGACGCGAGTTTACGCGACGTCGAGGGGCTGGTGAAGCGCGTCGATCGCGCCACCATCGCTGCGCATGACTGGAGCCTGACGCCGGGCCGCTATGTCGGCGTTGCGCCGGAGGAGATGGACGAGGATTTCGATTTCGAGGAGGCGTTGCGGGCAATTCATATCGACCTGAAGGGGCTGAACGAGGAAGCGGCAGAACTGGCGGCGCGGATTGCCAAGAACTTCGAGGAGTTTGGGGCGTGAGTTGGCCAACACTTCCGATTAGCCAAGTGTGTTCGCACGTAGTCGATTGCGTGAATCGAACAGCACCAATTGTTGACTATCAAACGCCATACAAGATGCTTCGAACAACAAATGTTCGCGGTGGCTTTGTGGATGCAGAAAACGTCCGCTATGTAACACTTGAAACCTATGAGCGCTGGACGAGGCGTTTGGTTCCTGAACGCGGTGATGTCTTCTTAACGCGGGAAGCGCCGTTAGGCGATGTTGGGCGATTAACCTCCGATGACAAGGTCTTTTTGGGTCAGCGCTTGTTTCACTACAGGGCAGATCCCGAAAAGATGGACGGGAGATTTCTTGCCTATGCTCTTCAAAGCACCGCCGTCCAGGGCTGGATTAGGGGCGCGGGAATGGGGGCAACCGTTGAACACGCCAGAGTAGGTGACTTCCACAAGATTCCTGTTCCTGTGCCGCCGAAGGAAGCGCAAACAAAAATTGGCGACATCCTCTCCGCCTACGACGACCTGATCGGGAACAACCGGCGGCGGATTGCCTTGCTGGAGGAGGCGGCGCGGATGCTCTACCGCGAGTGGTTCGTCCACTTCCGCTTCCCCGGTCACGAACACGTCAAGATCATCGACGGCCTGCCCGAGGGGTGGGAACGGCTATGCGCGTCGGATGCGTTCGAGGTCAACCCAAGAATGCCGCGTGATGATGACGGCACAATAACTTATGTGCCGATGGCCGCATTGTCGGAAGTGGGGATGGTTGTCGATCTGACGCCATTTGAGAAGCGGCAAGCAACAACTAGCGTGCGTTTTCGAAACGGTGACACTCTTTTCGCACGGATCACACCGTGCCTTGAGAATGGAAAGACGGGGTTCGTACAATTCCTCGCGGATGATGAGGTCGCATGTGGTTCTACGGAGTTCATCATTCTCAGAGGGCGAACGGTCAGCAACTTCTTTGTATATTTGACTGCGCGCGAGCCGGGCTTCAGGGAGAATGCCGTCAGAAGCATGATCGGATCATCGGGTCGCCAACGGGTACAACCGAGTTGCTTTGACCGATACTTCGTAGCTGTTCCGCCCGATCTCCTTCGAACGCTTTTTGATGACGCAGTCGGTGGAATGTTCAAACAGATTGCAAATCTCGACAATCAGAACCGCAAACTTGCCCAAGCTCGCGACCTGCTCCTGCCTCGCCTCATGAACGGGGAGATCGCCGTATGAATACCAAGCCCGGGGCGTCACTCTCGAAGCACATGGATGAAGCACTGCTGCGTGAAATTTCGAGAGCCTATCTGCTGCCCTTTTTTTCCGGCGCCAGCATCGACTCTGCTTCGGTTTCTTCTACATCGTCTGATAGCACAGTCGCTTTCGTAGATCCGCAGACCATTGGCTTCAAGGTAAACCGTGCGGATAACTACCGGCTGCAGTTTCGCCGAGATCAGCCATTCGCCCAGAAGACTGACCCTGCACGTGAAACAAGGGTTATTGAAGCCTATGTGTCTGTGCTGGAGCGGATGTCAGATGAGCTAAAGGGACCGCTTAAGGCTGACCTTCTCTCGACTTTTCAGCGCCGTGTGGTTGCAGAAGCTGCAGCAGAATCAGGAGGTGGGGCGAGGCTCTTAGAGGTGATCGATCAAATGGCACGTTGGGCCACGCGGCTTTACGAAGGTTCACCCATCGCCAGTGCGATCGGGATTGACCCAGAAATCTCAGGCACCAAGGCATTGCCACTCTCAGATATCGCCAAGGAAGACTTCTTCGCGGTTCTTTCAAACGGCTTCGATACGATGCTGACGCTATCGAAGCATCTCAATTTTGCTGGTCATATTGTCCTTGATGCGACGCCATCTGCAAAAGGATATTGCCCGTGGCGTCACTCGGCCATTGCGGCTTGGACATCGGGGGGTAAGGGTAGGGTGGCGGTTATCTTAAATAGGCTTGGCGAAATTCTCATCTTCCGTGATGGTCAGCTTCTTTTCGCACGGCGAAGCGGCAACTGGCATTTTTTGACTCATTGGCCGATCATTCGCCAGATGGGCGTACCGAAAGATGAAGATATCCGAGAGGCGATTTACGAAACCGCTCTGGATGCTTCCTTCGCACGTACTGGCGCTTGTCTTGGAGTGATCGCTGCAGGCAGCACGAAACTGGCTGAAGCCATGATCGCGAACACGGACTTGCTGTCAGAGGGCGATTCGGACAAGGCTAAAGCCATTGCGCGCATCGTAAACGGGAAGAAATTTCACGAGCTTGATCGAACCTTGCGCCAAGAACTGGCCGCGATTGATGGAGCAACAGTAATCGACCACGAAGGCAGCGTTATAGCCGTGGGCGCGATCTTGAAGATTAAGGGTGGAAGTACTGGGGGGGGCAGAACTGCCGCTGCCAAACAGCTTGCGACTTTGGGCCTCGGAGTGAAAATCTCCCAGGATGGTGGAATATCGGGCTATCGGCGGAAAACCTCGGGAGAACCGACCGGAGTACGTACGGCCTTTAAGGTGATGCTGTGAGTTTGGGATTGCTATGGCGGTGACGGGCATCAACAGCGAGGACCGGCTGGTGCAGGCGACCTTCGCCGCGCATCTGAAGGACACGCTCGGCTGGGACACCGTCTACGCCTTCAACGAGGAGACCTTTGGGCCGGGTGGCACCCTAGGTCGCAAGGACACGACGGAAGCGGTGCTCACCCGCGACCTGCGCGAGGCACTTGAACGCCTGAACCCCGACTTGCCGCCATCCGCCATAGCCGATGCGTTGCGGGCGCTCACCCTGCATGATTTCAGCCGTTCGATGGTGCAGCACAATCAGGATTTCGCGCGGTCGATCCGCAATGGCGTGCCGGCTTCCTGGCGGGACGCCAACGGCCAGCGTCGCGACGCCCGCGCCCGCGTGATCGACTTCGACAACAAGCCTGGCGCAAACCGCTTTCTCGCTGTGCGCGAGTTGAAACTCACCGGCCTGCGCACGCCGAACTACAACCGCCGCGCAGATCTCGTCTGCTTCGTCAATGGCCTGCCACTGGTCTTCATCGAGCTGAAGGCGGTCTACAAGAATATCCGCGCCGGGTTCGACGGCAATCTGCGCGACTACATGGACGAGAATGTCATCGCCCATGCCTTCCACCACAACGCCTTCCTAATCGTCTCGAATGGAGACCGTGCCCGCTACGGCTCGATTACCAGCGAATGGGATCATTTCTACGAGTGGAAGCGCCAGGACGAAGCCGACAAGGGCAAGGTGGATGCCGAGGCGCTGCTCGACGGCATGCTGGCGCATGACCGACTGCTCGACATCATCGAGAACTTCATCCTGTTTGACGAGAGCAAGGCTGGCAAAACCCGCAAGGTGGTGGCGCGCAACCATCAGGTTCTCGGCGTCAACCGTGCCGTGGCGTCTGTCGCGCGTCAGGAGGAATTGAAGCGGGAGTTTCCACCCGAGAAGCGGCTTCAGCACCGCGTGATCGAATTGCCGCTGGAAAAGCGCGCCATCGCGGACCGGAAGCGGATTGCCGAGGCGAAAGAAGCGGGCCTGCCCGCGTCGGCGTCGTTCATTCCTCAAGGGCCGGTCAGCATCATCGAGCGGGCGCACCCGGAACTCGGGCGACTCGGCGTGTTCTGGCACACTCAAGGTTCCGGCAAGAGCTATTCCATGGCCTTCTTCGCTGAGAAGGTGCGTCGCAAGGTTGAGGGCAATTTTACCTTCCTGCTGATGACTGACAGACAGGACCTCGATAGCCAGATTTACAAAACCTTCGTGGGAACGGGCATTGCCGATGATGCCACGCCGCGTGCGGCTTCCGGCGCAGACCTCGAAAATCTGCTGAAGGAGAACCATCGCTACATCTTCAGCCTGATCCACAAGTTCAACCAGGATGTGGACCCGAAAAAACCCTATAGCGAGCGCGACGACATCATCGTGATTTCGGACGAGGCGCACCGGACCCAATCGGGCAGGCTCGCACGCAATATGCGCGTAGCGCTGCCGAACGCCGCGTTCATCGGCTTCACCGGCACGCCGCTGTTCAAGCAGGACGAGATCACCAAGCGCATCTTCGGCGGCTATGTCTCGCAATACAATTTCAAGCGTTCCGAGGAAGATGGCGCAACCGTCAAGCTCGTCTATGAAAATCGAGGGGGGAAGCTCGGGCTGGCGCATGCCGACCTGAACGAGCGGATGGCCGAAAAGATCGAGCAGGCCGATCTCGACCCGGATCAGTCGGCGTTGCTCGATAAGCTGCTCGGTAAGGATTACGAGGTGGTCACGGCTGACGAACGCCTCGACAAGATCGCGGCGGATTTCGTCGAGCACTGCGCGACGCGGTGGGAATCCGGCAAGTCGCTGTTCGTCTGTATCGACAAGATTACCTGTGCGCGGATGCACCAGCGGATAATGCCGCGCTGGCGGGACAAAGGGGGCGGGGCGCGGGGGGGGTCCCAGGGCCATCGCGCCGCAGCGGCGGGGTCGGAAGCTTAAACCCGACGCCCCGCGCTGCCTGAGCAGGCCGACAAGCTGGAAAAGCAGGCGCAATGGCTCGATGAAACCATCGTCGAAATCATCATCAGCGAAGCCCAGAACGAGGTCGCTGATTTCAGGAAGTGGGACTTCGATATCATCCCTCACCGTGAGCGGATGAAGAAGGGGTTCGAGGTGGAGGGCGGCGAACGCGTCGATGTCGAGACTGCTTTCAAGAACCCAAAACACCCGTTCCGCGTGGCAATCGTCTGCGCCATGTGGCTGACCGGCTTTGACGTGGAATGCCTGTCGACGCTTTACATCGATAAGCCGATGAAGGCGCATACGCTGATGCAGGCCATAGCGAGGGCGAACCGCGTCTATCCCGGTAAGGATCACGGTCTGATCGTCGATTATAACGGGATGCTGGCAAGTCTTCGGGCAGCGCTGGCGCAGTACGCACTCGACGAGGATGACGCAAGCGGTGAGGATATAGTCGCGCCGATCGAGGAGCGGGTACAGGCGCTCCTCGAAGCGATGGAGGCCGTCGAGGCCCATTTGCGGGGCCTTGGCTTTGATCCGAAGAACTTACTCGGCGCGAAGGGCTTTGCACGGATCATGGGCCTCGCCGACGCGGTGGAGGCAGTCTATTCAAGCGACGAGACCAAACGACGTTTTGAGATCATGGCCCGCGAGGTGTTTAGCCGGTTCAAAGCTCTGTTGGTTGAGCCGAGCGCGTGGGCCTTCGCCGAGCGGCACGACAACATCGAAGCGATCTACAAGAAGCTGACCGAACGACGCGATACCGCGGATGTGACTGCCTTGCTCAAGGAATTGCACCGGATCGTCAACGAAACAATTCGCACCCAGGCGCCTGGTGAAGATCAGGCGGAAGGGCTGACCTTTGATCTCAGCAGGATTGATCTCGATAAGCTTCGTGACGAGTTCGCCAAGAAGGTGCGGCGCAAGGCCACCGTGCTTCAGGATATCCGCGATGTCGTCGAGCAGAAACTCGCCGATATGCTGGCCCGCAATCCGATGCGGATGGATTACCAGGTGAAATATGAGGGCATCATCGCTGATTACAACAACGAGAAGGATCGCACGACCATCGAGGAAACCTTCAATCGGCTCCTGGAGCTAGTGCAGAGCCTCGATGAGGAACAGGAGAGGGCCGCGCGCGAAAACCTTACCGACGAAGAATTGGCGATGTTCGATCTATTGAAGCGGGAGGACCTGACCAAGACCGACCGCGAGCGCGTCAAGCAAGCAAGCCGGGATATGCTTGCCTCTATCAAGGCCCGCCTCGCGGAACTCGATCGTTTCTGGGAAAAGGAACAAACAAAGGGCGAGGTGGAAGCGTTCATCCTCGACGGGATCTTCATGAATTTGCCTTCGCCACCCTTCACGCCCGACGAAAAGAAATTGGTGGCTGAAAACGTATATGCTCACGTTTGGCAGCAAGCGATGAGCGGCGGCTTTGCGAGGATGACTTAGGATGGTTGTTTTCGCACGCCTTCGCCTGCTCGACGCCCTCCTGGCCGAAGCTCTCATGCCGTTGAATGACCGCGAAATGGAGGCGGCGAAATGAGTATGGAAGAAAGAGACCTCACAGTCGCCAGATTCATATCTCTTTTTGAGAAACTCAAGCTGGGAACAGGCGACAGTTCAGCGGATCTGGTCAAACAGGCAAGTGAAGATTCCAGCATTTTTGATCTCTGCATGAAGCTGGTTGCAGTCGCTGACGAGCTGAGTGAGGCAGAGCTTTTGATGCCGCAAGCTTACTTTAGAAATGCCAACCCAGCCTTCATCAAATCCTGGCGTGATTTTGAAGAACGCTATCGGGAGCCGCTGCATAAAATCGCGATTATAAATCTATCCCGCAGCGAAGACGGCAGCGCTACTGTCTCCATACCACGTAGCGCTATAGGAGAAGAACAGTGGTGGAAGGTAGCTAACGCTACTGGGCAGATGTATCAGAGTGCTATGCTCAGTTATATGTTTCTCACTGGAGTGATGGGAGACGAGTTCCGCACTGCTTATCGAAAGTTCTTTGGTACGGATGCTCCTGAAGTCAGTGCCCGTGAGGTATGGGAAACGCTCATCGACAAGGTTGGGCTTGATGTTTGTGGCGCAATGAGGCGCCGTAAGTTGTTGCCCTTCACATACGTCTCGGAAAAAATCAGCAAAAGGGAGAGTTTGGGCAAGACAATTGGTCTTTTGGCAAACTTAGAAGACGCTCAAAAAGCCTTTGTCTTTGGTGCCATACGGTCGGCCTTCGGTTTGATGCGTTCCGTATTGGAATCGGTATTGCGGGATCACGCAGGTGCCGAGGGTAAGGACCTTGAAGACTTGCTTAAGAGTGCAAAGCAACGGGGAAAATTGCCGAAAGGTCAGAATCGGGACGCACTCTATAGCCTGAAGAAGACGGCCAACGTGTTCTTGCATACCGTTAGAAGGGACGACACCCGCACAGACCCATTTACGTATGAATGGTTGATAAGAATGGACGAGCAAGAACTGGAGAAACAATTCGTTAGGCTGTACGTGGAACTTCGCAGTTTTGTCGAGAGTGTGAGATGATCTCCCTGCCGGGCGACGGTTCGCTCGGACCAGACCCTTCGGGGCTGCGTACGCGCAATGATGGGGCGCCGATCCGATGATCCGGGTTGCTGACATTTGGCCGATTGAGGCGCCAGAAAACTACAAGCTTCACTTCGCCCGCTGGAACCAGCAAAATCAGCCGCTCGAAGTCTGGGCGCGCGACAAGCGCGAATGGCAAGGCTGGCAGGAGTACCGACCAGCGCGCGATGACTTCAATCGGCCATTCATCTTTTCGCTGATTCAGTTCTACCACGAGCCCGACATTTGGCTGTTCGGCGGCGTGTTCCGCGTGCTCGCCCGCCATGCCGATCGCTACGAGGTGGAACTCACCGCGGAAGGCAAGGGTTTTCTCGGGCGATTAAAGCTGCGATCCGCTTATCGCGAGCGCGCGACGCGGGTGAAGCTGGAGAACCACTATCCCGGTTTCGAGGTGCAGGAGATTTTGCGCGAGCCCTATTCCGGGCGGTCATTTCCGGGCTTCGAAGATATCGACCTGTCTTTCGAGGAGTTGGAAACGCTGGTGCGTAACGCTCGGCCAGACTGGCAGGCGGCGCTTTCCAGCGTGAAGGGTGTCTATCTGATATCCGACACTGCCACGGGCAAGCGTTACATCGGTTCGGCCTTTGGCAATCAGGGCATCTGGTCGCGTTGGCGCGACTATGCCGCCAGCGGTCACGGCGGAAACGTGGAACTTCGCGCCATCGTGAGCGATCCGACGCTGGACTATTGCCGCAAGTCATTTCGCTTCGCGCTGCTGGAAACGCGGCCAGCGCCGACACCTGACGAGGTGATTCTGGCCCGTGAGGCTTTTTGGAAACACATTCTGTTTACACGCGGCGAGCAGGGGTTGAACCGCAATTGATGCAAGCCTTCATGCGTTACATTGGCATTGACTATTCGGGCGCGGGAACGCCGAACTCGAGCCTAAAGGGCTTGCGCGTCTATCTGGCCGAAGGCGAAGAGCCGCCTCTGGAAGTACTGCCGCCGCCGTCTGCGAAGAAGTATTGGACGCGACGTGGGATCGCCGAATGGCTGGTGGAGCGGCTGACCGAGGGCGTGCCGACGCTGGTGGGTATCGACCACGGATTTTCTTTCCCGCTGCGCTACTTCGAAGTTCACGGTCTGTTGCCCGACTGGCCACGCTTTCTCGACGATTTACAGCGCCACTGGCCGACCGACGAAGATCACACCTGTGTCGATGGCGTCCGCGAGAGCTTTGCAGGGAATGGTGTGAAGCGCCTGGGCAACGCCCATTGGCGACGGTTGACCGAGGAATGGGCGGGCAGCGCGAAATCCGTATTCCACTTCGACGTTCCAGGGCAGGTAGCGAAATCCACCCATGCAGGAATTCCGTGGCTGCGCTTTATCCGCGAGCGCCTCGGGAAGCGTGTGCATTTTTGGCCGTTCGATGGCTGGGACATTCCGGCGGGCCTTTCGGCCATCGCCGAGGTCTATCCTGCCCTGTGGTCACGCGACTTCGCCCGCGAGGGCCGTACCGGCGACCAGCACGACGCCTTTAGCATAGCGGCCTCGTTGTGGCGTGCGGACCATGATGGCAGTCTTGTGAGGCTCCTCAACCCCAGTCTTTCTGCGTCCGACATTGGAATTGCGAGTGTTGAAGGGTGGATCCTGGGCGTAGAGGAGGGCAAGAAAGGCAAAAAACGCTTAAGAGGCGACAAAAATGGAGGGGACCGCCATTTGGCCAGGAAGCATGCTCAGACCACCAGATTGGGCTATGTGAACAAGAACTTTCAAAGAGTCACCCGTCAGACTGACCAACCTGGAAATGATCACAGTCAGCGGGTCTATGTTCTAAATTGCGACAAATGTGGCCACGAGTATGGTGCCAATGGCTCAGATATCTGGCAAAGGCGCTGTCCTGTCTGCCAAAACGGAGCGAAAGGTTTGGACTACTGAACGGCAACAGGATTTGAATGGACCTTGCCTACCGTCATCAAAGAAACCAAGCGGGCTCACGAAAATCCGGACACGGCCCTGTCAAGTCGTTGACTCAGTTTGCCAGGCAGTTTCTGAGCAAAGACCTTTGCAAGCTCATGGTAGTACCAACGGGTGCCTTCAGCGCCGCCGCTGAAACGAGACCAGAGACCATCACCCAATTCCAGGAAGTCCTGATGGATTGCCTCAGCGTTATGGACCTTGTCTGCCAAGGATACCAAAAGGGATGTCACCGGCTTGTTGGGCAATATCGAGAGGTATTTCTCCTTGCGCATGCGCCAGGCAGGTTTTGGCTCTGTCCAGGCGTCCGTGCAGTCACTCACAATTTGAGCCACTGCTTCACCAAAACGTGCCCTTACGTCTGAGAGTCTCGCTGCGCCACCCTGGTCTTCCGCGGCGTCATGGAGAAGAGCAGCAATTGCCTGGTCTTCCGTGCCGCCATTTTCAATAACCAAGGCAGAAACTGCCATGAGGTGTGAGAAATAGGGAATAGCGGTGCCCTTCCTCGTCTGGGCACTGTGGAGGGCGTGAGCGTACTTCAGGGCAGCCTCAAAGCGACCCGTCAAAGCTGGGGTGGGATATGGTTCTCTCATTTCTCTCTCATCGGGTATGCCGGACAATCAGTATTTCTTATTGCCACGGCTCCAAATCCCCAAATGGCATCCGCAAAAATTGCTGATGTCGATCGACACAGTGTCCGCCCTAAAAGGCCCTCACCGTCTAGAATTCTAGGACGTTTGCTAGGACGGTGTTGCGCCAGCAGAATTGAAAGGTAGAAAAAACAATGCATTAGAAGAGAATCTAGAATCCCTCCCTCTCCGCCACTTGCACATTGCAAACCCGAAAACAGGTCCCTCGCGGGGCCTTTTTCTTTATGTGCCAAAGGGGTTTGCAGGGACCATCCGCCCTTTGGAGACTGGCCAACCGCGCGAGATCAGTCTCCAAACGCCCGCCGTCTCTTTCCACCCGCCCTTGGCTCTCGGCGAGACGGATTCAAAATTCACATATATTTCAGTGAACTGACGGGATCGCGTTGCGCCCCTGTTTCGCTGGTTCCGGCTTGTTTCAAAGCAGACGGAGACGCGACACGGGCGGCGTGGTCGTTGGTATGTCTTGGGAATTTTGCGCGAAGTCTCTGATGACAAACGCAGTTCCCGCCCCTAGCCTGGCGCAATGTCGAACGGGCCCTGGACAGATCAAGAGAACGACCTGATCGTCGCGGATTACTTCGCGATGCTGGCCGACGACGTCTCTGGTCGCCCCTACAACAAGGCCGAGCACCGGCGCGGGCTTCTGCCGCTGTTGAACGATCGGTCCGAGGGATCGGTCGAGTTCAAGCACCAGAACATCAGCGCCGGGCTGAAGGGTCTGGGTGAGGACTGGATCCCGGGCTACAAGCCTGCCTTCAATTTCCAGATGACGCTGGTAGATGCTGTGGCACGCTGGCTGGCGCTCAACCCGGCGTGGCTCAACCGCCATGCGGGTGCAGGAGCGCCGACTGGCCTGGCGGAGGCCCGGCCGATCTGGATCGGGCCGCCGCCCACGCTGTCGAACCAGCCGCCGCCGCAGGAGCTGGAGCAGATGCTGCACATCGCCCGCAAATTCGATGTCGCGGCGAGAGACGAGCGGAACCGCGCCCTCGGCCGCGCCGGTGAGGAGCGCGTCATGGCGCACGAACGTGCAGCCCTGAAATCAGCGGGCCGCGACGATCTTGCGCGCAAGGTCCGGTGGGTGTCGGAGGAGGATGGCGACGGTGCCGGCTACGATATCGCCAGCTTCGCACCGGACGGTCGTCCGCGCCTGATCGAGGTTAAAACGACGAACGGCTGGGAACGCACACCCTTCCACATCAGCCGCAACGAGCTGGCCGTGGCCGAGGAGCGGCGTTCGGAATGGTCCCTGTTCCGGCTCTGGAACTTCGCGCGCGAGCCAAAGGCGTTCGAGTTGCACCCGCCGCTGGACGCGCATGTCTCGCTGACCGCGACGTCCTTTCAGGCGAGCTTTCATTGAGGGTCAGCGAAACGCCCGCTCAGCCTGCTCCTGCCATGTCTCCCCGGCCAGAATACACAGGTCGTAGAGGCTGACCGCCGATGACTCGCGACCGCAGGTCAGCCGCTTCAGCACCTCCGGCGCCAGATAGGGGAGGCGTAGCTGGCGGCTGATATGGCGCTCGGCCAGACCGACGGCCTCGGCCAGTTATTGAATTGTGACGAATTCGCCCGCCTCCATACGCCGTCACAGCCGCGCCAACACGACTCGTCGTTTTCCTGCGCATCACGGTTTTCCTTGTTTGACCGGAAGGTCGATCTGCGCCCCCGCCCTCACACCATATGGCGGTGCAGGGCGACCGCAAGGCGTGCGGCTGGGCCGGTGCAAATTTGACCGGAGAATAAAAAATTTGACCAAAGCGGAAAATCAATGCAGTCTCGCCCCCCAAGAGTTTCGGAAAACGAAACCGGATGACGGAGGAAACGATGGCGTTGCAGACCCGCAAGGCGCGGCCGGGCCGTGCTGTTTCAGACCAGGGCCTTTCCAAGGCGCAGATCGCGGCCAATTTTTCCGATCTGCATCCGCCACTCGACGCGCATGAGGCGCGGGTGGAATCCGACCGCTGCTATTTCTGCCATGACGCGCCCTGCATGACGGCCTGCCCGACCGCGATCGACATTCCGCTGTTCATCCGCGAGATCAGCACCGGCAATCCCGATGGCGCGGCGCGCACCATCTTCATGCAGAATATCCTGGGCGGCATGTGCGCCCGGGTGTGCCCCACCGAGACCCTGTGCGAGCAGGCCTGTGTGCGCATGACGGCGGAAGGCAAGCCGGTGAAGATCGGCCTGTTGCAGCGTTATGCCACCGACCACCTGATGGAGCAGAAGCGCCAGCCCTTCACGCGCGCGGCCAGGACAGGCAAGCGCATGGCCGTGGTGGGGGCGGGACCGGCGGGGCTGGCCTGCGCCCACCGTCTGGCGCTGCATGGCCACACGGTCGATGTCTTCGAGGCGCGCAAGAAGCCGGGCGGTCTCAACGAATATGGCATTGCCGCCTACAAGGCGACGGATGACTTCGCCCGGCGCGAGGCCGCCTATGTCATGGGCGTGGGCGGCATTACGGTTCACCACGGCAAGACGCTTGGCAAGAACCTGAAGCTGGAGGCGCTGCGCCGCGACTATGACGCGGTGTTCCTGGGCGTCGGATTGCAGGGCGTCAATGCGCTCGGCATTTCCGGCGAGGAGGGACCCGGCATTGATGATGCGGTGGATTACATCGCCGAGCTGCGCCAGGCCTCAGACCTGTCCAAGATGAAGGTGGGCCGGCGGATTGCGGTGGTGGGTGGCGGCATGACCGCCATTGACATTGCCGTGCAGTCGAAGCTGCTGGGGGCGGAGGAGGTGATGATCCTTTACCGCCGCGCGCAGGGGAAGATGGGTGCTTCGTCCTTCGAGCAGGAGTTGGCCAAATCCAAGGGCGTGGTCATCCATCACAACGTCATGCCGGTGAAGGTGAAGAAGAAGGCGGGGCGCATGGCCGCCCTCGTTTGTGAGAAGACGGCCGAGCGCAACGGCAAGGTCACGGGCACGGGCAAGCGGGTCGAGTTTGCCTGTGACACGGTGTTCAAGGCCATTGGCCAGACCTATACCGACCCCACGGGCGGCGTGTTGCGGCTGGAGAAGGGCCGCATTCTGGTCGATGGCGAGCGCCGCACGTCGCTGAAGGGCGTGTGGGCGGGCGGCGACTGCGTGTTCGGCGGCAAGGACCTGACGGTGGCTTCGGTGGACGATGGCCGCCGCGCCGCCGACAGCATTCATGCGGCAGTGATGGGCTGAGGGAGGATACGATGGCTGACCTTTCCACCAATTTCGTCGGTATCAAGTCGCCCAATCCCTTCTGGCTGGCTTCCGCGCCGCCCACCGACAAGGCCTATAACGTGGTGCGCGCCTTCAAGGCGGGCTGGGGTGGCGTGGTGTGGAAGACGCTGGGCGAGGCCGGGCCGCCGGTGGTCAATGTCTCCGGCCCGCGCTATGGCGCCATCTGGGGGGCGGACCGCAGGCTCCTCGGGCTCAACAACATCGAACTCATCACCGACCGCGATCTCGAGATCAATCTGCAGGAGATCAAGCAGGTGAAGCGCGACTGGCCGGACCGGGCCATGATCGTCTCGCTCATGGTGCCCTGTCAGGAGGAAAGCTGGAAGGCGATCCTGAAGCGCGTGGAGGAGACCGAAGCTGACGGTATCGAATTGAACTTCGGCTGCCCGCACGGCATGTCCGAGCGCGGCATGGGGGCGGCGGTGGGCCAGGTGCCGGAATATATCGAGATGGTGGCGCGCTGGTGCAAGCAGAACACGCGCATGCCGGTGATCGTGAAACTCACGCCCAATATCACCGACATCCGCTATCCGGCGCGGGCGGCGAAGAAGGGCGGGGCCGATGCGGTCTCGCTCATCAACACCATTTCCTCCATCACCTCGGTCAATCTCGACACCTTCTCGCCGGAGCCTTCCATCGACGGCAAGGGATCGCACGGCGGCTATTGCGGTCCGGCGGTGAAGCCCATCGCGCTCAACATGGTGGCGGAGATCGCCCGCGACGCCGAGACGAAGGGCCTGCCCATTTCCGGCATTGGCGGGGTGACCACCTGGCGCGATGCGGCGGAGTTCATTGCCCTGGGCTGCGGCACGGTGCAGGTGTGCACGGCGGCCATGACCTATGGCTTCAAGGTAGTGCAGGAGATGATCGACGGCCTGTCGGAATGGATGGACCGCAAGGGCCACCGGACGCTTGCCGAGGTTCAGGGCCGCGCCTCCGGCAATGTCACCGACTGGCAATACCTCAACCTCAACTATGTGACCAAGGCCCATATCGATCAGGATCTGTGCATCAAGTGCGGGCGCTGTCACATCGCCTGTGAGGATACCTCGCATCAGGCCATCACGGCGGAGAAGGGCGGGGTGCGCCATTTCGAGGTGAAGGACGAGGAATGCGTGGGCTGCAATCTCTGCGTCAATGTCTGTCCGGTGGAGAACTGCATCACCATGCGGCCCATGAAGGTGGGCAGCGTTGACCCGCGCACCGGCCGCAAGGTCACCGGCGACTATGGCAATTGGACCACCCATCCCAACAACCCGATGACCTGCACGGCGGCGGAATAGGGGTGAGCCTGGCGCGGGGCGGGGCGGCCATGGCGGCGGGCGAGGCGCGGCGCGCCCATCTCGCCATGGTGGCGCTGGGCCTTCTCGTCTCCACCTCCTATTCCATCGGGGCGCTGCTGACCCGGACGATCGCGCCCGTGCCGCTCACCTTCATGCGTTTCGTTCTGGCTTCGCTGGTCTTCGCCGGGGTCATGATGGTGAGCCGCACCGCAGCGGTGGTGGATCGCGGGCTGGTCTATCGCAGCGGCGTCATGGGCCTCATCTATGTCGTCTTCTTCGTGGCCATGTTCGAGGCACTGAAGACCGTGACCCCCCTGGCCACGGGGGCGATCTTTGCGCTGGTGCCGCTGCTCTCGGCTGGCATCGCCCTTGTGGTGCTGGGACGGCGGCTGTCACTCCGGGCCACGCTGCTTCTGGTCATTGCCGGGCTCGGAGCCATCTGGGTGGTCTTCGGGGGCAGCCTGGCGCGCCTCGGCGCTCTCGCCCTGGGCCGGGGCGAGATCATCTATCTTCTGGGCTGTGCTGTCTATGCCGCCTATCCCAGCTTTCTGCAGAAGACGGCGCGCGGCGATCCGCCGGTGCGGCTCACCTTCTTTTCCTTCATCGCCGCCGTGGTGCTGCTGTTGCTGTGGGATGCCAGGGCCATTGCGGCGACCGACTGGGGCGCGCTGGCGGGCTGGCAATGGCTGGGCATTGTCTGGCTGGCGGTGGTGCCCACTGCCATCACCTTCTATCTCTTGCAATATGCGAGCCTGCGCCTGCCGCCGGCCAAGGTCATGGCCTATACCTATCTCACGCCCGCCGGAGTCATGGTCATTGAAACGCTGATCGGCCACGGGTTGCCGCATGTCAGCGTGGTGGCGGGCATTGTGGTGACGCTGATCGCCCTGTGGGCCTTCGAGATCAGTTAGGGCAACGGACGATCAAATCGGAACGATTTGAGCGAGGAAAGTTGCGCCAACATATTGATTTTCGAGCAACTTGTCGGCGGCAGTTGAGTCCAACTGACCGCCGGTTGCTCTACCGCCGCTTCAGCCCGTCGAGCAGCAGCGTGGTGATGGCCTGTCCGGCAGTCTGGCGGAAGGCGGTGCTGTCGGCCTCTGACCCGATGATGGCCCGCACCTGGGTTTCAAAGTCGGCATAATGCTGGGTCATGGCCCAGATCATGAATATGAGATGATGCGGATCAACGGCGGCGATCCTGCCGTCGGTCATCCAGCGGCGCAGCACAGCGGCCTTTTCGTCCACCAGATCCTTCAGCGTGGTCCTGAGAAACTTCTGAATGGCGGGCGCGCCCTGAAGAATTTCGTTGGCGAAGAGACGCGAAGCCTCGGGTCGGGCCGCCGACATGGCGAGCTTGCGCGCGATATAGCGCTGCAACTCGGTGACAGGATCGCCCAGGGGATCCATGTCGGCCAGGGGTTGCAGCCAGTCGGCCAGAGTGTCCTCCAGCACGGAAACATAGATGTCCTGCTTGCGCTTGAAATAATAGAGCAGGTTGGGCTTGGACATGCCCGCCCTGTCGGCGATCTGGTCGATGGTGGAGCCGCGGAACCCGTAGGTGGAAAAAACCTCCAGCGCGGCGTCCAGAATGATGCGCCGGTTCACCTCCTGAATGCGGGTCGATTTGCCCGCCGGTTTTTTCCTGCGCAGTCTCACATCCATGGCCGGGCCTGAATTTTCGTCATGATGGGCGGAATTTCCGCGCCGGGCAAGGCAGAAAGCCGCGCGAATCCTGTTGACCTGATGATGCGGCTCTTTTAGCGTCCTGTTTTACCGCTTGGTCAACAATTGATCAGGCGCAGAAGACGGCAAAGGCCGCGACGGGAAACGCCAGGGAGGATTGCATGCGCACCACGCGGCGCAGAGATTGCCTTGTCATATCCAAGGCCATGATGGCTTTGCGCTTCCCTGGCGCGCGGCTTGCCCCAGCCCATGGGAGAAGCGCATGAGCCAGGCGCGCACGGCACTGAACAATCTTGAAGCCTTCTGGATGCCCTTTACGGCGAACCGCCAGTTCAAGCGCAACCCGCGCATGTTCGTGGGTGCCAAGGGCATGTATTATGAAACCGATGATGGCCGTCAGGTGCTCGACGGCACGGCGGGCCTGTGGTGCTGCAACGCGGGCCATGGCCGCGACAGGATCGTGCGCGCGGTGCAGGAGCAGGTGGCGCAGATGGACTATGCGCCGGCCTTCCAGATGGGCCATCCCAAGGCCTTTGAACTGGCCGCGCGGCTGGTCAATTATCTGCCGCGTCCGCTCGACCATGCCTTCTTCACCAACTCCGGCTCGGAGTCGGTGGAGACGGCGCTCAAGATCGCCATCGCCTATCATCGTGCGCGGGGCAAGGGCACCAAGACGCGGCTCATCGGACGCGAGCGCGGCTATCACGGCGTCAACTTCGGCGGCATTTCGGTGGGCGGCATCGTCAACAACCGAAAATTTTTCGGCTCGTTGCTCACCGGCGTCGATCACATCCGCCACACCCATGACCTCGCCCGCAACGCCTATTCCCGCGGCCAGCCGGAACATGGCGAAGAATTCGCCGACGATCTCGAACGCATCATCGCGCTGCACGATGCCTCGACCATTGCCGCCGTCATCGTCGAGCCCGTGGCAGGGTCCACGGGGGTTCTCATTCCGCCCAAGCGCTATCTCGAACGCCTGCGCGCGATTTGCAGCAAGAACGACATCCTGCTGATCTTTGACGAGGTGATCACCGGCTTCGGGCGCCTGGGCAAGGCCTTCGCCACCGACTATTTCGGCGTGACGCCCGATCTCATCACCACTGCCAAGGGCATCAACTCCGGTGTCATTCCCATGGGGGCGGTGTTTGCCTCATCGGATATCTACAACGCCTTCATGACCGGTCCCGATCACATGATCGAGCTGTTCCACGGCTATACCTATTCGGCCCACCCCATCGCCTGTGCAGCGGCGCTGGCCTCGCTCGATGTCTATGAGGAGGAGGGGTTGTTCACCCGGGCCGGAGAGCTGGCGCAATATTGGGAGGACGGGCTGCATTCGCTGAAGGGCCTGCCCCATGTCATCGACATCCGCAACATCGGTCTCATCGGGGCGGTGGAACTCGCCAGCATCGCGGGCGAACCCACCAAGCGCGCCTTCGCCATCTTCCTTGATGCCTATGAGAAGGGTCTGCTGATCCGCACCACGGGCGACATCATCGCCCTGTCGCCGCCGCTCATCGTCAGCAAGGCCGAGATCGATAGAATCATTGCAACGCTGGCCGACTGCCTGAAACGCGCGGCCTGAGGAGACGACCATGGCGCTCACCGGAAACATGAAGATCAACAGTGGCCGCCTGTGGGACTCGCTCATGGAGATGGCCGGGATCGGCCCCGGCGTGGCGGGCGGCAATAACCGCCAGACGCTGACCGATTTCGACGCCCTGGGCCGCGCCCTGTTCAAGCGCTGGATCGAAGAGGCCGGCATGACGCTGGGCGTGGACACCATGGGCACCATGTTCGCCACGCGCCCCGGCACCGACCCCAAGGCGCTGCCGGTCTACATGGGATCGCACCTCGACACCCAGCCCACGGGCGGCAAATACGATGGTGTGCTGGGTGTTCTGGGCGCGCTGGAGGTGGTCCGCACCATCAATGACCTCGGCATCAAGACCAGGCATCCCATCGTGGTCACTAACTGGACCAATGAGGAGGGCGCGCGCTTTGCGCCGCCCATGCTGGCCTCCGGCGTCTTCGCCGGGGTGCACACGCAGGATTATGCCTATGGCCGCACCGACCTTGAGGGCAAGAATTTCGGCGATGAACTGAAACGCATCGGCTGGGTGGGCGACGAGACGGTGGGCGCGCGCCAGATGCACGCCATGTTCGAGCTGCACATCGAGCAGGGCCCGATCCTCGAAGTGGAGAAGAAGGACATCGGCGTGGTCACCCATGGCCAGGGCCTGTGGTGGCTGGAAATCACCCTCACCGGCAAGGAGGCGCACACGGGCTCGACCCCCATGCACATGCGCGTCAATGCGGGACTGGGCATGGCGCGCATCACCGAGCGCGTGCATCAGATCGCCATGAGCCATCTGCCGCACGCGGTGGGGGCGGTGGGCCAGGTCAAGGTCTTCCCCAATTCGCGCAATGTCATTCCGGGCAAGGTGATCTTCACGGTGGACGTGCGCTCGCCCGACCAGACCAAGCTCGACACCATGCGGGCCGAGGTGGAACGCGCCGCCCATGCGGTGGCCAGGGAACTGGGCCTGGGCTGCGCCATCGAGGCGGTGGGGCATTTCGATCCCGTGACCTTTGACCCGAAACTGGTGAAGGTGGTGCGGGGAGCGGCCGAGCGCCTCGGCTATTCCCACATGGATATCGTGTCCGGCGCGGGCCACGATGCCTGCTGGGTCAATCGCGTGGCGCCCACGGTCATGATCATGACGCCCTGTGTCGATGGCCTGTCGCACAACGAGGCGGAAGAGATTTCACCGGAGTGGGCGGCGGCGGGCACCGATGTGCTGCTCCATGCCGTGCTCGAAGCGGCCGAAATCGTGGAATAGGAGGAAGCCCCATGTCCACCGTCATCAGGAACGGAACCATCGTCACCGCCGACCGCACCTACAAGGCCGATGTGCTGGTGCAGGGCGACACCATTGCCGCCATCGGCCCCAACCTCAAGGGAGAGCGGGAACTGGACGCCAGCGGCTGCTACGTCATGCCCGGCGGTATTGATCCGCACACCCATCTGGAAATGCCCTTCATGGGCACCTATTCGGCGGATGATTTCGAAAGCGGCACGCGCGCCGCGCTGTCCGGCGGCACCACCATGGTGGTGGACTTCTGCCTGCCCGCGCCCGGCCAGTCGCTGCTGGAAGCCCTTGCCATGTGGCACAACAAGACCTCGAAGGCATGTTCGGACTATTCCTTCCACATGGCCATCACCTGGTGGGGCGAACAGGTGTTCAACGAAATGAAGACGGTGGTGGACAAGGGCATCACCAGCTTCAAGCACTTCATGGCCTACAAGGGCGCGCTCATGGTCAATGACGACGAAATGTATTCGTCGTTCAAGCGCTGCGCCGAACTGGGGGCCTTGCCGCTGGTCCACGCCGAGAACGGCGACGTGGTTGCGCAATTGCAGCAGAAGCTCCTGGCCGAGGGCAACAATGGCCCGGAGGCCCACGCCTACTCGCGGCCGCCGGAGGTCGAGGGCGAGGCCACCAACCGCGCCATCATGATCGCCGACATGGCGGGGGTGCCGCTCTATGTGGTGCATACCTCGTGCGAGCAGGCGCATGAGGCCATCCGCCGGGCGCGCCAGAAGGGCATGCGCGTCTATGGCGAGCCGCTGATCCAGCACCTGGTGCTGGATGAAACCGAGTATTTCAACAAGGACTGGGACCATGCGGCGCGGCGCGTCATGTCACCGCCGTTCCGCAACAGGCTGCATCAGGATTCGCTCTGGGCAGGGTTGCAGGCGGGCTCATTACAGGTGGTGGCGACCGACCATTGCTCCTTCACCACCAGGCAGAAGCGCACCGGCGTCGGTGATTTCACCAGGATCCCCAACGGCACCGGCGGGCTTGAAGACCGCATGCCCATGCTATGGACCAAGGGGGTCAACACGGGCCGCCTCACCATGAATGAATTCGTGGCGGTCACCTCCACCAACATCGCCAAGATTCTCAACATGTATCCCAAGAAAGGTGCCATCATCGAAGGGGCGGATGCCGACATCGTGGTCTGGGACCCCAAGCGCAGGAAGACCATTTCGGCCAAGGGCCAGCAGTCGATCATCGACTACAATGTCTTCGAGGGCATGGAAGTGACGGGTGTGCCGCGCTTTGTGCTGACGCGCGGACGGCTGTCGATCAACGATGGCACGGTCGATGTCCAGCCGGGCCACGGTGAATTCGTGGGCCGCGAACCCAAGGGTGCGGTCAATGCGGCGCTGTCCAGGTGGAAGGAAGTGGTGGCGCCGCGCAAGGTGGAACGCACCGGCATTCCGGCCAGTGGCGTGTGATGACGTGACGTGATGATGAAGGATGGCGCATGACGGACAAGCCGGTGATCTCGGCGCGTGACCTGTCGCTGGTGTTTGAAACCCACGACGGGCCGGTGCAGGCGCTGTCCAACATCAACCTCGACATTCAGGCGGGTGAATTCGTCTCGCTCATCGGGCCATCGGGCTGCGGCAAGACCACGCTGCTTCGCGTCATTGCCGATCTGGAACAGCCCACGGGCGGGGCCATCACGGTCAACGGCATGAGCCCGCACGAGGCCCGCGAGAAGCGGGCCTATGGCTATGTGTTCCAGCAGGCCGCGCTTTTTCCCTGGCGCACCATCGAATCCAATGTCGGCTTGCCGCTGGAGGTCATGGGCCTCGACAGAAATGAGGCGGCGCGGCGCGTGAAGCACAATATCGCGCTGGTCAATCTTGCGGGCTTCGAGAAGAAACATCCCTGGCAACTGTCGGGAGGCATGCAGCAGCGCGCCTCCATCGCCCGCGCGCTGGCGGTGGAGCCGGCCATGCTGCTGATGGACGAACCCTTCGGGGCGCTCGACGAGATCGTGCGCGATCACCTGAACGAGCAGCTTTTGAAGCTCTGGGCACAGACGAAGAAGACCGTGGTCTTTGTCACCCACTCCATTCCGGAGGCGGTGTTCCTGTCCACGCGCATCGTGGTCATGTCGCCCCGGCCGGGGCGCATTCATGAGATCATCGACTGCAACCTTGGCGCAGAGCGGCCGCTGGAAATCCGCGAGACGCTGGAGTTTCAACGCATCGCCCAGCAGGTGCGCGACGGTTTGCGCGCGGGCCATTCCTATGATGATTGACCGGCCATGAACAAGCTGCGCGAACCCTCCCTGCTGTTTGACCGGATCTTTCCGGTGGGAGTCATCGTCGCGCTGCTTGTCATCGGCTGGTATGCGGCGACGTTTTTTCTCAACGCACCCTATCAGCGCGACCTCAACGCGCGCCAGGGCGTGAGCGTCACCACCAGCGAACTGGTGGGCCAGACCATGCGCCAGCAGAAGCCCACCATGCCGGCACCGCATCAGGTGGCAAGCGCTCTGTGGAAGGCGACCTTGGGGGTTCCCGTCACCTCGAAGCGCAGCCTCGTCTATCACGCCTGGGTCACGCTTTCCTCCACGCTGCTGGGCTTTCTTTTCGGAACGGTTCTGGGCGTGTTGATCGCCGTGGGCATCACCCACATTCCGGCCCTGGACCGCTCGTTCCTGCCATGGATCATCACCAGCCAGACCATTCCCATGCTGGCGGTGGCACCCATGATCATCGTCATTCTCGCGGCGGTGAACATCACGGGGCTGATCCCCAAGGCGCTCATCTCCACCTACCTGTCCTTCTTTCCGGTGGCGGTGGGCATGGTGAAGGGCCTGCGCTCGCCCGAGGCCATGCACCTCGACCTCATGCACAGCTACGATGCCAGCACCTGGCAAGCCTTCTGGAAGCTGCGCGTGCCGGCCTCGGTGCCCTTCTTCTTCACCTCCATCAAGGTGGCGGTGGCGGCGAGCCTGGTCGGCGCCATCGTCGGTGAATTGCCCACGGGCGCGGTGGCGGGCATTGGCTCGAAGCTGCTGGCGGGCTCCTATTATTCGCAGACCATCGACATCTGGGCGGCCTTGATCGCAGGCTCGGTGGTGGCCATGCTGCTGGTGGCGCTGGTCGATGTGGCGGGCAGGGTCACGGCCCGCGTCATGGGCGCGAGGCCCACATGAGGTTCCGGCTCAACTGGCATACGGTGGTGGCCCTGGGCCTCATGCTGCTCAGCCTTTTCAACCTGCCCTTCACCGCCACATCAGGCACTGCCCTGCCTCTGCTGATCCTGTGGTTTCTGGTTCTCGCGGCCCTGGGGGCGCTCGCTGTCCCGCCAAGGCCGGCGCTTGTCGCCAGCTTCGGGCTGCTGGGCCATGCGGCCGTGCTGCTCCTGCTCCGCAGTCTGAAGGGAGCGGAGGGCACGGCCACCCTGGGTTTCTATGCCGCGCTGGCGGCCTCGTGGCTTCTGGGCTGGCGGCTGGTGACGGTTCTGTCGGGCGACGGCAAGCGGGGATCGGAAGGGCCGGGCACCTTCGTGAGCCTGCTCATTCCGGCGCTCTTCGGCTTCTGGATATTGGTGCTGTGGGAAGCCATCGCGCGCGGCGCCGGCATTCCCTTCGTGCTCTTGCCGCCGCCGTCCGCCATCGGCCACAGGATCATGGGTTCGCTGCCCATCCTTGCCGCCGATTTTCACCAGACCGTGCTCAAGGCCGTGCTCTTCGGGTTCGTGGCGGGGTCGCTCGCCGGTTTCGTCGTCGCCCTCCTGGCCGACCGCTATCGCTTCCTTGCCAAGGGCTTGCTGCCCATCGGCAATATGGTCTCGGCGCTGCCGATCATCGGCATTGCCCCCATCATGGTCATCTGGTTCGGTTTCGACTGGCCGTCCAAGGCGGCGGTGGTCATTGTCATGACCTTCTTTCCCATGCTGGTGAACACGCTGGAGGGGCTGCGCGCCGCTGGTTCCATGGAGCGTGACCTGATGCGCACCTATGCCGCCAATCACTGGCAGAGCCTGTTCAAGCTGCGCCTGCCCGCCGCCATGCCCTTCGTCTTCAACGCCTTGAAGATCAATTCGACGCTGGCCATGATCGGTGCCATCGTGGCGGAATTCTTCGGCACCCCCATCGTCGGCATGGGCTTTCGCATCTCGACCGAGGTGGGGCGCATGAACCTCGATATGGTGTGGGCCGAGATTGCGCTCGCCGCCGTGGTGGGATCGCTGTTCTATGGAGTGCTTACCCTGATCGAACGAACCATAACTTTCTGGCACCCGTCCTATCGCCGATAGGCGGGGCCAACAACCGGGAGGAAAGAAAATGAAAACACTGACCAAGTTCTCGCTCGCCCTGGCCTTTTCCGCCAGTCTCATGGCGGGTCTGGCCCAGGCCGCCGACAAGGTGACGCTGCAGTTGAAGTGGGTCGCCCAGTCGCAGTTCGCGGGCTACTACGTGGCCAAGGACAAGGGCTTCTACAAGGATGCCGGCCTTGACGTTGAGATCAAGGCGGGTGGCCCCGACATCGCGCCGGAGCAGGTGATCGCGGGCGGCGGGGCCGATGTCATCGTCGACTGGATGGGCGGCGCGTTGGCCGCGCGTGAAAAGGGCGTGGGCCTTGTCAACATCGCCCAGCCCTACAAGAAGGCGGGCATGCAACTGGTCTGTCCGGCCAATGGCCCGGTCAAGACCGAAGCCGACTTCAAGGGGCATACCCTTGGAGTCTGGTTCTTCGGCAACGAATATCCCTTCTTCGCCTGGATGAACAAACTGGGCCTGAAGACCGAGGGCGGGGCGGATGGCGTCACGGTGCTGAAGCAGTCCTTCGACGTGCAGCCGCTGATTCAGAAGCAGGCCGACTGCATCTCGGTCATGACCTATAACGAATACTGGCAGCTCATGGACGCGGGCTACAAGCCGGAGGATCTGGTGGTGTTCAACTATTCCGCCATGGGTAACGACCTGCTGGAGGACGGCCTCTATGCCATGGAGGACAAGCTCAAGGATCCGGCCTTCAAGGACAGGATGGTGCGCTTCGTGAAGGCCTCCATGCAGGGCTGGAAATATGCCCTGGAAAATCCGGACGAGGCGGCGGGCATCGTCATGGACAATGGCGGCCAGGACGAAAATCATCAGAAGCGCATGATGGGCGAGGTGGCCAAACTCATTGGTGAGCCGGACGCCAAGCTGATCGTCGAGGCCTATGACCGCACGGCCAAGGCGCTGCTCGACCAGAAGATCATCACCAAGGAGCCTTCGGGGGCCTGGACCTCGGAGATCACCGACGCCATCAAGTGATGATCACGGCAGGGGGCGGCGGCAGGCCGCCCCCGATTGCCTTGGGGCGCCGGTTCGGCGCTCTTTTTCTTTGTCGCGCCCCGGCCAAGAGCAGTTTTGCCTTTGCTGGCGCAACGGACGATCAAATCGGAACGATTTGAGAGAGAAAAGTTGCGCCAACATATTGATTTTCGAGCAACTTATCGGCGGCAGTTGATTCCAACTGACCGCCGGTTGCTCTGGCGCAAAGCCACCACCCGGCCTTATTGATGGCGAGCCACTTATCTGACTTTTGTTGTTTCCATCAAAATTCAGGTTGCTCTATGGGAGGGCATGGCTGATTTCGAGATTTATCTGGTGACCACGCCGGGGCTGGAACAGGCGCTGGCGGCGGAAGCCCGCGCGCAGGGCTTTGCCGCCATCAAGGCCTTGCCCGGCGGGGTGAGGGTGCGCGGGCGCTGGCCGGAGGTGTGGCGCGCCAATCTCATGTTGCGCGGGGCGACGAAGGTGCTGGCGCGGGTGGGCTCCTTCCGCGCCGTGCATCTGGCGCAACTGGACAAGCGGGCGCGGGATTTTCCGTGGGCGGAGTATCTCCGCCGCGAGGTGCCGGTGGCGGTGGAGGCGGCCTGCACACGCTCGAAAATCTATCATTCGGGTGCGGCGGCGGAACGCATTGCGCGCGCCATTCACGAGGAACTGGGCGCTGTCATCGCTGATGATGCGCCGGTGGTGGTGAAGGCACGCATCGCTGATGATCTCTGCACCATCAGCCTCGATACCTCGGGCGGGCTGCTGCACAAGCGCGGCGCCAAGGCGGCGGTGGCCAAGGCGCCCTTGCGCGAAACCCTGGCCGCGCTGCTGCTGCGTCAATGCGGCTATGACGGCAGCGAGCCGGTCTATGATCCCATGTGCGGGTCTGGCACCTTTGTCATCGAGGCGGCGGAAATGGCGCTTGGCCTGGCACCGGGGCGGGCACGGCATTTCGCCTTCGAGCAGCTTGCCACCTTTGATGCGGCGGCTTGGGCGGCGCTGAAGGAGGCCGCGCCGCGCCGTGCGACAGAGTTGCGGTTTTTCGGCAGCGACCGCGATGCCGGGGCGGTGGACATGGCGCGCGCCAATGCCGGGCGCGCCGGGGTGGGGGCGGTGACCGAATTTCATCGCGCCAGCATCAGCGAGATCGTGCGGCCCGAAGGTCCGGCGGGCCTGGTCATGGTCAATCCGCCCTATGGCGCGCGGATCGGCGACAAGACCAAGCTTGTCGCACTCTATGCCGCGCTGGGCCAGGTTTTGCGGGAGAGGTTTTCGGGCTGGCGGGTGGGGCTCATCACCACCGAGGCACCTCTGGCGCGGGCCACGGGCCTGTCCTTCCTGCCGCCTTCGGCCCCCATTTCACACGGCGGGCTGAAGGTCAGGCTTTATCAGACTGGGGCGCTTGCCTGAGGTCACATTATCGCCAGAAGCGGCTGAAATCCTTGCACGATGAAAATGCCGTCCCAATCATCCGAATGGAGGTTTCAATGATCCGCATGAAGGCATGGGCTGCGGTGCTGGCTGCCCTTGTGGTGGCTTCATCTAGCGCGCTGGCGGCGCAAACCGATGCAGCGGCGCTGGCGGAGACGCCGATCACCCTCGCGCTGGTCACCGCGGGCCTTGATCATCCCTGGGCGCTGCAGGTTCTGCCGGATGGGCGCATGCTGGTGAGCGAAAGGCCGGGCAGGCTGCGTCTCGTGACCCCTGACGGGAAAATCTCCGCGCCCATTGCCGGGGTTCCGGATGTGATGGCCTTTGGTCAGGGCGGGCTGCTCGACGTGCTGCTGGCACCTGATTTCGCCGCAAGCGGCCTGATCTATTTTTCCTATGCCGAGCCGCGCGGGATGATGAGCAACGCCACAGCGGTGGCGCGGGCCAGGCTGACGCTGACGGCGGACGGCGGAGCGCTGGGGCCGGTCCAGGTGATCTTCCGGCAGGAACCGGCCATTGTCAGCCGGGCGCATTTTGGTTCGCGGCTGGTGTGGGGGCGCGACGGCAGCCTCTTCATCACCCTGGGCGAGCGCTACAGCCAGCGCGACAGCGCCCAGGACCTTGGCACCGATCTCGGCAAGGTCGTGCGCATCATGGCCGATGGCTCGGTGCCGCCGGACAATCCCTTCGTGGGGCAGGCAGGCAAGCGCCCGGAAATCTGGAGCTACGGCCACCGCAACAGCCAGGGCGCGGCCTTGCACCCGGAAACCGGGGCCCTGTGGATGACCGAGCATGGGGCCAAGGGCGGCGATGAGCTGAACGTGGTGCGCGCGGGCGGCAATTACGGCTGGCCCTTCGTCACCTATGGCACGGATTATGACGGCACGCCCATCGGTCAGGGCACCTCGGCTTCCGGCATCGAAGAGCCGCTCTACTACTGGAAACCCTCCATCGCCACATCGGGGCTGGCCTTCTATGACGGGGCGCTGTTTCCCGCATGGCGCGGCAATGTGCTGGTGGGGGGGCTGGCGGGTCAGACCCTGCAACGCCTGGTGCTGACGGATGGCGTGGTGAGCGGGGTGGAAGTGGTGCTGAACCGGGCGCGGGCGCGCGGCGTCATCGGCGATGACAGCATGCGCATCCGCGATGTGCGCGTCGCCCCCGATGGATCGGTGCTGGTGCTGACCGACGAGGCCAATGGCCGCCTGCTCCGCATCACCCCCAAATGATCAAGCTAACAAGCGATCGACGATGGCGGTCACATCAAAGCGCACGGGATCGCAGACGGGGAGATTGTGCTGCGCCGACAGGCGGTCCATTTCGGCGCGGGCGGATTTTTCGTCGAGCCGCGCGGGGTTGAGGCTGATGCCGGAACAGCGGATGGCGGGGCTGACGATGCGGCCCAGAGTCACCGTCAGGGCAATCAATGCGGCGATGTCGCCGACCCTGTGATCGGCGAAGCCCAGAAGGTGGCTGCGGCCCGCCTCATGGCAGACGATGAAGTGATCGGGCTGCGAACCATGCAGCAGGCCGAGAGTGACCCCGGCATAGGCCGGATGATACAGCGACCCCTGGCCCTCGATGATGTCCCAGTGATCGGGCGCGGCCGAGGGCGAGAGCGTTTCCACGGCACCTGCCAGAAAATCACAGACGATGGCGTCAACGGCAAAGCCGTGACCGTCGATGAGAACGCCGGTCTGCCCTGTGGCGCGGAAGGTGGCGTCCACGCCGCGCGCGGTCAATTCGCGGTGGATGGCGAGGGCGGTGTATTTCTTGCCGATGGCGCAGTCGGTGCCCATGGTGAGCAGGCGGTGGCCGCTGCGTGGTGTGCCATGGCCGATGGGGAAGGCCTGACCGGTGAGGCGCACGTCGTGGAGTGTGCGCCCGGTGCGGAGGGCTGCGGCCTTGAGTTCCGGCACGGCCGCGAGCGGCAGGTGCAGGCCGCTGGCGATGTCGAGGCCCGCCGCCATGGCGTCAACCAGTCTGGCGATCCAGTGCGGCGGCAGCTTGCCGCCGGGAAGGGCGGTGCCGATGACCAAGGTTCTGGCCCCCCTGGCTGCGGCTTCGGCGGCGTCCATGTCCGGCAGGCCAAGATCAACCGTGGCCCCCTGTTCGCGCCATTGGCCGAGGCAACGCTCTGGCCGCCAATGGGCCAGACCGATGGCGGTCTTGGCCATTTCCGGCACCGGCGTTTCACCGAGATAGAGCAGATAGGGCGCGGCAATCATGGCGAGATCCTCAGCCCCAGAGCGCGGGGGCAAAGTGCTGGAGTTGGCCCTGAGCGTAGCGCATGGGGTGGGCGCGGTCATGGGCGATGAGCAGGGGACCGTCGAGGTCGGCCCAGCGGCACAGGCTGGCAATGACGTAGGCGGGGGCCATGGAGAGCGATGTGCCCGCCATGCAGCCCACCATGAGGCCGAGGCCGTGTGCGCGTGCGGCGTGGGCAAGGGCCAGCGCCTCAGTGAGGCCGCCCGTCTTGTCGAGCTTGATGTTGACGCCCTGATAGAGGGGCGCGAGGCGGGTAAGATCGGCGCTGGTGTGGCAGCTTTCGTCGGCGAAGATGGCAATGGGTGACTGGAGGCCGCGCAGAGTTTCGTCGGCCCCGCGCCGCACCGGCTGCTCGATCATGGCAATGCCCAGACGGGCAAGGGCGGGCAAGAGGGACTCGATAAAATCGCGTGGCCAGGACTGGTTGGCGTCGATGATGATCTCGGCATCGGGCCGGGCGGCGCGCACGGCGGCAAGGCGCTCCGGCACCAGGGTCTGGTCCATCTTCAGTTTCAGCACGGCATGGTTCGAGGCTTGGGCAGCGGCGGCCATGGCTTCGGGGCTGGCAAGGCCGATGGATTGATCGACGGTGAGGGCGGCGGGGCCTGCGGCGAGCCCCGCCAGGTGCCAGATGCTCTCACCGGTGAGCTTGGCGCGCAGGTCCCACAGCGCGCAGTCGAGCGCATTGCGGGCCGGACCGGGGGGCAGGCTGGCACAGGCCGCCAGGGCATCGCCCGACAGGCAGGCCGATCGCAGGCCCTCCAGTTCGGTTGCCGCCTGTTCCGCCGTGATGTCGAAGACCACGGGGGCCACGCCTTCGCCCCAGCCGCTCTTGCCCTGCGCCGCCACCGTGACGGTCACCGTGTCGAGCACCGCGACATTGAAACCGGCAAAGCGGAAGGGCTGGCGCAGCGGCCAATGGTCGAGGGTGACGTCCATGCGGTCAAGGCGCATGTCAGTCCCGCGTGGTGTCGCGCGGCACCGGTCCCGCCCGGCCACGGAGCGCCGGTCCTGCCAGCATGGCCAGCACGAAGAGGCCGGTGGCGAGCTTCAGGTCACCCGGCGGCAGGCCCGCCACCAGACAGACGGAGATGAGCTGGTAATAGACCAGCGTGCCGACGAAGGGGGCGGCAAGCTGGCGCACCGGTGTTTGCTTGCCGACAATGGCCTCGCCGATCATCAGTGCGGCCAGGCCGTTGATGAGAATGCCGAAGCCCATGTTGACATCGGCGAAGCCCTGGCTCTGCACCATGATGGCCCCGGACAGGGCGGAGAAGGAACCGGCCAGCCCCACGCCGCCGATGGTCATGGTCCAGACATTGATGCCATTGGCCTCGGCCATGTCCGGGTTGGCCCCCACGGCGCGCATGGCCGTGCCCCTTTCGGTGAGGAAATAGAGGCGCAGCACAATGAAGACGGCGGCGGCGATGGCCCCGGCCACGATGATCTTGATGACGACCGCGCTGATCATCGCCTCGGGCAGGCTGGCGAAGATGGTCCTGATGTTGAACACCGGCTGGTTCGACTTGCCGAGCAGCCTGAGGTTCACGCTGTAGAGCATGGTCATGACCAGAATGCCCGCCAGCAGCGAATGGATGCGGAAGCGCAGGTGGATGAAGGCCGTGGCGCAGCCAGCGAGGAAACCGGCCGCCATGGCGACGATGAGAGCAAGCCAGGGATTGAAGCCCGCCATCAGCCCCATGGCGCAGACGGCCCCGCCAAGGGGGTAGGCCCCTTCGCTGGTCAGGTCCGGGAAGCCCAGGATGCGGAAGGGGATCATGATGGCCAGCACCACAAAGCTGAGGATGAGGCTTTGCGCGACGGTGACGGGAACCAGGGCCCAGAAGTGGGTGATGAGATCCAGCATGTCTCAGGCCCCCAGGAGCATGCGGTCGGTCTTGACCGAGAAGTGGCTGACCAGATCGGCGACGGTGGCCGTCCTCTTGGCCTCGCCGGTGAGTTCGAAGCGCACCTTGCCGGAATCGAGCATGACCACGCGGTTGCCGCAGTCCACCGCGTGTTTCATGTTGTGGGTGACCATGAGGGTGGTGAGCTTCAGCGCGGTGACGGCGCGGATGGTGGCATCCATGACGAGGTCGGCGGTGCGCGGGTCAAGGGCGGCGGTGTGTTCGTCGAGGAGCAGAATGTCGGGCGTGCCGGTCACCGCCATGACCAGCGACAGTGACTGGCGCTGGCCGCCGGAAAGGGTGGAGACGACCGTGTCGAGACGGTTTTCCATGCCAAGATGGAGATAGGACAATTGCTCGGCATAGAAGTCGCGGCGGTCCTTGGGGAGGCCGCGGCGCAGTCTGGCCGGGTTGTGGCGCAGTTCGGCGAGCAGCATGTTCTCCGCCACGGTCATGGTGGCGGCGGTGCCCTTCATGGGATCCTGAAACACCCGGGCCACATGAATGGCGCGGCGGTGCACCGGAATGCTGGTGACATCCGCGCCATTGATGAAGACCTTGCCGGAGTCCAGCGTCAGCGCGCCGGAGATGGCGTTGAGCAGGGTTGATTTTCCCGCGCCATTGGAGCCGATGACCACGGCGAAGTCGCCCGTGTCGAGTTTGAGATCCAGCCCGTCGAGGGCGATCTTTTCATCGGGCTGGCCGGAATGAAAGACCCGCCGGGCCTTGCTGACGTCGAGCACACCAACCTCCGAAGAAGAAAGGCCGGGTTTTCAAGGCCCGGCCTTCCTGTGATTACTCACCGATGCAGTTGCAGTCGGCGAAGCTGTCGGGGATGGCCATGCCGAAGGCGGCGGCCGCCTTCTTGGAAATGGTGACGGCATGGTCCTCATAGACCGGCTTGACGGGGGCGAGGTCGGCGGGCTTTTCGCCCTTCAGGATGCGGCCCGCCAGCTTGCCGGCGTTCTGGCCGATCTTCTCGAAGCTCACCGAGAAGGAGGCGGGCACGATGCCTTCCTTCACCGGACGTTCGTCGGTGTTGATGACCGGCATCCTGGCGGCAAGCGCGGCCGAGGCCACGGCGGCCACGGCGGGCTGCACGAGGTTTGAGGCCGGGACATAGACCAGGTCGGCCTTGCCCGCGAGAGACGCCACGCGCTGGGGAATGTCGTTGGCATTGTCCACGCCCACTTCGGCGATGGCAAAGCCCTGGGCAGCGGCCTTGTCCTGAAGGATTTTCACCAGGGCGGCGTCATTGGCCTCACCGGGGTTATAGGGCACGCCGATGGTCTTGGCGTTGGGCAGAAGCTTGCGCGCGAAGGTGAGGGTGGCGTCAATGTCCTGCATGTCGGAGGCGCCGGTGATGCCCTCGCCGCCCTTGTCCCAGGAGGGGACCAGGCCAGCGGCCACCGGATCGGTGACGGCGGTGAAGACGATGGGAATGCCCGACTTGGCCAGGGCATTCTTGGCCATCTGGGCGACCGGCGTGGTGACGGCAAGGATCAGGGCGGGCTTTTCACCCTCGATCTTGGTCAGCATCTGGGGCACCAGGGTGGCGTCAAAATTCACATGGTCGAAGGTGAAGGTGACGTCGGTGCCTTCCTTCAGGCCTTCGGCGGCGAGTTCGGCCTTGAAGCCATCGACCGCGGCATTGAGCTGGGGGTGGTCGCCGAAGCTGGCGATGGCGATCTTGACGGGTTCAGCCAGGGCCGGGGCGGCGCCCAGCGCCATGAGGCAGACGCCAGCGGCGGCGGCCTTCAGAAATGTTCTCTTGTGCATTGCAAGCTCCCTCACTGTCAGGCCTCCGGGCGGGCCGGAAGGCCGGGCCGTTGCTTAGCACAGAATCCCGGCGCGCGAAGATGGAATCGGAATGGTGAAAGGCTGCGGCTGGTGTCCGGTCGCGCGGTTTCACGCGGCAGCGTTAACGAGCCGGTGGCGGTGGAGGCGTGCGTTGAACACGGACGCGTGTTTCTGGCCTGCCAAAAATCATGGTCACGGGCGGGGGTCTCCGGGCTATAATGGCCGCAGAGTCATTGATGTCGTGCGGGAGAAGACGATGCGCAAACTGGTTTTCGGAATTCTGTTTCTGCTGGCGGGGCAGGCCTCGGCCGGACAGCCGTTGGCCCCGCCCGCTGTGGGGGCGGGGCCGGGGGCCGGGCAGAACAAGGCGGGGGTTGGGGGGAGACCCCCGGGGCGGGCCGAGACGGGGGTGGCCACCGGGGCCAGGACCATCGACATGCGGGCCCCGGATTTCCTCGAACAGATCGAAGCCCTGAAGGCGGCCAACCCGGACAAGCAACTGGCCTTCATCTGCCGCACCGGCCACCGCTCCACCATCGTGGTGCAGGGGCTGGAGGCGCAGGGCCTGAAGGATCTGATCAACGTGACGGAAGGGATGAAGGGCTCGGACAAGGGGCCGGGCTGGCTGGCGCGCAAGCTGCCGGTGTCACAGCCCCAATGAGGCGAGCGCGCCGCGCCCGTCCCAGATCAGTTTCAGCGCGACGATGAGCAGGGCCGTCTCGACGAAGCGGTAAAAGGCGCGCTCCGGCAGGATGCGGGTGAGGTGATAGCCTGCCCAGGCACCGAAGAGCGCGGCAGGTGCCAGGGCCACAGCCGTCTTGAGGCTGGCGACGTTCACCTGCCCCAGAAGCCAGTAGGGCGGCAGCTTGATCAGGTTGATATAGGCGAAGCTGATGGTGCTGGTGCCGGCGAAAACCATCTTGGGCAGGCGCTGGGGCAGCACATACATCTGGAAGGGCGGCCCGCCGGCGTGGGAGACGAAGCTGGTAAAGCCCGTGACCGTTCCCCAGAACAGGCCGGGGCCGAGGGCGGCGGGGCGCGGGGGGCGGCTGGCGCTGAGGTTGGCCAGCGCCATGAGGCTGTAGAGCAGGCTGATGATGCCGACGATGAGGGTCACGAGGTCATCGCTGGTGATGGCGGCGGTGGCATAGCCCAGTGCCACGCCCAGGGTGGCGGCGGCAGTGATGATCAGGATGTTGCGGCGGCTGTAGTCCCGGCGGTAGAGCCACAGGCCATAGGCGTCACTCAGGATATAGAGCGGCAGCAACAGGCCCGCCGCCCTGGTGACCGGCATGGCCAGCGCCATGACCGGCACGGCCAGCATGCCCACCAGCGGCAAGCCGCCCTTGGACGCGCCCACAAGAAAGGTGGCGGCCAGCGCAAGACTCCAGAACAGCAGGTCAGGGGGCATGGGCGATCATGGCGGAAAGCGCCGTGATAGGCCCAAGGCCCGCCTGCCGCAAGGTCGGCTATTCCGCGGCACCGGCCAGGGCGGCCAGACGTTCCTCCGCCAGACGGGCATAGAGCGAGGCGCCGATGGGCAGGACCGCATCGTTGAAATTGTATTTCGGGTTATGCAGGTTCGGTCCGTGCGACTGACCGAGCCAGAGATAGGCTCCCGGCACCTTCAGCAACATGTCGGCGAAGTCCTCGCTGCCGGTGAGTGGCGCGGCATGACCATCGACATTCCCCTCGCCGACAATGCGGCGGGCAATGGCGCAGGCCGCGTCGGCATGGGCAGGGCTGTTGGCGAGGGCGTTGAAACCGGGAATGATCTTGACCGACACCGTGACGCCGAAGGCCTGGCCCAGGCCCTGGGCAATCTCCTTGAGGCGGCGGATCATCAATTGCTGCACGGCATTGTCAAAGCTGCGCAGGGTGCCGTGCAGCGCGGCGCTTTCGGGGATGACGTTATAGGCGGAACCGGCATGAATCTGGGTGACCGAGAGAATGCCGGTCTTCAGTGGTTCGACGTTGCGGCTGACGATGGTTTGCAGGGCCTGGGCGATGGCGACCGCCACCACCACGGGGTCGTTGGCCTGCTGCGGCATGGCGCCGTGGGCCCCCTTGCCCACGATCTCGATGTCGAAATTGTTGGAGGCCGCCATGGCCACGCCCGGCGTGGTGCCGACCCAGCCGAGGTTGGCATTGGGCCAATTGTGGATGGCATAGATCTCGTCGCAGGGGAAACGCTCGAACAGCCCGTCCTTGAGCATGGCGAGCGCTCCGCCCCAGCCTTCTTCGGCGGGCTGGAAGATGAGATGCACCGTGCCCTTGAAGTTGCGGGTCTCGGCGAGGTAGCGCGCCGCGCCGAGCAGCATGGCGGTGTGGCCGTCATGGCCGCAGCCATGGAAGGCACCGGGGTTTTTGGAGGCATAGGGCAGGTTGGTTTCCTCGGTCATGGGCAGGGCATCCATGTCGGCGCGCAGGCCCACGGTGGGGCCTGGCCCCGTGCCACGGATGACGCCCACCAGACCGGTGCCGCCGATTCCGGTGGTGATCTCATCCACGCCCCAGGCCTTCAGCTTCTCCGCCACCAGGGCCGAGGTGCGCTTTTCGTGAAAGCCGATTTCCGGGTGGGCATGAATGTCGCGTCGGATGGCGGTCAGTTCGTCATGGTGGGCGGCAATGCGTTCAATGACCTGCATGATGGTCTCCCTTCTCCGGCGTGGCCAGAGATAGGCCACGTCCGCACATGAAGCACAGAAAAAATACCGGCGAAGGCCGGAGCCTCCGCCGGTGGCCCTTCAGTTCAGGGCGCGCCCCTTCATTTCGGGAATGGCACGGAGCGCAAGGAGTGTCGCCACGGCGCAGGCCATGACGTAATAGGCCGGGGCAATGGGGCTGCCGGTGGCTTTGATCAGCCAGGTGACGATGAACTGGCCGAAGCCGCCGAAGATGGCCACGCCCAGGGCATAGACCAGCGACATGCCGGTGGCCCTGACCTCGACGGGGAAGATTTCCGCCAGGGTGATGATGATGGTGGCTCCGCCGGTGGCGTTCAGCACCGAGAGACCGGCCACGACCAGAAGCAGGGTGGCAAGTGTCGGGTAGGCGTTGAGATAGAGGAAGGCCGGGTAGATGAGCAGCAGCAGGAGAAGATAGGAGACGAAGGCCACAGTCCGGCGGCCATGGATGTCCGACAACCAGCCGCCGATGGGCGAGGCCACCAGGGTGACGATGCCCGCCGTGATGCCGGCGAGAAGGCCGGTGGCCGGTGCCATTTTCAGTTGGGTCACGGCGTAGGTTGCCATGTAGAGCACGATGACCGCATTGGCCGCGGTGCCGCCGATGACCATGGCCACGCCGGCGATGACCTTGCCGAGATGTTCGGTCAGCGCGAGGCGGAGGGACGAGACATTACGGGTCTTTTCGCTGTTCTTGTTGGCGTGGGTTTCTTCCAGCACGTTCAGCAGCCACATGCCGATGGGCACGATCAGGATGCCGAGGATGAAGGGAATGCGCCAGCCCCAGGCGGTGACGGTTTCGGGGGTCATGGAGGTGTTGATGATCCAGGCCATGGTGGCCGCCACCAGAATGGCGAAGCCCTGGCTGGCCAACTGCCAGGCACCATAGAAGCCGCGCCGTTCCTTGGGGGCATATTCAGCCAGGAGCGTGGTGGCGGCGCCCACTTCGCCACCGGCCGAGAAGCCCTGAATGAGCCGGCCCAGCACCACGACGATGGGGCCGAAAACGCCGGCAGAGGCATAGGTGGGGGCGATGCCGATCATGGCGGTGCCGAGGGCCATGAGCATCAGCGAGAGCACGGTGGTGCGCTTGCGGCCGACGTGGTCGGCATAGGCGCCGAGGATGACCCCGCCCAGGGGCCGCAGGAAAAAGCCGACGCCATAGGTGGCGAAGGCCGAGAGCAATTGCACGGTCTGGTCGCCGGAAGGGAAAAACAATTGCCCGATGGTGCGGGCGAAAAAGCTGAAGACAACGAAGTCGTAGAATTCAAGCGCATTGCCAATGGTGCAGGCGGCGATCAGGCGCGGGGCGCTGATGGCTGAAACGCGGGTGCTGGTCATGGGTTCCTCCCTGGGCGGGAAGCGCCGGCAACCCGCGCAGGCGTCAGTCCTGGCATAATTAGTTGCAAAATGCAATAGTTGTATGTTGAAATTGCATGGCTCTTGCAACAATTCCGCACCTGGGGCACAGCTAGGCCATGCTCAAGCAAAGCCTGACCTATCATCTCGTCAGTCTGGCCGAGGACGGCATCGGCATGGCCGACGGTCTGTTCGAACAACGCTTTGGCCTTAATGTCCATGAATTGCGGGTGTTGCGCCTCGTGGCGGCGACGCCCGGCATCACCTTCACGCAACTGGCTGCCGAGACCAAGTTTGAACGGAGCGCCACCTCACGCATCCTGTCGCGCCTGATCAAGGCGGGCTTGATCCAGCGCCGCAACGCCAGCAATGATGCGCGGCGCTTTGAACTTTTCGCCACGGCCAAGGGTGAAGCCCTGCGCGCCAGGGCCAAGCCCCTCAGCCTGGAGCTGGAGCAGTTGATGCTGTCGCCCCTGTCGGTGGCGGAACAGCACAGTTTTCTTGCCATGCTCGGCCGCCTGCGCGACTGGGTGGCCACGGGCTATATTGAAGAGCTGGTGCGGCGCTATCCTGCCGTGGCCAAGCCGCGCCGCAAAAGGCCGGGCAAGGCTGCGGGCGCGGGCCGCCGGGAAAGCTGAAGGAGGTCATCATGCGGTCGATCGATGTCGCGGGACTGGTGAAGCTGCTGCGTGACGCCGATCCGGCGCGGCGCACCATCGCTGCCATCGCGGGCGCGCCGGGTTCGGGCAAGTCGACACTGGCGGAAAAACTGGTCGATGACCTGAATGCCGCCCAGCCTGGACTCGCCGCGCTGCTGCCCATGGACGGCTATCACTATGATGACCTGTTGCTCAATCAATGGGGCATCCGGGCGCGGAAAGGAGCACCTGACACCTTCGACGTGGGCGGCTTTGCCCAGATGCTGAAGCGGCTGCGGTCGCGCGACGAGGCGGAAGTGGCAGTGCCGGTGTTCGACCGCGCCATCGAGATTGCGCGGGCGGGGGCGCGCATCATTCCCGCCAGTGCCGCCATCATCGTGGCCGAGGGCAATTACCTGCTGCTGCAACGCGCGCCCTGGGCGCAGTTGCGGGCGCTGTTTGATCTCACGGTGATGCTGGATGTGCCGGAGGACGAATTGCGGCGCAGGCTCACGGCGCGCTGGCAACACTACAAGCTGACGCCGGATGACATTGCCTGGAAGCTCGACGGCAATGACCTGCCCAATGGCCGGGTGGTGATGCATGAAAGTGCAGCCGCCGATTATCGGCTGGTCAGTGCGTAGTGCGCCATGACCACGCCCGGCCTTGTCATTTTTGACTGTGACGGCGTGGTGGTGGACAGCGAGATGCTGTCGGCGGGGCTGCTCATGGGCATGATGGCTGATCTCGGCCTGCCCATCACCCTCGACATTTTCCGTGATGATTTTCTGGGCCGCAGCTTTGCCGTTTCGGCACAGAAATGCATTGAGCGTTTCGGCGTGGCCCTGCCGACGGATTTCGAGCCGCGCTACCGGGCGCATTTGTTTCCCCTGCTGCGGGCGCAGTTGCAGCCCATGGCGGGGGTGCGGCAGGTGCTGGCGGCGCTCAAGGTGCCCTGTTGCCTTGCCACCAGTTCCGGGCCGGAGCGGCTTGCCGCCTCGCTTGAGGGCGCGGGCTTGCAGGACTGGTTCGAGGGCCGCTGCTTTCTGGCTCACATGGTGGCCCATCCCAAGCCGGCGCCGGATCTGTTTCTTCACGCCGCCGCGCAGATGGGTGTGGCGCCAGAGGCCTGCCTGGTGATCGAAGACAGCGAGATGGGGGTGCGCGCCGGGCTGGCGGCGGGCATGGCGGTCTGGCAGTTCCAGGGCGGGGCGCACATGAAGGCGGGCTACCACCTGCCAGATGATGTGAAGCCGCATCGGGTCATTGCCACCATGCCGGAATTGCAGCAGGCCTTTGTCGCACTGGGGATTTGCTGACAGTGCCGTCTGGCCTATCATTCAAGGACTGAGGACGTAACCCATGGCGCGCAAACCCGATCCCGACCAGATCAAGCTCGACGACGCGGCGCGCGCGGGCTGGCTCTATTACATCGCGGGCAATACCCAGGATGAAATTGCCCGTAAGCTTGGCGTGTCGCGCCAGACGGCGCAGCGCCTGGTATCGCTGGCGGTGAGCGCCCGGCTGATCAAGGTGCGCCTCGACCACCCCATCGGCCGCTGCATCGACCTTGCCCGGCAGTTGCGGGATGCCTATGGGCTCGACCGCTGCGAGGTGGTGCCCGCCGATCCCGCTTCGGCGTCGGAGACTCTGGGTGTGGCGCAGGCGGCGGCGGCGGAACTGGAGCGCCACCTCGTCTCGCCGCATCCGGTCATCATCGGCATGGGCACGGGCCGCATGCTGCGCGACATGGCAGATCAGGTGAGCCCGATGGAATGCCCGCAGCACAAGCTGGTGTCGCGGGTGGGGCACATCGCGCCCGATGGCTCGGCCTCGCAGTTCGACGTGGTGAGCCGCATCGGCGAACGGGTGGCGGCCCCGCATTATCCCATGCCGCTGCCGGTCATCGCCAATACGGTTCATGAAAAGGCGCTGCTGCTGGCCCAGCCGACGCTGCGCAATGTCATCGACCTCGCCACCCAGGCCGACATCACCTTCGTCGGCATCGGCACGGTGGATGATCACGCTGCCCTGTTGCGCGACGGCTTCGTGCGGCCCGAGGAAGTCCGGGCGCTAATGAAGGCGGGGGGCGTGGGCGAGATCACCGGCTGGGCCTATGACGCGAAGGGTCAGCTCATCGACGGCCTGACCAATGACCGGGTGCTGAGCGTGCCGCTCGATCATCCGGCGCGGCGGCCCGTCACCGGCGTGGCCATGGCGCTGGGCCGACTCAAGGCGGTCAAGGGGGCCATGGTAGGGCGGCTCATCAATGGCCTCGTCACCAATGAGCGCATGGCCGAGAAGCTTCTGGAAAAGTAGGTTCCGTCAATGCGTTGGCAGGGAAATCCGGCAGCGACCGCCATCACGATTGCGGCGCAGCAACGAATCCTCCTTGACAGAATTTCTCACGCGGCGTGATATATTGCTCGTTATCTGGGCAAATGCCCAGAATGTATGGGAGGTTTTCATGAAGACTGTTGTCGCGGGAGTCCTCGGCTCCCTGATGTTTGCCGCGCTGTCCGGCACGGCCCTGGCTGAAACAACGCTCACCATTGCCACCGTCAACAACGGTGACATGATCCGCATGCAGGGCCTGACCGATGATTTCACCAAGGCCAATCCCGACATCAAGCTGGAATGGGTCACGCTGGAAGAGAATGTCTTGCGTGAAAAGGTGACCACCGACATTGCCACCAAGGGCGGGCAGTTCGACGTGCTGACCATCGGCACCTATGAAGTGCCGATCTGGGGCAAGAAGGGCTGGCTGGTGCCGCTGACCGGGGTTGATGATCCGGCTGACCTGCTGCCCGCCATTGCCGGCGGTCTCACCGTCGATGGCAAGCTCATGGCCTCGCCCTTCTATGGTGAAAGCTCCATGGTCATGTATCGCACCGACCTGATGGAGAAGGCCGGCCTGAAGATGCCGGATGCCCCGACCTGGGAATTCATCCGTCAGGCCGCTGACAAGATGACTGACAAGGCTGCTGGCGTCTATGGCATCTGCCTGCGCGGCAAGGCCGGCTGGGGCGAGAACATGGCGTTCCTCACGGCCACCTCCAACTCCTTTGGCGCGCGCTGGTTTGACGAGAACTGGAAGCCCCAGTTCGATCAGCCGGAGTGGAAGGCCACGATGCAATATTATCTCGACATCATGAAGGCCGATGGCCCTCCGGGCGCGGCCTCCAACGGCTTCAACGAGAACTTGGCGCTGTTCAACTCCGGCAAGTGCGGCATGTGGATCGACGCCACCGTGGCGGCCTCCTTCGTGACCAATCCCAAGGACTCGAAGGTTGCCGACAAGGTGGGCTTCGCCCTGGCCCCGGACAATGGCCTGGGCAAGCGCGGCAACTGGCTGTGGGCCTGGACACTCGCCATTCCCGCCGGTTCGCAGAAGGTGGATGCCGCCCAGAAATTCATCGGCTGGGCCACGTCCAAGCACTACACCGAACTGGTGGCGGGCAAGGAAGGCTGGGCCAATGTGCCGCCCGGCACGCGCTCCTCGCTCTATGCCAATCCTGAATATCAGAAGGTGCCCTTCGCCAAGATGACGCTGGATTCGATCAATGCGGCCGATCCGGTTCATCCCTCGGTGAAGCCGGTGCCCTATGTCGGCGTGCAGTTCGTGGCCATTCCCGAATTCCAGGGCCTGGGCACGACGGTGGGCCAGATCTTCTCCGCCGCGCTCGCCGGGGAGAAGACGCTGGACCAGGCGCTGACCGAAGCGCAGGACGCGGCCACGCGTGAAATGACGAAGGCCGGCTACATCAAGTAAGGTTCTCCCGAAACTGGGCTGCCCGGAAAATCCGGGCAGCCATCTTCGCTTGCTTCGCTTTTTCAGGGAGGGAAGGGCATGGCAACACAACACACGCGCACTCTGGGCCGCATGGCCGTGGCGCCGTCAGTCCTCGCATTGTTCCTGTGGATGATCGTGCCCCTTGGCATGACCATCTATTTTTCCTTCCTGCGCTACAATCTTCTGGATCCGGGCAATGAAAGTTTCATCGGCCTGGTAAACTACAAATATTTCCTCAGCGACCCGGCCTTCCTGTCGGCGCTGGGCAATTCGCTGAAGATCGTCGGCTCCGTGCTGGCCATCTCCATCATCGGCGGCGTCATTCTGGCCCTGCTGCTGGACCAGGCCATCTATGGCCGCAGTTTCGTGCGCCTCATGGTCATTGCGCCCTTCTTCGTCATGCCCACCGTGTCGGCGCTGGTGTGGAAGAACATGATGATGCATCCGGTGCAGGGGGTGCTGGCCTGGCTCAGCCAGACATTCGGCCTGGAACCCATCGACTGGTTCACCCACCATCCGCTGCTTGCCGTCATCATCATCGTGGCCTGGCAATGGCTGCCCTTCGCCACGCTCATCCTGCTGACCGCGCTGCAATCCATGGATGAGGAACAGAAGGAAGCCGCCGAAATGGACGGCACGCCGCCGCTCTCCTATTTCCGCTACATGGTGGTGCCGCATCTCGCCCGCCCCATCACCGTGGTGGTGCTGATCGAAACCATTTTCCTGCTCAACGTCTTTGCCGAGATCTATGTGACGGGCTCCGGCGGGCGGGCCGGCAACATGCCCTATCTCGTCTATTTCCAGGGCCTGTTGAACTTCGACGTGGGCGGCGCTTCGGCGGGCGGCATCATCGCCGTCATCCTGGCCAATATCGTGGCCTTCTTCCTGATGCGCATGATCGGCAAGAATCTGGAGGGCTGAGCCATGGCACGTGCTGTTCCCAAAAGCCGCCGCTGGCTGATGACCATCATCGCCTGGGCCATCGCCTTCGTGATCTTCTTCCCCATTCTGTGGACCATCATCACCAGCTTCAAGACCGAGGGTGACGCGGTGCTGTCGCCACCTGATCTTTTGACGGCAGGCTGGACCACGGAAAGCTATGGCGTGGTGCAGGACCGCTCCAACTATTTCAAGTTCGCCATGAATTCGGTGATGCTGGCGCTGGGTTCCACGGCCTTCGCCCTGCTGCTCGCCATTCCCGCCGCCTGGGCCATGGCCTTTGCGCCGGGCAAGCGCACCAAGGACCTGCTGATGTGGATGCTGTCCACCAAGATGATGCCGCCGGTGGGGGCGCTCATCCCCATCTATCTCATCTTCCGCGACCTGCACCTGCTGGACACGCGGGGCGGCATCATCACCGTGCTGATGCTGCTCAACCTGCCGATCATCATCTGGATGCTCTACACCTATTTCAAGGAAATCCCGGGCGAGATCCTGGAAGCCTCGCGCATGGACGGGGCGTCGGTGGGCAAGGAACTGATCTATGTCCTGGCGCCCATGGCCATTCCGGGCATTGCCTCCACGGTGCTGCTCAACGTCATCCTGGCCTGGAACGAGGCCTTCTGGACGCTCTCGCTCACCACCAAGAATGCTGCCCCGCTGACCCAGTTCATTGCCTCCTACTCCAGTCCTGAAGGGCTGTTCTGGGCCAAGCTGTCGGCGGCCTCCACCATGGCGATCGCGCCCATCCTTGTGCTGGGCTGGTTTGCCCAGAAGCAACTTGTTCGTGGCCTGACCTTCGGAGCGGTGAAGTAAATGGGAAACATTACTCTCAAGAATGTGCACAAGGCCTTCGGCGATGCCGTGATCATCCCCGACGCCAGCCTCGACATCAGGACCGGCGAATTCGTGGTCTTTGTCGGTCCGTCGGGCTGCGGCAAGTCCACGCTGCTCCGCCTCATCGCCGGGCTGGAGGATCTCACCTCCGGGCAGATCTTCATCGACGGCAAGGATGTGTCGGACACGCCGCCGTCGCAGCGCGGGCTGTCCATGGTGTTCCAGTCCTATGCGCTCTATCCGCATATGAGTGTGCGCAACAACATCGGCTTTGGCCTGAAGATGGCGGGCGTGCCGCCTGAGGAGATCAACGCCAAGGTGGCCAAGGCGGCGGCGACGCTGAACCTCACCGACTATCTCGACCGCAAGCCCCGGCAACTCTCCGGCGGCCAGCGCCAGCGCGTGGCCATTGGCCGGGCCATCGTGCGCCAGCCCAAGGCCTTCCTGTTTGACGAGCCGCTGTCCAACCTCGATGCCGCCCTGCGGGTCAACATGCGGGTGGAAATCATGCAGCTCCATCAGGACCTGGGCGCCACCATGATCTATGTGACCCACGATCAGGTGGAGGCCATGACCATGGCCAACCGCATCGTGGTGCTGAACAAGGGCAATATCGAGCAGGTGGGTTCGCCGCTTGAACTCTACAACAGCCCGGACTCGCTGTTCGTGGCAGGCTTCATCGGCTCGCCCAAGATGAACTTCATCACCGGCGACGTGGCCCGGGCGCGCAAGGCCGCGACCCTGGGCATCAGGCCGGAGCACATCGAGATCGTGAAGGGCAAGGGCGATTGGCAGGGCACCATTCATTTTGCCGAGCATCTGGGGGCCGACTCCTTCCTGCATGTGGATACGAAGGATGCGGGCAGGTTGACGGTGCGGGCACCGGGCGACTTCATGGGCAAGCCGGGCGATGCCATCGCCCTCAAGCCGGATGGCGCGCGCATGCACCGCTTTGATGACAGGGGGCTGGCCATCCGATGACACGGCTTCAGGGAAAGCGCGCCCTCATCACGGGCGCGGCGCGCGGCATCGGGGCTGCCTTTGCGGCGGCCTATGTGCGCGAGGGTGCAGCGGTGGTGATCGGCGACATCGATCTGGCGCGCGCCACCGAGACGGCGCAGGCCATCGGCCCCGCCTGTTCAGCCGTGAGGCTCGACGTTACCCAGCAGGACTCCATTGACGCCGCCGTGGCCGAGACGGTGCAGCGCCTGGGCGGCATCGACATTCTCGTCAACAATGCCGCCGTCTTTGACTTGGCGCCGCTGGTGGAGATCACGCGCGCCAGCTACGACAGGCTCTTCGCCATCAATGTGTCGGGTGTTCTTTTCACCATGCAGGCGGTGGCGAAACAGATGATCGCGCAGGGGCAGGGCGGCAAGATCATCAACATGGCCTCGCAGGCGGGCCGGCGCGGCGAGGCGCTGGTGGCGGTCTATTGCGCCACCAAGGCGGCGATCATCAGCCTCACCCAGTCGGCGGGGCTTAATCTCATTCCGCACCGTATCAACGTGAATGCCATCGCCCCCGGCGTGGTCGATGGTGAACACTGGGACGGCGTGGATGCGCTCTTCGCCAGGTATGAGAACCGGCCCAGGGGCGAGAAAAAGAAGCTGGTGGGCGAGGGCGTTCCCTTCGGGCGCATGGGCAAGGCCGAGGACCTGACCGGCATGGCGGTGTTCCTGGCCAGCGCCGAGGCCGATTACATCGTGGCCCAGACCTATAACGTCGATGGCGGACAGTGGATGAGCTGACATGGACCTGGGGCTGAAGGACAAGGTGGCGGTGGTGACGGGTGGCAGCGTGGGCATTGGCCTTGGCGTGGCCCGGGCCTTTGCGCGCGAGGGGGCGCAGGTGCTGATCGCCGCGCGTGACGGCGCGCGGGCGGACCGTGAGGCCGCCACCATTGCCCGTGAATTCGGGGTGAAGGCGGTGGCGCAGGCCTGTGACGTTGCCACGGCCGAGGGCTGTGGGGCGCTCATCGCAGCGGCGGCTAAGAATTTCGGCGGCTGCGATATTCTGGTGAACAACGCCGGCACCGGCTCCAACGAGACCATCCTGGAAGCACCGGACGAAAAGTGGCAGGCCTATTGGGATCTCCATGTCATGGCGGCAGTGCGCCTGGCGCGGGGACTGGCACCCATGATGGCAAAGCGCGGCGGCGGGGCCATTCTCAACAATGCCTCCATCTGTGCCGTGCAGCCCCTGTGGTATGAGCCCATCTACAACGTCACCAAGGCGGCGCTCGTCATGCTGTCCAAGACCATGGCGACGGAGTTCATTCCGCTCAACATCAGGGTCAATGCCATCAATCCGGGGCTGATCCGCACCCCGGACTGGGTCAAGACGGCGACGCAACTGGCGGGGCCGGACAAGGCCGAGGACTATCTGCAATCGGTGGCCGATGAACATGCGCCGATCAAGCGCTTCGGCACGGTTGAGGAACTGGCGGATTTCTTCGTCTTCCTGTGTTCGCCGCGCGCCTCCTATGCCGTGGGAGCGAGCTTCTTCGTCGATGGCGGCATGCTGAAGACCATTTGATGGATGAGGTTAGCCATGGCTGTTGCCCTGTCGCTCAAGACTCTGCCTGATCTGCCCAAGGGGGTCGGCCGACCCAATTATGCGCGGCCGTCGCTGGCACCGGGCATCGTCCATTTCGGGGTGGGCAATTTCCACCGCGCCCACCTCGCCATCTATCTCGATGACCTGTTCAACCACGGCCTCGATCTCGACTGGGCCATCATCGGCGCGGGCATTCTGCCCTTTGACGAGCAGATGCGGGCCGCGCTGGAGCCGCAGGACTGGCTGACCACGGTGGTGGAACAGGACGCCGACGTGAGTGCGGCGCGGGTCACCGGCGTGATGATCGATTTCATTCCGCCCGCCGACCGCCAGCGGCTGCAGGCGACACTGGCTGATCCGAAAATCCGCATCGTGTCGCTGACCATCACCGAGGGGGGCTATCTCATCGATCCGGCCACCCAGAAGTTTGATCCCAGACATCCCGCCATCGTCCATGATGCGGCCCACCCGGAGGATCCGACCTCGGTGTTCGGGCTCATTCTGGCAGGTCTGCGCCAGCGGCGCGCAGTGGGCGTTCCGCCCTATACGGTCATGTCCTGTGACAATGTTCCGCACAATGGCGTGGTCACGCGCAATGCCATCGTCGGCCTGGCCCGGCTCATGGACCCGAAGCTGGCGGAGTGGGTGGAAAAGACCGTGGCCTTCCCCAACGCCATGGTGGACCGGATCACGCCCGCCACCTCCGACCGCGAGCGCAAGATCACGGCGGAGAAATTCGGCATCAGGGACAATTGGCCGGTGTTCTGCGAAAGCTTCCGGCAATGGGTGGTGGAGGATCACTTCCCGCTGGGCCGGCCGCGCTGGGAGAAGGCGGGGGCGCAATTCGTCTCCGACGTCACGCCCTACGAGAACATGAAAATCCGCATTCTCAACGGCGGCCATGCGGTCATTGCCTATCCGGCGGGCTTGCTCGATGTGCATTTCGTGCACGAGGCCATGGAGCACAAGCTGATCAGGGCCTTCCTCGACAAGGTGGAGAAGACCGAGATCATTCCCATCGTGCCGCCCGTGCCCGCGATCGACCTGAATGCTTACTATGTTCAGACGGCGAAGCGCTTTGCCAATCCGGCGATCGGCGACACGGTGCGGCGTCTGTGTCTTGATGGTTCCAACCGGCAGCCGAAGTTCATCGTGCCTTCCATCGCCGACCGGCTGAAGAAGAACCTGCCCATTGGGGGTCTGGCGCTGGAATCGGCCCTGTGGTGCCGTTACTGCCATGGCGAATCCGACAGCGGGATGGTCATCGACCCCAATGATCCCAACTGGGACCGGCTGACCGCACTCGCCAGGAAGGCCAAGGACGATCCCATGCAGTGGCTGAGCATGACGGACATTTATGGCGCCGTCGCCGAGGACAATACATTCCGCACCGCTTTTGCCGCAGCGCTTAACAAGCTGTGGCGCGACGGAACTGCTAAAACGGTGTCTGACTATCTCAATAACTCTTAAAGGGGCCGCCCATGAAGGGCGGCCCCAATTGCTTGCGCCCGTTACATCCGGGTCATCCAGGCGTCGACCTCGGATTTGGCCTTGTCCTTGGCATAGCCGTAGCGCTCTTGCAGCTTGCCCTCGAGCTCGTCACGGTTGCCTTCAATGACATCAAGGTCATCATCGGTGAGCTTGCCCCACTGGATCTTGGCCTGGCCCTTGATCTGTTTCCAATTGCCTTCAATGCGGTCCCAGTTCATCGGAACACCTCCTGTTTCGGTTTCGGTGGTGACGCCGGTGATCATTGGCGCCGGTTTACAGCCGTCGCAGGGTTAATGATCATCAGGAAGCGCGGTTCCAGGTCGGGCTCAGATGTGAAGTCTTGTGATGGTGAGTCACGCTGATGTGACTCCCATGCGGTCCCCCCAGCCGGGTGGCTGACATTATGTCCAGAACAGAACCGCGCGTGGCCGATTTGGCCCTTTAACTGTTTTTGGCAATATTCTTGTTCCACGTCTGGAATGCGAGCGCCAATGCATCGAAAATGAGCCGTGCGGTGACATGGGCGACTGATTGTGATTGTTGATTCGAAGGACTGCCAACCAGACGATAAGCTGGCGAGAAGTGGTGCAGAGGCGCAATCCGCCGGGCATCGTGTGGCTCCGGTCATCGAATTTGAAATGATCACCGACATGGCAGAGACGGTAGAACTGCTTGATCGCTCTTTTCCCAACGGTTTCCGCCATGACGCGCGCTATCTTGACTGGCTCTATCGTGACAGCGGTCCGGCAGCGGCCAAGGTGGTGGCTGTCATGCGGGCGGGCCGGAAAATCGGTCAGATGGTGTTCCTGCCGCGCGACATGGAGATCGCGGGTGAGACAAGACGCTATGGGCTGGTGGTTGATTTTTTCATCCTGCCGGAACACCGCAGCGGACCTCTGACCATCAGACTCTGCCGCCAGGCGGTCGAGATGGTAACGGGGGCGGGGTTGGACGGAATATTCGGGGTGCCCAATGCCGTGTCCATGGGCATCACGCCGCGTCTGCTGAAGCCGAAGAAAATCCGAAGGCTGGAAGTGCGGGCAGGACTGGCGGTGCCGCGCCGGGACCGGGTGATGAGCCGGCGTGTTTCAGACTTGTCGGATGCGGCGCTTGAGGATCTGGTGCGGCCCTTCGTGGCGTGGCCGCGGGGCGGACAGGTGTGGAGTGCGCCCCTGTTGCGGCGGCGCCTCAAAAGTCCGTCCACGGATTTTTCGGTGCATGTCTGCGATGATGTGCTGGCGGTATCGTGCCGGGTGGCGATCAGGGGCATCATGGTCAACAAGCTCAGCGGGTTCCTCCGCCCATCGAACGCGGCCATTCCGCGTTCTGTGCTGCGCCGTCTCATTGGCGCGGCCTGTGCCGCCCAGCGCCGACCGCAGTTCTGCTACATCGGCTACAATGCGGCCCTGGCAGAACTGCCGGGCTTTGCCGTGCCGCCGCGGTTTCATCCCTCACCCATGACCATCACCTCGCGTCCCTTGGCGCGGCCCGACGAGGAATGCCTGCCGGATCGCTTTGAACTCATCGATTTCGACCTCGTGTAAAGGTTTGACAATACCCCCAGGGAGTATAACCTATACTCCTATGGAGTATTAGCGAGTTTTGATATGCCCCATTCGCCAGAGGACAAAAAGCGCGCCATCACCAGACTCCGGCGTATCCGCGGCCAGGCGGAGGCGCTGGAGCGCCAGATCGCCGATGGCTCGTCCTGCGGTGATGTGTTGCAGCAGCTTTCGGCCATGCGGGGCGCGGTGAACGGGCTTATGTCCGATGTTCTCGAAGGCCACCTTCTGGAAAGCTTCGGCCATGCCGATTGTCCGCCCGATTGCCGTGATCCTGAGCATGAGAAGCTTCATGCCTCGGTCGCCGAGGCGGTGGCTCTGGTGCGGTCCTATTTGAAATAGTGCTTGAACAAGAGCGGGCGCAAGGCCGCCACACGAACCATGGGAGGAAGAGATGAAGTCACGCGCCGCCGTGGCCTTTGGGCCGGGCAAACCACTGGAGATCGTCGAGATTGATGTGGCGCCGCCGCAAAAGGGCGAGTGCCTGATCAAAATCAGTCACACAGGCGTGTGCCACACAGATGCCTTCACGCTGTCGGGCGATGACCCGGAGGGCGTGTTTCCTGCCGTGCTGGGCCACGAAGGCGCAGGCGTGGTGGTGGAGGTGGGCGAAGGTGTGACCAGCCTGAAAAAGGGCGATCATGTGATCCCGCTCTACACGGCGGAATGCCGCGAGTGCAAATTCTGCAAGTCGGGCAAGACCAACCTGTGCCAGAAGGTGCGGGCCACGCAGGGCAAGGGCCTGATGCCCGACGGCACCACGCGCTTTTCCTATCAGGGCAAGCCCATCTATCACTACATGGGCACCAGCACCTTCTCGGAATATACGGTGGTGCCGGAAATCTCGCTCGCCAGCATCAACCCCAAGGCACCGCATGAAAAGGTCTGCCTGCTGGGCTGTGGCGTCACCACCGGAATCGGCGCCGTGCACAACACCGCCAAGGTGAAGGCGGGCGACAACGTGGCGGTGTTTGGCCTGGGCGGCATCGGCCTTGCGGTCATTCAGGGGGCCAAGCAGGCCAAGGCGGGAAAGATCATCGGCATTGACGTGAACCCCGCCAAGTTTGAACTGGCGAAGAAAATGGGCGCCACCGATTGCGTCAATCCAAAGGAGCACCAGAAGCCCATTCAGGAGGTCATCGTCGACATGACCGACGGCGGGGTGGAATTTTCCTTCGAGTGTATCGGCAATGTGGATGTGATGCGCTCGGCCCTTGAGTGCTGTCACAAGGGCTGGGGCGAAAGCGTCATCATCGGGGTGGCCGGCGCCGGTCAGGAAATCCGCACCCGGCCCTTCCAGCTGGTGACAGGGCGGGTGTGGCGCGGCTCGGCCTTTGGCGGGGTCAAGGGGCGCACCCAGCTTCCCGGCATGGTGGAACAGGCGATGCGCGGCGAGATCGACCTCGATTCCTTCATCACCCACACGCTGCCGCTGGAGCGGATCAACGAGGCCTTCGACCTGATGCATGAGGGCAAATCGATCCGCACGGTCATTCACTTCTGATTTTCTGCGCTGTGCTTGCCCTCTCCGGGATCAGGAGATGCCGCGCGCGGGGGCAGTGAAGACTCGCGCCCATAATGATGAGGAAACGGCCATGGCAAAATTGTCCCTCCATCCGGCCATTGATGATGGCTTGAAACGTGCCTCCAAGACCTTCAAAGGCGGAACGCTGACCTGCAAATGCACGCATGATCCGGTGGTGGTGCACATCGGATCGCAGGTGTTGCACAATCACGCTTGCGGCTGCAGCAAGTGCTGGAAGCCGGAAGGCGCCATCTTCTCGGTCGTCGGCGTGGTGCCGCGCGACACGGTGAAGGTCGCGGCCCACGGCGAGAAGCTGCACATCGTTGACGACAAGGCCCTGATCCAGCGCCACGCCTGCAAGGTATGCGGCACCCACATGTTCGGACGCATCGAAAACAAGGACCATGCCTTTTACGGGCTGGACTTCATCCATCCCGAGCTTTCCGCCGACAAGGGCTGGGCCCCGCCGGGCTTTGCCGCCTTCGTGTCGTCGGTCATCGAGACGGGAATGCCACCGGTGAAGCTTCCGCTCATCCGCAAGAAGCTGAAGGCGGCGGGTCTTGAACCCTACGACTGTCTGTCGCCCGCGCTGATGGATGTGCTGGCTACCCACGCGGCCAAGGCCAAGGGCACCTATCGGGCCGAATGATGACGGCAGGAACAGGAAATGAACGGGGCGGGGGCACTTCCTCCGCCCCTTCGCAGGGAGGGGAGTGATGGAACGCATTGAGCGCCACGCCGCGTCAGGCGGGTTTCAGGAGGTGTGGAAGCACCAGTCGGAGACACTGGGTTGCGAGATGCGCTTCGGCATCTATCTGCCGCCACAGGCTGCGACGCGAAAATGCCCGGTGGTTTACTGGCTCTCCGGGCTCACCTGCACGGAACAGAACTTCATCACCAAGGCGGGGGCGCAGGCCCATGCCGCGCAGCACGGCTTGATCGTGGTGGCACCCGATACCTCGCCGCGCGGCGAGATGGTCGCCAATGATCCGGCCTATGACCTGGGGCAGGGGGCGGGGTTTTATGTCAACGCCACGGAGGAACCCTGGGCCCGACACTTCCGCATGTATGACTACGTGCTGCGCGAAGTGCCCACGCTGGTGGAGGCGCATTTTCCGGCAACGGAACGGCGCGGCATCTTCGGTCATTCCATGGGCGGCCACGGGGCGCTGATGCTGGCGCTGCGCAATCCGGGGCGGTTCAAGAGTGTCTCCGCCTTTGCGCCCATTGTGGCGCCGTCGCGCGTGCCCTGGGGTGAAAAGGCCTTTTCCGCCTACCTCGGGCCGGACCGCACCGCCTGGCAGGCGTGGGACACCTGCGAACTCATTACGGCGGCAAGCGAGCGCCTGCCCCTGCTCATTGATCAGGGCACGGATGATGAATTTCTTGCCAAGCAATTGCAGCCGGAACTTTTGCAACAGGCCTGCGCCGCTGCGGGTCATCCTCTCGCGCTGAACCTTCGCGAGGGCTATGACCATTCCTATTATTTCATCGCCAGTTTCATGGGCGAGCACCTGGCACACCACGCCAAGGCGCTCAGGGCTTAATCCCGCAGCCTGTCGGCAAGGGTGGCCAGCGTTGGCGCATCGGCATTGGCGAAGGCCAGCCGCAGCCACTCGTCCTGGTCGGCGCCAAAGAAACGCCCGGGAATGGTGATGATGCCGTTCTGCGTTGCCAGTTGTTGGGCCACATCCAGTGAGGTTCTTTCCGGCCAGGGGTGGCGCAGGAAGGCGAAATAGGCCCCGATGGCCCCGATCTGCCAGTCCGGGTTTTGCGCCACAGCGGCAATGAGAGCCACGCGGCGGCGGGCGATCTCGGCGCGGTTTTCCGCGCACCAGTCAGCAAGCGCCGGCAGGGCCTTGGCCAGCGCCATTTGCGCGGCGCGGGGCGCGCAGATCTGCACATTGTCCATGATCTTGGCCACGGCCTCGACCACGGATTCACCTGCCGTGATGGCGGCCACGCGATGGCCCGGAATGCAGAACGATTTGGAGAAACTGTAGAGGCCGATCAGCGTGTCGGCCCAGTGTGGCTCGGCAAAGAGGCCATGGGGAGCGCCCGCATCGGGCAGGAAGTCGCGGTAGGTCTCATCGAGAATGAGCCAGACGCCGCGCGCGGCACAGAGATCGAACAGGTCCTTGAGCAGTGGCGGCGGATAGACAGCACCCGTGGGGTTATTGGGGCTGACGAGGGCCAGGGCCTTGCGGCCGGGAGTCAAGGCCGCCGCCACCCGGGCCGGGTCCGGCAGAAAACCAGTTTCCGGCTGAAGGGTGACATAGTCGACGCCGATACCCTGCATGGCAAGCGTGGTTTCATGGTTGAAGTAGCAGGGGTTGGTCAGCAGCACCCGGTCACCGGGCCCGGCAACCGCCATGCTCGCCACCACGAAGGCCTGATTGCAGCCGGAGGTGATGTGAATATTCCGTGCACTGATGGTTGCACCATAGAGAGAGGCTGTCTCGCCGGCATAGGCGGCGCGCAGGCTGTCCTCTCCCTCGATGGCGCCATAGGCGCAGGCCTCGGGGGAAGCTGCTGCCTCCGCCAGCCAGCGCAGCATCCGAGGATGCGGCGGATAGCCCGGCACCGCCTGGGAAAGATCGATCAGAGGTCCGCGAGCGCCGTCATAGGCCCGGCCCCAGCCCTGGACCACGGGAATTGGCGGGGCGGAGAGGGTGGCGATGCTGGGATTGAGTCTTGGGGTCATGGGCGGCGGCGTTTCTTCTTCGGTGCGGCTGGCTTCCGGCTGGCGGCGGGTCTTTGGCTGGCGGCGGCCGGGCGGGGTGTTGCCGCCACGGCAGCGCGGCTCCGTTCTTCCTCGATTTCGCGAAACAGCCAGGAAATGAAAGCATCAACAATGGGCGTGTGGCGCAGATCATTGCGGCAGGCAATATAAAAATCATCCACCGCCGGGACCGAGAGCGCAAAGGGCGTCACCAATTGCCCGCGCGCCAGAAGGTGAGGCGCGGTCATGCTGTCGCCCAGGGCCACGCCGAAGCCATGCAGTGCGGCCTCGATGGCAAGGCCCGCATGGGCGAAGTGGTGCTGGCGGCCGCGTTCAAGATCGAGCGCATCGGCGGCGGTAAGCCAGATGTGCCATTCATGGCCGTCATCGGCGTGCAGCAGGGTGTGGGCCGCCAGGTCGCTGGCGGAGCGAATGGGCGGCTTGTTGATGAGCGCAGGCGAGACGACGGGGAAGAGTTCGATGCGTGTCCACAGCTTCAACCAGCAGCCTGTCCATGAGCCATCGCCATAGAGAATGGAGACATCAATATCCGGTGATTGAATGGTGGCGGGGTCGTTGGCGGCGGCAATGGTCAGGCGAATGTCGGGAAATTGGGCGGTGAAGGCGGCCAGGGGCGGAATGAGCCAGTAGTTCAACCCGGCGGGCAGGGAGGCGATGGACAATGTGCCCGCCGTGGTGCGCCGGGTCATGCGCTGGGTGGCGGCGGCGATCTCATCGAAGGCCTGCATGACCGAGGGCAGAAGCTCGGCTCCCTGTTCGGTAAGCTTGAGGCGGGGGCCGGCGCGTTCGAACAGCCGGATTTTCAGCGTCCTTTCCAAGGCCCTGATCTGGTGGCTTACCGCGCCATGGGTGACCGACAGTTCGCGTGCCGCCTTGGACAGTGAACGGTTGCGGGCGGTCGCTTCGAAGGCGCGCAAGGGGTTAAGCGGAGGCAGGCGGCGGGACATGAAGAAACGGCCTCACTTCATTGTGAAAAAATCTCACAATAGATGGGCTAACATTGTCAATTGCTTTTTCAAGGGGGTGGACGGACAGTCGCGGTGGCGGTCCCTGCGACCGCCCAATAATCAGGAGGCCGGATCTTGGACAAGGCCAAGCTGGAGCAACTGCGCAAACGCTATGGCGAAAGCCATGGTGGTGAAGTGTTCGATCCGAAGTTCCGGCGCGTGGCCGACCGCATCTTTTCGAAGAGCGGCACGCGCTCTGCGCCCTACGCGGGTGTGCCAACATTTCTCTCGGCCCCGCACTGGCCCATCAATCCGCAGGCCCCCGATTTCGGCGATCTTCAGGTGGCGCTGATCGGCGTTCCCATGGATCTCGGCGTCACCAACCGGCCCGGCTCGCGCTTCGGGCCGCGCGCGTTGCGCGCCATTGAGCGCATCGGCCCCTATAACCATGTGCTCGACGCAGCCCCGGTCTATGAAATGCGTGTGGCGGACGTGGGCGACATTCCCTTTGCCAGCCGCTACCGGCTGGAGATGAGCCACGATGACATTGAGCGTTACATGCGCGCCGTGGTGGCGGCGAAGGTGGCCCCCTTGTCGGTGGGCGGCGATCATTCCATCAGCCATCCCATTCTCAAGGCGCTGGGGGCAAGGGAGCCCGTTGGCCTGATTCATATCGACGCCCACTGCGACACGGGCGGAGCCTTTGATCTCAGCAAGTTTCACCATGGCGGACCATTCCGCAATGCGGTGCTGGACGGCGTGCTTGACCCTGCCCGGGTCATCCAGATCGGCATTCGCGGACCGGCTGAATATCTCTGGGAGTTCTCAACCGAGTCCGGCATGACGGTGATTCATGCCGAGGAGGTGTCCCGGCTTGGTCTTCCGGCCATCATCGACAAGGCGCGGGCCGTGGTGGGGGACGGGCCATGTTATATTTCCTTTGACGTGGACAGCCTGGATCCCGCCTTTGCCCCCGGCACGGGCACGCCCGAGGTGGGGGGACTCACCAGCCGCGAGGTTGTGGAATTGATCCGTGGGCTGAAGGGTGTCAATCTGGTGGGCGCCGACGTGGTGGAGGTGGCACCACAGTATGATGCCACCACCAACACTGCCCAGGTTGCGGCCCAGGTGTTGTTCGAGATTTTGAGTCTGATGGTTTTCAGTCCGTCCATCGGCGGCAGAAGGTCGTAAGCCGGCACAGGGTCACGGGTGCCGGTCATTACGGATAACAGGGTGACGGAAGTCCAAGGAGGAACGACAATGAGCAAATTGATGATCAATCGTCGCGGCGTTCTGGCTGCCGGCGCCAGCGCGGCAGGGCTTTTCGCCATGCCATCCATTCTGCGCGCGGAAGACAAATCGCTGAAGGTCGGCGTCTATGGCGGCTATTTCCAAAAGTCCTTCGACAAGCACATCTTCCCGGAATTCACCAAGGCCACGGGCATCAAGGTTGAATCCGTTTCGGAACCCACGGGCGAGGCCTGGCTGGTGCAACTGGAGCAGGCGGCCAAGGCGGGCGAGGCACCGGCGGACGTTTCCATGATGTCGCAGACCTCGACGCTGAAGGGCCAGTCCACCGAACTGTGGGTGCCAATCGATCCCGCGAAAATCAAGCACTACAACGATTTGCTGGAGCGCTTCGTCAACAAGTATCCCGATGGCCGTGTCGCCGGCATCGGTGCTGTGGCCTGGTACATCACGCTCGTCTCCAACACCAAGGTGTTCCCCACTGCGCCGGATAGCTGGGCGGCATTGTGGGATGCCGACAAGAAGGACAAGCTCGGTCTTCTGGCGCTGGTTTCCAACTCCTTCCTGCTGGAAGTGACGGCCAAGACCTTCATGGGCGGCACCAATGCGCTGGACACGGAAGAGGGCCAGCTCAAGGCCTTCGCCAAGCTCGCCGAAGTGAAACCCAACGTGCGTCTGTGGTATCGCGACGAGGCGCAGTTTGAACAGGCGTTGAAGTCGGGCGAAATCCCCATGGGCCAGTATTATCACGACGTGACGGGTCTGGCGGCGGCCGACGGCTTCCCGGTGCGTTCCACCTTCCCGAAGGAAGGCGGAATTCAGGATTCAGGCAACTGGGTCATCTCGCGTGCCTCCAAGAAGATCGACGAGGCTCATGTCTTCATCGATTACATGAGCCAGCCCGCCATCCAGGGCCTCATGTCGCGCAAGGTGGGCACCGCGCCGACGCTTAAGAAGGACGTGCTGGATCTGAAGCCGGAGGAATTTGCGGCGGTGTCATCCGACATCGAGCCGATCATTCCGCGCTATGACCTCTACACCACGAAGTCCGACTGGCTGAACCAGAAGTGGACGGAACTCATCGTCGGCTGAGGCGCGCCGAAACCCCGACGCCGCCGGTGGCTGCACCGGCGGCGCTTGCGATTTTCATGAGGGTACGATGTCCGGCTTGCTCCTGCGCAATGTGTCGAAACAGTTCGGGGCCTTCACGGCGGTGGACGATGTGACGTTGTCCGTGCCCCATGGCACCTTCGTGTGCATGTTGGGGCCATCGGGCTGCGGCAAGACCACGCTATTGCGCATGATCGCCGGGTTGGAGGAACCGACATCCGGTGCCATCCTGCTCGACGGCGAGGACATCACCAAAGTGCCGACCCATCAGCGCGGGCTGGGCATGGTGTTCCAGTCGCTGGCACTGTTTCCGCATCTCAATGTGGGCGACAATATTGCCTATCCCTTGCGCATTCGCGGCAAGAGCCGCGACGAACAGCGGGCGCGGGCCGAGGAACTGTTGAGGCTCGTGCACCTGCAAGGCTATGCCGAGCGCCCGGTGGCAAAACTGTCGGGCGGACAGAAGCAGCGCGTCGCCATTGCCCGCGCCCTTGCCCTGTCGCCGAAACTTTTTCTGCTGGACGAGCCGCTGTCGGCGCTGGACGCCAAATTGCGCGAGGCCATGCAGGTGGAACTGCGGCAATTGCAGCAGCAATTGGGCATTACAACGATTGTGGTGACGCACGACCAGCGCGAGGCCATGACCATGGCCGATCTGGTGGTGGTCATGGGCCAGGGCAAGATTCGCCAGATGGCTGCGCCGGTGGAGATTTACCGTAAGCCGGCGGATGCCTTCGTGGCGGATTTCATCGGCTCCACCAACCTGCTTGACGTGATGCGCGATGGCAAAGGCCATGCGGTGGTGTTGGGCAAACCGGTGACCGGACTGAAGCTGCCGCAAGGCTTCGAGAAGGGCCAGATTTCCATCAGGCCGGAGGATGTGCATCTCACCCACGATGCGTCAGCACTCAAGGGCCGGGTCCATTTCGTGCGCGATCTCGGCGGCACCATCGAAACCTTCGTGGAGGTGGCGGGAACGACACTGGTGGCGGTGGCAACGCCCAGGGCGCGGGGCGACTTCAAGGCCGGTCAGGAGGTGGGGGTTGAGCTTCCGGTCGATGCGGTGGTGGTGCTGAAATCATGAGGCGCGAAGTTCCGCAAAAACTCACCGACTATGGGCCGCTGATTTTTCCGGCCTTCATGCTTCTGATGTTTTTTGTGGTTCCCTTTTCCACCATGATCGCGGTGAGCTTCTTCAAACGCAATCCGGCGGGCTTCTATACGCCGGATTTTGTCTTCGACAATTATGCGCGGTTCATCTCGCCTTTCTTCGGTGGGGTTTTGACCTTCTCTCTCGGTCTCGCCATTACCGTTGCCCTGCTTGCGGTGACCATCGCCTTTCCCTTCACCTATCTTCTGACGCGCAGCACCCGCGCCACCCAGACGGTGTGGCTGGTCGTCCTGCTTTCCATCCTGTCCTTGTCGGAAGTTATTATCGGTTTTGCCTGGTCAACCATGCTGTCGCGCACGGCAGGCATAACCAATGCGCTGGTGGCGCTGGGGCTGATGAGCGAACCACAGGCGCTGCTGCCGGGTTTTGGCGCGGTCCTGACCGGCATGGTCTATCAGGCGTTGCCCTATACCATTCTCGTGCTCTATCCGGCGCTGGTGCGGGTTGATCCCACGCTGATGGAGGCGGCGCGCACCCTGGGCGCTTCGCCAGTGCGCGCCTTTTTCAATGTGCTGGTGCCGTCCTTGCGCAATACCATTGTCGCCACGCTCATCATGGTCTTCGTTTTTGCTCTGGGGTCTTATCTGTTGCCGCAGATTCTGGGGCGGCCGAGTCACTGGACGCTTTCGGTGCTGATCACCGATCAGGCCATCTACCAGTCCAACATGCCCTTTGCCGCGGCCATGGCGGTGTTCCTGGTGTTGATTTCGCTGGCGCTGGTGGGGCTTACCCTGCTGGTGGGCGGGCGGAAGGAGGATGCATGATGGCGCGGTTTTTCAAAATCGCCTTCATGGCTTTGGTGGCGCTGTTTCTCTCCGGCCCCTTCCTGACCGTGGCGGGCGTTTCGGTGAACGAGAAGCAATCGCTGGTCTTTCCGCCGGAAGGCTTCTCATTGTCCTGGTACGGACAATTGTTCACCGATCCGGCCTGGCGGGCGGCCCTGGTTCATTCATTGCTTCTGGCAAGTGGAGCGGCGGCGCTGGCGCTGGCCATTGCCTTTCCGCTGTCGTGGTTTCTGTGGCGGCGGGGGGCGCCCTGGGCCAAAATCTTCCTGGTTCTGTGCGCTGCCCCCTTCCTTCTGCCGCCGGTCCTCCCGGGGCTGGGGGTTCTCGCCCTCTGGGCGACAGTGGGCGCCTATGGCCAAAGCTGGACGGCGGTCATCAGTCACGCCATCTTTTTCGTCACCCTGCCGCTGGTCACACTCTCGCTGGGCTTTGCTTCCATTGACCGTTCTCTGGTGGAGGCGGCATCCACCATGGGGGCCAACGACCGCACGGTGATGCGCACCATCGTCCTGCCGCTCATCCTGCCCTATCTCGTGTCGGGCTATGCCTTTGCCTTCGTGCTGTCGCTCAACGAATATATCGTGGCCTACATGACGGTGGGTTTCACCATGGAGACACTGCCCATCAAGGTGTTCAATGCGTTGCGCTATGGCTACACGCCCACCATGGCGGCGGCGGCGGTGTTGTTCGTAACCGTGGCGGCGCTGGTCTTTGGTCTCATCGCGCGTTTCGGCAACATTCGCCGGTTGCTGGGGGCCATGTCGTCGGAGGCATCATGATGCGGATCGCGGTGCAGCAGGCGGCGTATGCTTCAGGCAGTCTGCCCAGAAATCTGACTTTTCTGAATGGCGCCGCCGCCGCAGCCAGGGCGGAAGGCGCGGACCTTCTCATCATGCCGGAGCTGGCTTTGCAAGGATATGGCGCGGGAGCAGCCATGACGGACGCGGCATTGACGGCGGAAGAAGTGGTTTCCGAAATCGCCGCACTCCCTGATCTTTCTGGTCTCGCTCTCATTGCGGGCTTCGCCGAGCGTGGCCGTGATTGTCTTTATAACAGCGCGATCTTTCTCGATGCGGAAGGTAGCGCGCCGGTGATCTATCGAAAATCCCATCTCTATGGCGCTTACGAACAGGCGCTGTTCCGGCGGTCGCGGCCCGGCACGGTGGTGGTGGAGGTGGGGGGCCTAAAGATCGGCATTCTCATCTGTTATGACGTGGAGTTTCCGGAAAACGTGCGCCGTCTGGCACAGGCAGGGGCCGACCTCATTGCCGTGCCCACGGCCTTGCCGGCGGCGGCGGAGGCCCGGTTCATTGCCCGCCAGATGATCCCGGTGCGCGCCTTCGAAAACCAGGTCTTCGTGGCCTATGCCAATCATTGCGGCCATGACGGGGCCTTCAGCTATGCCGGACTTTCGGCCATCGTCGCGCCGGACGGCCACCTTCTGGCGGCGGCGGAGGCAGAGGGCGAAGCGTTGATCATGGCGGACATCGATCCCTCGGCCTATGCCGCCTCACGCGAACGGAATGCCTATCTCCGTGATTTGTAATGTGATCGTCCGACGGCTTGACGGATCAGACCATGAGAACATAACATGAACAAATGCCCGTTCTCACCCTTCAGCAGAAACTGACAATTCTCGGCGATGCCGCCAAGTATGACGCCTCCTGCGCGTCCAGCGGCGTGGCGCGGACAGCGCATCCCGGCGGTCTCGGCACGGCGGAGGCCAGCGGCATCTGTCACTCCTTCACGCCGGATGGGCGCTGTGTGTCGCTGCTGAAAATCCTGATGACCAATTTCTGCATCTACGACTGCGCCTATTGCATCAACCGGCGCTCCAGCGCGGTGGCGCGCGCCCGCTTCAGCGTGGACGAGGTGGTGACGCTGACGCTGGAGTTTTACCGGCGCAATTACATCGAAGGCCTGTTCCTGTCCTCCGGGATCATCCGCTCACCCGACGCCACCATGGAGGATCTCATTCGCATCGTGCGCAACTTGCGCGAGGTCCACCACTTCAATGGCTATATCCATTTGAAGACCATCCCCGACGCCAGCCCCGAACTGGTGGCTGAAGCCGGACGCCATGCCGACCGGCTGTCCATCAATGTGGAACTGCCGAGCGAGCAGGGCATGGCAGCCTTCGCCCCGCAGAAGAACCCCCTGACCATTCGCCATGCCATGGGCGATCTGTCACGCCACATTGCAGCGGCGGCAGAACCCACGCTGCGGCGCAGGCTGCGGCAGCGCTTTGCGCCTGCGGGCCAGAGCACCCAGATGATCATCGGCGCGGACGGGGCCAATGACGCACAGATTCTGGTGCAGAGCGCGGGCCTTTATCGGCACTATGGCCTGAAGCGTGTTTATTACTCCGCCTTCAGCCCCATTCCCGACGCTTCGGCCCGCCTGCCAGCGCTGAAGCCGCCGCTGCTGCGCGAACACCGGCTCTATCAGGCCGACTGGCTCATGCGCTTCTATGGTTATGCGCCGGAGGAAATCGGCCAGGCGGCCGCGGGCGGCATGCTCGATCTCGACCTCGATCCCAAATTGGCCTGGGCTCTCCTTAACCGGGCGCAATTTCCTCTCGATGTGAACCGGGCCCCGCGTGAATTGCTGTTGCGGGTGCCGGGCCTTGGCGTGCGCAGCGTCGAACGCTTGCTGGCGGCGCGGCGGCAACAGCGCCTGCGCTATGCCGATGTGACGCGGCTGGGCGCGGTGATGAAAAAGGCCAGGTCCTTCATTGTGACACCGGACTGGCACCCGCCGCCGTCCAGCGAGGCGGATGATCTGCGCACGGCTTTTTTGCCGCGCCCCCGCCAGTTGCAATTGTTGTGAGCGTGGGCTTCGCCATACCGCGCATCGGGGCCTTTTCTGTCTGGCGGCAGAAGGCGCGGTTGGCGCTGCACCAGAATCTGGCCCCGGATCAGGTGACGTGGCGCGAGGAAGCGGCTCCTCAACATGATCTTTTTGGGACAGATGCGCCGTTCTGTGGCGCCCGAGGACAGCGGCGCTTTGCGGTGCCGCAGACTTTTCTTGATCTCGCTGTGCCGGTCTGCCTGCACCGCGAGGTGCAGCGGTTTGCCTTGCTCTATGAGGCGCTGTGGCGGTTGCAACGAGAGGCACCCTTCATGCGCAATCCCGCTGATCCCTTGCTGGCGCGGTTGTCCGGGCTCGAACGGGCAGTCCTGCGCGATGCCCACAAGATGAAATCGTTTTTGCGGTTCCGCGATGTGGGTGTGGCCGCCTCGGGCCGGCGGCGCTTTGCCGCGTGGTTTGAACCCGACCACTACCCGCTGGAACTGGTGGCGGAATTTTTCATCCGCCGGTTCGGCGACATGGACTGGATCATCCTGACGCCGGACGCCTCGTTGTGCTCGGTCAATGGCGAAGTGGTTTTGGGCGAAGGCAGCGTTCGCCCCGATCTCCCCAAGGGTGCAGCGGAAGACCTGTGGTGCACCTATTATGCCACCGTGTTCAATCCCGCCCGGGTCAGCCCGCGCACCATGCAGGGTCATATGCCTAAGAAATACTGGCGCAACCTGCCAGAGGCCGAACTCATTCCGGGCCTGATCCGTGGTGCCGAAGCGCGTCACCGGGCCATGGTGGCCCTGGCACCGCCGCAGCGCGACCGGCAACCGCCGGATGGGTCCGATACAGATCTGAAACCATTGTGCTTTCCGCAACCTCAGGAACAATAATTACCTTGTAGTGCCGAACCATCGCGCATAATACAATCGGGACGGCTGACTTGGGGACTCCATGCAGAGATATCTTCCGGGACTGGTATTTCTCGGCACGTCGGCTCTTGGTCTGGGACTGAGTTACAGCGTTTATTCTGCCGATACTACGGCGGCGACCGTGCGCATTCAGACCATGGCGCGCGAAGCTGCGCAACGGGTTCAGGTCAAGGTCAATCATCACGTCGCGGTGCTGGAGGGCATGAAGGCTCTCATTGATGTCATCCATGTGGTGCCAAACCGCAGTGATTTTCGCGCCATGGCCGAGCACTTTGACCTGTCGGGCGAATACAGGGGCATTCAGGGCATCGGCTACGCCATGGTGGTGCCGCCGGATGGCGACGGGGGGATCCGCGCACGGATCAAATCTGATTATGGCATTGACCGGCGCGTCTGGCCCGAGAGTTCCCAGCCCCTCCGCACCAGCATTGTGCTGCTGGAGCCGGACGACAAGCGGAACCGCGTCGCCCTCGGTTATGACATGTATAGTGAAGTGGTGCGGCGTCAGGCCATGAACAACGCCTGGGCCACGGGCCTGCCCCAGGCCACGGCCCCGGTGTTGTTGAAGCAGGAGATCACTGACGACAAGCAGGCGGGATTCCTCGTCTACGTTCCGCTGTTGAAACTGCAGCGCGGCGAGGGCATGGCCGCCGGATCGCCCAAACCCATCGAGGGCTTTGTCTATGCTCCTTTCCGCGCCGGTGATCTTCATGTCGCGGCCTTTGAGGGGTTCGACCTCACGGCGGCAGCCGTGGAAAGTTTCGACATCAGCGATGGCACACCGCAGCCCATCTATCGCAGCTCCGGCTTTGATGAGGAACGGGTCGAAGGCGGGCGTAGTGCTGATGCCGATGTCGTCATCGTCGGGCGCCAGTGGCGTTTCCATGTGGTGGAAGCGCGCAATTTCGGTCTCACTCTGCGCAAGTCGCTGGGACCGATGCTGGGACTTATGTCACTGGCACTGGCAGCGGCACTGGCCTGGCTGGCCCGGACATTGCTGAAGTCGGCTGATGCCGCGCACCGCCTGTCGGAGATCTCGCAGAAGGCGCTGGAGGACAAGGACCTGCTGTTGCAGGAGATGAACCATCGCATCAAGAATCTTCTGGCCCGGGTCACCGCCATTGCCCGCTCCACCGCCAATGGCGCGGAGGACCTGAAGGACTTCAACACCACCTTTCAAGCCAGGCTCCAGGCCATGGCCACGGCGCAGGACACGCTGGCGCGGTCACACTGGGAGCGCGCCAGCTTCCGGCAGTTGCTGCACAACGAGGTGCAGCAGGTGTTCGGCGCCGATGGCGAGATGGTCAGCATATCCGGGCCAGACTTCGAGCTGGATGAGCGCGCCGCCCAGGCCTTTGGCCTTACCTTCCATGAGTTGGCCACCAACGCGCTCAAGTATGGCGGGGCGGCAGGCAAAAAATTCATGCTGGTGGTGGAATGGGCCTTCACGCCAGACGGACGGCTTGCCCTGGAGTGGCGCGAGACTCACGCCAGGCCGCCACAGGAGCCGGAACGCAAGGGCTTTGGCTCGCGGCTGATGGAGGCGACCATCCGGGGGGACCTCAACGGTGCGGTGGAGCGTGTGTTCACGCCGAAGGGCGTGGTGGTCACTTTCAATGTGCCCAAGACAAACCTGTCGCGCGGCGACGGGAAGGGCAAACTCAAGGACTAGCGCAACGGACGATCAAATCGGAACGATTTGAGAGAGAAAAGTTGCGCCAACATATTGATTTTCGAGCAACTTATCGGCGGCAGTTGAGTCCAACTGACCGCCGGTTTCTCTAGAGCTTGCTGTTTTCATACGGAAGCATAGCCTGAGTTTTTCAGGT
>CALMUW010000019.1 GCA_937872985.1 uncultured Alphaproteobacteria bacterium
GCGTCAGGGCAGGGCGCAGAAATCGCTGCGGCGATAGGCCTCGACAAGGCTGCGCACGGCTGAGGGCGCGATCACCTCGACCTTGTCACCCCATGTGTAGAGGTGCCAGGCCATTTCCAGCCAGCCCCCGGCGGTGAAGCGCACGGTCAGGCTGCCGTCGTCCTCGTCCACCATCTGCTGGTCGGGGTGAAAGAGGAAGCTGCGCGCAACAGCCGCCGCCGCAGGCGCGAACCGCCATTCCACCGGGCCATATTCGGCCTCCGAGTGGAACGAGCCGAAGGCCCGCGCAGCGTGCTTGCCAAGGTCAAAGTCAGGATCGCGCACGAATGAATTCTGCAACAGGCTGGCGCGCGCGATCCGGTCCAGACGGTAATGGCGATATTTGCTGTTGCCGATCTCGCGCGCGATCAAATAGCCGCGCATGCCGAAGAGCACGCCATAAGGCTCGACCGGCCGCGACCGGGGCGCGGCGTCCTGCGCCGCCGCATAGTCGATCTGGATGGTGAACGGGCCTTTCATCGCGGCGTCGATCACGCCGAGCACTTGGGCACAATATTGCGCGCGGGGGCCCGGGCGGCAGGCGTGGCCGCGCGCTTCCAGCACGGCCTCTGCATCCACCTCGGCGCGCCGGGCAAAGCTCGGGGGCATCGTTGCCAGCAGACGATTGCGCAGCGAGGTCAGCGCCGCCACCTCTGTCATAGCCCCGTCGCGTTCCGCGCGCCGGATCCCCATATCCAGCGCCGACAATTCGCTGTCCCGGATGCCCTGCATGTGCAAAAGGCGGCTGTCGGGCAGTTGCCACCATTTGCGCCGATCCTTGTCGGTGCGCGTCTGCACCATCGGGAAGGCTAGCTCCAGCGCGCGCGACAGGCGCTGCGCGGTGCGCAGGGTGACGCCGAAGGTCTCGACGATCTGCACCAGGCTGATCCCGCCGGGCCGGGCGGCTGCCTCTTCCGCCAGACGCATGATGTCGAGGGCCTTGCCCAGACGTTTGTTATCCATCTTTAATCCCTGACCGAACCTGACAGGGACGTTAACGACAATTCGTTTCAAATGCGAATAGCTGATCCTTGTCAGCTCAAGCCGATTCTACCTGCGCGTGTTCAAGGTCGCTGGGGTGTATACTCACCCGGTTCTCCAGACATGGCTGTGCGAAGCATCTTGAGGCGCGCACGCCATCGGCCTGTCTGCTCGCAAGCCGCTGTTCGGGCGCGCGTTTCCCGCCATGCCCGGTGCTGGCCCGGGTCTGGCTGCATGAAGTCAGAAAGAACGACCCATGAGCCTGCCACCCAGAGCCTTCTATTCCCTGACCGAAACCTGCGCCCGTTGGGGTTGCGCTGCCGCCGACCTGGCCGCATGGGCCGCAACCGACCATTTGACGCTGATGACCAGCATCGCCGCGGCGATCTGCGGCAAGCAGCCCATGGCCGGGATCGTGGCAGTGTCTGCGGCCGACATGATGGCGATGTTCCGCCGCCATGGGCCGAGCGATGAGGAATGCCGGGTCTTCCGCATCCGGCCGCAGGGCAGTGCAGAGTGGCAATACATCACCGAACCGGCAGCTGGCTTGCTGGTCAAGATCACCGACATTCTGCTTCTGGCCGAGGAGGTGCACAGGTTCGAGGAAGAGCGCGACCTGCTGCGGCGTCCGCTGACCTCGAACGGGTCGGCACCGCGCTATGATTGGGAGGGCGTGAACATCATGCTGTTTCGGCGGATCAACGACCAAGGCGTGCCCGCAACGCAGGCCGAGCTGATCGCCGAGGTGCAGGATTGGTTCGCCCAGAACTCGCCCAATGGCGAAATCCCCGAGGAAAGCACCACGCGCAAGAAGATCGCGCCGATCTGGCGGGCGCTGCGCGAACGGGAATAGCCGCAATCAGGCGCTTTTCTGGTCCTGATCGGCGTCGTGCACCAGCTGCGGGCGGGGGCGGAAGATGCTGGCGACGGCATTGACACCCTCGCGCAGGGGCGAGTCCATCAGGTGCGCATAGCGCTGCGTCGTCTGCATCTGGCTGTGGCCCAGCAGCTTACCGATCATTTCCAGCGAGGCCCCGCCGCTGACCAGCAGCGATGCGAAAGTGTGGCGCAGGTCATGGATGCGAACATCGGGGATTGCGGCCTCTTTCTGGATCCCGACCCAGAAGCGGCGGATTTCCTTGACGGGCTGGCCGGGCGTATCGCCGGGGAACAGCCATGGATTGCCGCGTGGCACCAGCAACTGGCGCTGGCGCACGATCGCCGCCACCTCGCCCGAGATCGGGATGCGGTGGATCTTGCGCTGTTTGGTGGTGGAAGCAGGTTTCGACCAGCTACCAAGGTCAAGGTTGAACTGCTCAAACCGCGCCTGGCGCACCTCGCCCGACCGCGCGCCGGTCAGCATGCAGAGCCGGATGATCCCGGCCGCACGCTGATCCTTGGCCGCATCCAGCGCCTTGGCCAGCCGCCCGATCTCCTCGGGCGTCAGGAAACGTTCGCGTTCGTTCTCGATCCGGCGGCGAAATCCGCTGGCAGGATTGTCGGTGCGCATGCCCCAGCCGATGGCCAGCGTGAACAACTTGCGCAGCACCTCGCCCACACGGTTGGCGCGCACCGGCGTGGGCTTGGCCCCTTGCAGTTTGCGTGCGCGGTTGTTGGGTTTTTCCTTTGACGGACGTGCCCGGCCTGCTGCGATCTTGGTCAGCAGCTTTTCCACATCGGCCTTGGTGATCTCCGTCACCAGCCGCTTGCCCCAGTCGGGCGCCACCAGCTTGTGCATGATGGTGTGCTGATCGGCGGCGTTGCGAGGGGCAAGATGCGGCGTGTGTTCTGCCAGATAGCGCGCGATCAGATCGTTGTTCCGGGGTGCCTCGCGCGACGCCTCCCGCTGGCCGAGAGGGTCGATCCCCTCGTCGATGTCGCGCCGCAGCTCCTTGGCCCGCTCGCGGGCGGCCACCGTGTTCCACTCCGGCCAGCGCCCGATCACCATCCGCCGCTGGCGACCCGCGATGCGGTAATCCAGCGTGAAGGCTCTGTTGCCGGAAGGGTAGATGGTGATCGAGAACCCGCGCACATCGGTGTCGAAGATCTGGTAATCCCGCCCCAGGTTCTCGGCCTCGCGGACAGTTTTCTCATTCAGTTTCAGCCTGTTGACCATGGATTGCACTCCTCCGCTCGTCGGACATGAGGCGTGGATTCGCGCCCATATCAAGCAAAGCATGGCGGCAGGACCGGAATGCAGGCGGAGACCGGAACTGGGGAGGGAAGGGGCGTTCCGGAGGATTCGCTGAGCCCCCTCGCGCTCAGCAGCAAAATCTGCTTCTATGGCAAAGCGTTGTCGAAAGTTTGGGGAAGCTGGGAGCTCTGTTGACTGTGGAACGACTTGAGAAGATTAGGATCAAAGGCTTTAAAAGTATCAATGATCTAACAGTCGAAATTCGGTCAATCAACGTTCTCATTGGGGGAAACGGATCGGGAAAATCGAACTTTATTAGTGCCTTCACGCTTCTTCAGCAGATTACCGAGGGGAGACTTTCTGCGTATGTGAAAACGCATGGCGGCGCTGACCAGTTGCTTCATTTCGGGATGAAGAAAACCAAAGAAATACGCCTTCACGCATTTTTCAACGATTCAGTGGATCAATATGAAATCTCCCTCGAACCTACTTCGCTTGGAGATTTAACCCCAATTGATGAAGTCGCATACTTTTGGAAAAAGAACGAGTACAGCGCTCCGTACAGGAAGCCTCTCACAGTGTCTGGAAATGAGGCTGCAATAAGCCGGGACGCAGCGGGTGGGGTTGTAAGCTATGTAAAAGCCGCACTTAAAAGTTGGCGTGTTTATCATTTTCATGACACGAGTGCTTCATCGCCGATGAAGCAGGTGTCAGACATTGATGACAACAGGTTCTTGCGGTCAGACGGGTCAAATATAGCCTCTGTGCTCTATCGGTTGAAGATGACACATGAGCAAGAATACAAGCTCATAAGGAATACTATTCGGAGAATTGCTCCATTCTTCGATGATTTCGTCTTGGAAGCTCGTGCGCTGGATGCGACACGCATCCGACTAGAGTGGCGTCATAACAACTCAGATGCATTCTTTGACGTTTCAAGTTTCTCCGATGGAACCCTAAGGTTCATCGCCTTGGCCACTCTTCTAATGCAACCTAAGGAGTTGAAGCCATCGATAATCTTGCTCGATGAACCAGAGCTCGGCTTACATCCTTCTGCTATAACTGTTTTGGGTGCAATGATCAGAACTGCAGCCATCGACGCGCAAATAATAATCTCAACGCAATCACCTATGCTGCTCGATCTATTCGAGCCCGAGGAGGTCATCGTTGTTGAGCGTGATAGTGAATCGACCAAATTCTCTCGACTGAACAGTGCTGATCTTGGCGACTGGTTGAGCGAATATAGTCTCGGGGAGCTTTGGGAGAAGAACGAGTTGGGTGGAAAGCCGAAGGGAAGCTAACATCTGATGCGTCTCTTTGTTCATGTCGAAGGTCAAACTGAAGAAGAGTTTGTGAATGAGGTTCTGGCGCTAGAGCTTTACAAAGTCGGCTATACTTCAGTTTCAGCTAGGATTTGCGGTGCTGCCCGTGCGCGGAAGCGCCGTGGTGGAATATGTGGTTGGCCAACATTCAGGGAAGAAGTTGCGAGACACTTGAGGGGTGATGGAGATGTGTACGCAACAACGTTTGTTGATTTTTACGCACTACCAAGTGGCGGACCCACTGGCTGGCCAGGTAGGGACACCTGTGGGGGTCTTCAAGTTTACCAAAAGGCAAAGCATATTGAGGCTGCCTTAAAGGCGGATTTTGTAGCGAACTATGGAATTGATCTTTCTCAACGGTTCTTGCCGTTTATTGCAATGCATGAATTTGAGGGATTGCTTTTCAGTGATCCGCATCTGATGGCAGTTGGCATGGGCTTTGATTGGCTTTCAGCAGATTTTCAGACGATTCGAGATAGCTTTGCTACACCTGAGCATATAAATGACAGCAGGGTGACAGCGCCGTCAAAAAGGATTCTTGCGTTGGCTCCTGGCTACAATAAGATATTGCATGGAAACGTCGCAGCGCTTGAGGTGACACTGCCTAGGATCCGAGAGCAGTGCCCCGTGTTTCATGACTGGATGAATGAGTTAGAGCTTTTGGTTGCAGCACCATAGTCGGTTGGTTTTGGCATAGCTCAGCGCGATGCAATGAGGATCTAAGAATTGGATTTTACCTCAACGCCACCTCAACCCACGTATGCAGTTTCGCCCCGTTCAAACTCGCTGCTATCCTTTCAAATCCGTCCGTTCAGACTGAAAGACGACCATCAGGTTTTGTGATTTCAAAGGCTTACGATCTAAGCTACTGAATGAAAAAGATAAGTGAAAATCTGGGTCCATAGGCTCATAACCTGAAGGTCGTAGGTTCAAATCCTGCCCCCGCAACCAAAAAAGCCCGCTGTGAAACCAGCGGGCTTTTCCATTATAGCAACCTGACTTTTGGTGAAATCGACAAAAGTCAGAAGCCATCACCGCAGGCAGCCGAGGCGCAAGCGATTGCTCCCGATAATGGCCCGTCAGGATGGGAACGGGGGCCGGCGAACCGGACCGGCCCCCGAACTCTTCAACTTGCGTTCTTCAGCGCTTCAAGGGCCCGCACCAGAACCTGGGCATCCTCAAGGGCCAGATCATCGCCATTCAACTGGTCGGTGAAGAGCGCCGCATGGGGCGTATCCTGCCCACCAGACACTTCGGCCACACTACCGGTGGTCAGATCGACCTGAACTGATTCAACGATCACGCTGCCATCCTCGAAAACGGCGGTGATCTTGAGATCAATCAGCCGCTCATCGCCCACCGGACGCATGACCAGAACGCCGCCTTGCAGCGCCTGGACACTGTCCGGCAGGGCCCGGCCATCGGCCCGTGTCACCCGGAACTCCTTGATCTTGCCATGGGCCAGATCCACCACGTGCATGTAGATCACACCGTTGTGGACCGTCGCCTCAAAGCTGAACAGCGGCGCATTGGACTGGGCATCCTGGAAGTAGGCAGATGAGCCACCCAGGAAGGTGGTGATTTCTCCACCACCATCCGCCGCGCCCGAACCCTGGTTCATGGCGTTGACAGTGTGCAGGATATCGCCATCCACCGTCAGCGCGCCTGTGCCGTGCAGGCTGCCGAAGGAGTTGACCACAGCGTCAATCAGCCCACGGACATCGGCTTGCGTGTAGATGTGGTTGAGATGGGCCGCCGCGTTCGCCGCCTGATCAACCATGCCTTCGGCGGTCAGACCCTGACTTACCGCTGGCAACGTTAAAGGATGTTCCGGCGTTGGCGCAGGATAAGTGCCACCCATCATTTCCGGTGTCGCCGTGACCGAGATGTTGATGGTCGCCGTCGTTGTCCCGCCGTGGCCGTCCGACACCGTGCAGGTAATGACCGCCGGACCGATATACCCGGCATCAGGCGTGAAGGTCAGCGAGCCGTCCGGATTGACTGTCACGGTGCCATTGCTGGCCGTGGCAGAGGTCACCGTCAGAACATCACCATCGACATCACTCACCACCGGCATGACCGTAATGGGCGTGTCATGAAGCGTGCTCGCCGCGCTGTCCGAGGCCACCGGTGCATCGTTCGCCGCCGTCACCGTCACCGGCACCGTCACCGTGGTCGTGCCGCCGTGACCGTCCGACACCGTCACCGTGAAGCTGTCGGAACCATTGTAG
>CALMUW010000020.1 GCA_937872985.1 uncultured Alphaproteobacteria bacterium
GCGAGGAAGCGCTGCGCAACCTCGACGAGGCGGGCATCGTCTACATCGGCGCCGAAGTGCATCCCGGCGACATCCTGGTCGGCAAGATCACGCCGAAGGGCGAAAGCCCGATGACGCCGGAAGAGAAGCTGCTGCGCGCCATCTTCGGCGAAAAGGCTTCCGACGTGCGCGACACCTCGCTGAAGCTGCCGCCGGGCGTGTCCGGCACGGTGGTAGAGGTGCGGGTGTTCAACCGTCACGGCGTGGACAAGGACGAGCGCGCTCTCGCCATCGAGCGCGAGGAGATCGAGCGCTTGGCCAAGGACCGCGACGACGAGCTGGCGATCCTCGACCGCAACGCCTATGGCCGCCTGAAGGATTATCTGGCGGGCAAGACGGCGAGCGGCGGGCCCAAGGGCCACAAGCTGGAAGGCAAGATTTCCGCCGCCCAGCTTGACGATATTCCGCGCTCGCAGTGGTGGAACATCGCGCTGGCCGACGAGAAGGCCATTGCCGGTCTGGAAGCGCTGAAGGTGCAGTATGACGACTCGAAGAAGCGGCTGGAAACCCGCTTCCTCGACAAGGTCGAGAAGCTGCAGCGCGGCGACGAACTGCCGCCGGGCGTCATGAAGATGGTCAAGGTCTTCGTGGCCGTGAAGCGCAAGATCCAGCCGGGCGACAAGATGGCCGGCCGCCATGGCAACAAGGGCGTGGTGTCGAAGATCGTGCCGATCGAGGACATGCCCTTCCTGGAGGATGGCACCCACGTCGACATCGTGCTGAACCCGCTGGGTGTGCCAAGCCGCATGAACGTCGGCCAGATTCTGGAGACGCATCTGGGCTGGGCCTGCGCCGGCATGGGCAAGAGGGTGGGCGAAATGCTCGACGCCTATCGCGAATCCCACAAGGTGAAGCCGCTGCGCGAGGGTCTGGCCAGGATCTATGGCAAGAACAACGAGTTCGACGGCATGGAGGATGAGCAACTGGTCGAGGCGGCGGAAATGCTGCGCGGCGGCGTGCCCATCGCCACGCCGGTGTTCGACGGGGCGCGCGAAGAGGATATCGCCCACATGCTGCAGGAGGCGGGCCTGGCCACCTCCGGCCAGTCCACCCTCTATGACGGCAAGACCGGCGAGGTCTTCGACCGCAAGGTGACGGTGGGCTATATCTATATGCTCAAGCTGCACCACCTGGTGGACGACAAGATCCACGCCCGGTCCATCGGCCCCTATTCGCTCGTCACCCAGCAGCCGCTGGGCGGCAAGGCGCAGTTCGGCGGCCAGCGCTTCGGCGAAATGGAAGTGTGGGCGCTGGAAGCCTATGGCGCGGCCTATACGCTGCAGGAAATGCTCACCGTGAAGTCGGACGACGTGGCCGGCCGCACCAAGGTCTATGAGGCCATTGTGCGCGGCGACGACGCCTTCGAGACCGGCATCCCCGAGAGCTTCAACGTGCTGGTCAAGGAAATGCGTTCGCTTGGCCTCAACGTTGATCTGCAGAACTCGCAAAACAGTTGATCCCGACCGGGCAGGGGGAAGCCCCTGCCGGTTTCACCGTTTTGAACCAACACCCGCGAGGCCAAGGCCCTCGCAACAAGGAGCAAGAGACACATGAACCAAGAGGTCATGAACGTCTTCAACCCGGCCACCCCGGTCCAGACCTTCGATCAGATCCGCATCTCGATCGCCAGCCCGGAGAAGATCCTCTCCTGGTCCTTCGGCGAGATCAAGAAGCCCGAGACCATCAACTACCGCACCTTCAAGCCGGAGCGCGATGGCCTGTTCTGCGCCAAGATCTTCGGCCCGATCAAGGATTACGAGTGCCTGTGCGGCAAGTACAAGCGCCTCAAGCACCGCGGCGTGATCTGCGAGAAGTGCGGCGTGGAAGTCACGCAGACCAAGGTGCGTCGCGAGCGCATGGGCCACATCGACCTGGCCGCGCCTTGCGCCCACATCTGGTTCCTGAAGTCCCTGCCTTCGCGCCTGGGCCTGGTGCTGGACATGACGCTGCGCGACATCGAGCGCGTGCTGTACTTCGAGGCCTACGTGGTGACCGACCCGGGCATGACGCCGCTCAAGAAGAGCAGCATCATGAGCGAGGACGACTACGACGCCAAGCGCAAGGAGTACGGTGATGAGTTCGTCGCCCGCATGGGTGCCGAGGGCATCAAGGAACTGCTCGAAGGCATCGACCTGGAGACCGAGATCGAGCGCCTGCGCGGCGACCTGACCGGCTCCGAAGTCAAGGTCAAGAAGAACGCCAAGCGCCTGAAGGTGCTGGAGGCCTTCAAGAAGTCCGGCATCAAGCCCGAGTGGATGATCCTGAACGTGCTGCCCGTGCTGCCGCCGGACCTGCGGCCGCTGGTGCCGCTGGATGGCGGCCGCTTTGCCACGTCGGACCTGAACGACCTGTACCGCCGCGTCATCAACCGCAACAGCCGCCTGCGCCGCCTGCTGGAGCTGAAGGCACCCGAGATCATCGCGCGCAACGAAAAGCGCATGCTGCAAGAGGCCGTGGACAGCCTGCTGGACAACGGCCGCCGTGGCAAGGCCATGACGGGCGCCAACAAGCGCGCGCTCAAGTCGCTGGCCGACATGATCAAGGGCAAGAGCGGCCGCTTCCGCCAGAACCTGCTGGGCAAGCGCGTCGACTATTCGGGCCGTTCGGTCATCGTGGTCGGACCGGAGCTGAAGCTGCATGAGTGCGGCCTGCCCAAGAAGATGGCGCTGGAGCTGTTCAAGCCGTTCATCTACGCCAAGCTGGACGCGCAGGGCCTGTCGTCCACCGTCAAGCAGGCCAAGAAGCTGGTCGAGAAGGAAAAGCCGGAGGTCTGGGACATCCTCGACGAGGTGATCCGCGAGCATCCGGTGCTGCTCAACCGCGCGCCGACGCTGCACCGCCTCGGCATCCAGGCCTTCGAGCCGGTGCTGATCGAGGGCAAGGCGATCCAGCTCCACCCGCTGGTCTGCACCGCCTTCAACGCCGACTTCGACGGCGACCAGATGGCCGTGCACGTGCCGCTGTCGCTGGAAGCGCAGCTGGAAGCGCGTGTTCTGATGATGTCCACCAACAACGTGCTCCATCCGGCCAACGGCGCGCCGATCATCGTGCCGTCGCAGGACATCGTGCTTGGCCTCTACTATGTCTCGCTCATGCGCAAGAATGAGCCGGGCGAGGGCAAGGCCTTCGGTTCGGTGGCTGAAATCGATCACGCGCTGGCGAGCGGCGTCATCACGCTGCACACCAAGATCAAGGGCCGCGTGTCCGAGATGGGGGCGGACGGCAAGGAGAGGACGCGGATCGTCGAGACCACGCCGGGCCGCATGAAGATCGGTGAGCTGCTGCCCAAGTCGGCCAGCATCACTTACGACGTGTGCAACAAGCTGATGACCAAGCGCGAGATCTCGCGCATGATCGACACGGTCTACCGCCACTGCGGCCAGAAGGAATCGGTGATCTTCTGCGACAAGATCATGGCCCTCGGCTTCTACAACGCCTATCGCGCCGGCATTTCCTTCGGCAAGGATGACATGGTCATTCCCGAGACCAAGGAAAAGATCGTCAACCAGACGCGCGACCTGGTGAAGGAGTTCGAGCAGCAGTACATCGATGGCCTCATCACCCAGGGCGAGAAATACAACAAGGTCGTGGACGCCTGGGCCAAGACCACCGACAAGGTGGCCGAGGAAATGATGGCGCGCATCTCGGCGGTGCAGGTTGACGACAAGACCGGCCGCGAGAAGCAGATCAACTCCATCTACATGATGAGCCATTCGGGCGCGCGCGGTTCGCCCGCCCAGATGAAGCAGCTTGCCGGCATGCGCGGCCTCATGGCCAAGCCATCGGGCGAGATCATCGAGACGCCGATCATCTCCAACTTCAAGGAAGGGCTGTCGGTTCTCGAATACTTCAACTCCACCCACGGCGCCCGCAAGGGTCTGGCCGACACCGCGCTGAAGACGGCGAACTCCGGTTATCTCACCCGGCGTCTCGTCGACGTGGCGCAGGACGCCATCATCAGCCAGGATGATTGCGGCACCCAGCACTTCATCACCACGCGGCCGATCATCGACGCGGGCGAGATCATCGCCTCGCTCGGCAGCCGCGTGTTGGGCCGCACCACGGCGCAGGATGTGACCGACCCGGCCACGGGCACGCTCATCGTGGCCAGGGGCGAGGAAATCCTCGAGCCGCATGTGGAGAAGATCGAGAAGGCGGGCATCACCGAGATCAAGATCCGCTCGGTCTTGACCTGCGAGACGAAGTTCGGCGTCTGTGCCAAGTGTTATGGCCGCGATCTGGCGCGCGGCACGCCGGTCAACATGGGCGAAGCGGTGGGTGTCATCGCGGCCCAGTCCATCGGCGAGCCGGGCACCCAGCTCACCATGCGCACCTTCCACATCGGCGGCACGGCGCAGGTGCTCGACCAGTCCTTCGTGGAATCCAACCATGAGGGCAAGGTGGCCTTCCGCAACAAGTCCGTGGTCAAGGACTCCAACGGCAAGCTGGTGGTGATGGGGCGCAACGTCGCCATCATCATCGAGGATCCGCAGGGCAACGAACGCGCCATGCACAAGGTGGCCTATGGCACGCGCTTGTTCGTGGACGAGGGCGACATGGTGAAGCGCGGCACGCGCTTGGCCGAATGGGATCCCTATACGCGCCCGATTCTCACCGAGGCCGACGGCACGGTGGAGTTCGAGGACGTGGTCGAGGGCGTGTCGGTGAACGAGGTGGCCGACGAGGCCACCGGCATCACCAACCGCGTCATCATCGACTGGCGCTCCAACCAGCGCGGCTCCAGCCTCAAGCCGGCCATTGTCATCAAGGGCAAGGACGGCAAGGTGATGAAGCTGGCGCGCGGCGGCGAGGCGCGCTACCTGCTCTCGGTCGACAGCATTCTGTCGGTCGATCCGGGCAGCCATGTGCAGGCCGGTGACGTGCTGGCCCGCAACCCGCTGGAAAGCGCCAAGACCCGCGACATCACGGGCGGTCTGCCGCGCGTGGCGGAACTGTTCGAAGCGCGCCGTCCGAAGGACGCGGCGATCATCGCCGAGGTCTCGGGCCGGATCGAGTTCGGCCGCGACTACAAGAACAAGCGGCGCATCCGCATCGTGCCGCAGGACGAGTCCATCGAGCCAGTGGAATACCTGATCCCGAAGGGCAAGCACCTGCCGGTGCAGGAGGGCGACTTCATCGAGAAGGGCGAATACCTGATGGACGGCAACCCCGCGCCGCATGACATTCTCGCCATCAAGGGCGTCGAGGAACTCGCCGCCTATCTGGTGAACGAGATTCAGGAAGTCTACCGGCTGCAGGGCGTGTCGATCAACGACAAGCACATCGAGGTGATCGTGCGCCAGATGCTGCAGAAGGTGGAGATCACCGACTCCGGCGAGTCCACCCTGCTGGTGGGCGAACAGGTGGACCAGGTGGAACTGGATCACGAGAACGCCAAGCTGGAAGCGGAGGGCCTGCGCCCCGCCGTGGGCCAGCCGGTGCTGCTCGGCATCACCAAGGCCTCGCTCCAGACCCGGTCCTTCGTGTCGGCGGCGTCGTTCCAGGAAACCACCCGCGTCCTCACCGAGGCGGCGGTTCAGGGCAAGATCGACACGCTGGAAGGCCTCAAGGAGAACGTCATCGTGGGCCGCCTCATTCCGGCGGGCACGGGCGGCATGCTGTCGCGTCTGCGGCAGGTGGCCGACAAACGCGACCAGCTCATCCTCGAGGAAAAGGCCAAGACCGAAACGCTGCCGCCCGCAGCGGAATAGGGTTCGGCGTCCTCAAAGTCACAGGCCCGGTGGCGACACCGGGCCTTTTTGTCTGGCAGCATGACTCAATGCCGGACCATGGCGGTGGCGTGGTCGTCGGCGGGCTCCATGAGGCCGATGAGAGCGCCGGTGGAGTCGGTGACCATGGCCAGGCGGCCAACGCCGGGAACAGTGACGGCGGGCCGGGTGATTTCGCCGCCGGCCGCGGCGGCTTCGGCCACCGCCTCGTCGATGTCGGCAACACTCATATAGGTCATCCAGTGCGACGGCACGCCCGCATGGTCCGGGTCGGACAGGGCGAAAATGCCGCCCACGGCGCGGCCATCCTTGCGGGCGATCCAGTAGGACGCGCCATCGGGCAGGGGCTGGGCCTCAAACTGCCAGCCCAGGGCGCGAGCATAGAAACTGAGGGCGGATTCCGGCTCCCAGGTGTTGAGTTCGTGCCACCAGATGCGGGCAGGCGTGGTCATCATCGCGGAGTCTCCATTTTTTGGTTGCCGTCGGTTGATGTCGCCGTGGGGCGAGTGTCACGAAGCCGTGAGGCGAGGGCAGGGCAGGAATGGGGCAATTTTGGGCGGGGCGATTTTCTCTGTGCGCGCAATTGTTCCGGCGCAAATTTTTGCTCGCGCGCGGTTGAACTTTGAAGGCATCAAAGCCACCGCTCTAACTTATTGTTGGCAAGCAACTTTTCTGACTTTTGCTGATTCCGTCAAAAGTCAGGTTGCTCTATAGGGAAGCGGACGTTGCGCCGCCGGGCGCTGATTGGCCGTTCCGCGCGGACGGGGTGGCGGGGATGACAAGATGAAAAGTGTGCGGATGATGTTGGTGCTGGCGCTCGTGATCGGCGGCGCGGTGGCCATGTGGCTATGGTGGCAGCATGCGGAGAAATATCCGTCCACGGACGATGCCTATGTGGGTGCCAATATCGTGTCCGTGGCGCCGCAGGTTTCCGGCCAGGTGGCGGAGGTGAAGGTGCGCGAGGGCCAGCGGGTGAAGGCGGGCGAGGTGCTGTTCACACTCAACGCCGCGCCCTTCCTCAATGCCAGGATCCAGGCCGAGGCCACTCTCGCCGTGCTCAACAATGGCGAGGGCCCGGCCAAACAACAGGCGGCGGCAGCCAGCGCGGCAGTGACCAGCGCGCAGGAAGCACTGGCGGCGGCCAAGGCGCAGCATGACCGTGATGCGGCGCTGTTGAATCGCGGTTCCGTGGCGGCGGCGGTGGAGCAGAATTCGCGGGCTGCCATGGCCCAGGCACGGGCCGGGGTGGATCAGGCGCAGGCGGCACTGGCGGCGGCGCAGGCCCAGCTCTCGGACCGCAACAACCAGATTGCTGCCGCCCAGGCGCAACTGGCCACGGCGGACCTGAACCTGTCCTACGCCACGGTGACGGCTCCGGAAGATGGCATCATCGCCAACATCAACCTGCGCCAGGGCGCGGCGGTGACGGCCTTTCAGCCGCTCTTCGCGCTGGTGGAAACGGCGGACTGGTGGGTGGATGCCAACTTCAAGGAGACCGACCTGCCGCGCATCAAGCCGGGCCAGCCCGCCACCATTGCGGTGGACATGATGCCGGGAACGGCGATGACGGGCGTGGTGGAAACCATCAGCCCCGGCTCTGGCGCGACCTTCGCGCTGCTGCCGGCGCAGAATGCCTCCGGCAACTGGGTGAAGGTGACGCAACGCTTTGCCGTGCGCATCAAGCTTGACGCGCCCGCGCCGGATTTGCGCGTGGGCGGCAGCGCAACGGTCACGGTTGACACGGTGACCGGGGCCAAGGCCGCCGGGACGGTCCCGTGAGCACGACCGACAGCGCGCTGGCCGCGGCCCCGCCGCCGGCACCCGCGGCGCATCACGCTGTCAACCTGATGATCGTGGTGGCGGTGGTGCTGTGCGCCGTTCTGGAGGTTCTGGACTCCACCATCGTCAATGTGGCGCTGCCGCATATCGAATCCGCCTTCGGGGCCACCAACGACCAGATCACCTGGATATTGACCAGCTATATCGTGTCCTCCGTGGTGGTCATGCCGCTGACCGGCCTGATGGCGCAACTGATCGGACGCAAGCGCCTGATCCTCACCTCGATCATCGGCTTCACCGTCTTCTCCGCCCTGTGCGGGCTGGCGCAAAGCCTCGACATGATGGTGCTGTTCCGGCTGGGGCAGGGCATGTTCGGGGCCTTCCTCATTCCGCTGTCGCAATCCATCCTGTTCGACGCCTTCCCGCGCGAAAAGCGCGGGCAGGCCATGGCTATGTTCGGCCTGGGCGTCATCGTGGCGCCGGTTCTCGGCCCCACCATCGGCGCCTTCCTCACCGACACGTTTTCTTGGCGCATGGTGTTCTATGTGAACATTCCCATCGCCGGTCTGGCCCTCATCATGATGACCGGCGAACTGCCCGACGACCAACCCAGGAAGGTCAGGATCGACTGGCCGGGCCTGGCGCTGCTGATGCTGGCCATCGGCGCGCTGCAATTCATGCTCGATCAGGGGCAGACGCTGGACTGGTTTTCCTCGCGCGTCATCCAGTCGGCGGCCTTCGTCTCGGCGGTGTCGTTCCTGGCCTTTTTGGTGCGGGGCATCGGCAAGGCCGACAACATCATCGACCTTGGCCTGTTTTCCGACCGCAACTATCTGCTGGCCAGCGCCATCATCGCCGCCTTCGCCGTCTCCATGTTTGGCGGCATCGCGCTCTTGCCGCTGTTCGTGCAGGGGCTGCTGGGCTATCCCGTCATGATGGCGGGACACCTGTTCATTCCGCGCGGGCTGGCGGCGGGCTTTTCCATGGTGTTCACCGGAGCGGTGCTGGTGTCGCGGGTGGATGCGCGGGTGCTGGCGGCCATCGGCCTCGTGCTCACGGCCTGGTCCAACTGGATGATCGCGGTCTTGCCGATGGAGGTCACCTTCTGGGACCTGGCCTGGCCCGGTGTGGTGGCGGGTTTCGGCATGGGTCTCATCTTCGTGCCCCTGTCCACGCTGGCCTTCGACAGCATCGCCCGCAGCCGCCAGGACGAGGCCTCGGGCCTTTATGCCGTCACGCGCCAGCTTGGCTCGTCCATCGGCATTGCGGCGGTGGCGGCCAGCCTGTCACGCGCCGTGGCGATGAATCACAGTCATCTGGTGGAACATGTGACGCCCTATGCGGCGGCGGCGCGGACCTATCTGGCACCGCTCGGCCTGACGCCGGAGACCCCCAGGGGCGCGGCCCTCATCGCCCAGCAGGTGCAGATGCAGGCGGCGCATCTGGCCTATGTTCAGGTCTTTGCCCTTCTGGCCCTGATTCCGCTGGCCATCCTGCCGCTGCTGCTGTTCATGCACAGGCCCACCCACGGGGCAGGGATGCCGGCGGGGCATTGAGGCGGCAGAACCGAGGAATCGCAGGGGCGGAATCACCTCTGCGGCACAAGCAGGGCGCGGAAATCCCGCAGAGGTTGAAAAATTGTCACGGCGGCGGAAAAGGTCAGTGATTCTGTCTGAATTTTCGGCCCGATGCGGGGAAGGGACCTGCCATCCCGCCCTTCGCTGCTGCAAAAAAGCGAGTCTGCGCCAGCGGATAGGGGTTGACTGCCCCATGCGACCTGAGTAGAACCCGCCTCGACCTTCAGGCGGCAGGCAGTCGGGGCTTCGCGCTCCGAAACGCTGGCCAGAAGGTCGCAAACGACACTCAAGGTCATGCTTATGCACCGCTGCCGGTGCCTTAAGCCTCTGGTTTTGTGCACTGGGCCCCTCCCGGACCGGAGGTGCGTCAGTGCTTGTGGTCATGTGTGAAACCGGTCCGAGAGATTAGCCAAGGTAGAGCAAGGCCCACATGCCGACGATCAACCAGCTCATTCGCAAGCCCCGCCAGGCCCCCACCTATCGCAACAAGGTGCCGGCGATGCAGTCTTGCCCGCAGAAGCGCGGCGTATGCACGCGCGTTTACACCACCACGCCGAAGAAGCCGAACTCGGCTTTGCGCAAGGTGGCCAAGGTGCGCCTCACCAACGGCTTCGAAGTGGTGAGCTACATTCCGGGCGAGGGTCACAACCTTCAGGAACACTCCGTCGTGATGATCCGCGGCGGCCGTGTGCAGGACCTGCCGGGTGTGCGCTATCACATCATTCGCGGCATTCTCGATACCCAGGGTATCGCGAAGCGCCGTCAGCGCCGGTCGAAATACGGCGCGAAGCGTCCGAAGTAAGAGCGAGGAGTAACGAATGTCCCGCCGTCATCGCGCCGACAAGCGCGTCATCAATCCCGATCCGAAGTTTGGCGATCTCGTCATCTCCAAGTTCATGAACAACCTCATGTACGAGGGCAAGAAGTCGGTGGCCGAATCCATCGTCTATGGCGCCCTCGACAAGGTGCAGGCCAAGGCCAAGGCCGATCCGGTGCAACTGTTCCATCAGGCGCTCGACAACGTGGCCCCGGCCATTGAGGTGCGCTCCCGCCGTGTGGGTGGTGCGACCTATCAGGTGCCGGTGGAAGTGCGTTCCGAGCGCCGTCAGGCCCTGGCCATCCGCTGGATCATCAACGCCGCCCGCAGCCGCAACGAGACGACGATGATCGAGCGTCTGTCCGGCGAGCTGATGGACGCCGCCAACAACCGTGGCTCCGCCGTGAAGAAGCGCGAAGACACCCACAAGATGGCCGAGGCGAACCGCGCCTTCAGCCATTACCGCTGGTAATTCAGGACTCGTTTATCATGGCCCGCACCCACGCCCTCGAGGACTATCGCAATTTCGGCATCATGGCGCACATCGATGCCGGAAAGACGACCACGACCGAGCGCATCCTCTATTACACCGGCAAGAGCCACAAGATCGGCGAAGTGCACGACGGCGCTGCCACCATGGATTTCATGGAGCAGGAGCAGGAGCGCGGCATCACCATCACCTCGGCTGCCACCACCGCCATCTGGCGCGGCAAGCGCCTGAACATCATCGACACGCCCGGCCACGTCGACTTCACCATCGAGGTGGAGCGCAGCCTGCGCGTGCTGGACGGTGCGGTGTGCGTGCTCGACTCCAACCAGGGCGTGGAGCCGCAGACGGAAACCGTGTGGCGTCAGGGCGACAAGTATAACGTGCCGCGCATCGTGTTCTGCAACAAGATGGACAAGACCGGCGCTTCCTTCGAGCAGTGCATCAAGGACATCAAGGAGCGTCTGGGCGCCAAGCCGGTTCCGATCCAGCTGCCCATCGGCGCTGAATCGAACTTCAAGGGTCTCATCGACCTGGTGCGCATGACCGCCGTCGTCTGGGAAGACGAGGAACTGGGCGCCAAGTATCACGACGAGGAAATTCCGGCCGACCTGAAGGCCGCCGCCGAAACGGCGCGCGCCGAAATGATCGAGGCCTGCGTCGAACTCGACGAGAAGGCCATGGAAGATTACCTTGAGGGCAGGGAAATCTCCAACGACACCATCAAGACCCTGCTGCGCAAGGCCGTCGTCACCGGTGCCTTCTTCCCGGTCCTGTGCGGCTCGGCCTTCAAGAACAAGGGCGTGCAGCCGCTGCTCGACGCCGTGGTGGATTATCTGCCGTCGCCGCTCGACCGTCCGGCGATCAAGGGCATCGACCCCAAGACCGAAGAAGAGGTGGTGCGCAAGTCGTCCGACTCCGAGCCGCTGTCGCTCCTGGGCTTCAAGCTCATGGACGACCAGTATGGCGTGCTCACCTTCTGCCGCATCTATTCCGGCGTGCTGAGCAAGGGCGTGTCGCTGCTGAATTCCACCCGCGGCAAGACCGAGCGCGTGGGCCGCATGGTTCTCATGCATGCCAACAACCGCGAGGAGATCGCCGAGGCCCATGCGGGCGACATCGTGGCTCTGGTCGGCCTGAAGGATACCCGCACCGGCGATACGCTGTGCGATCCCAACAAGCCGGTGATCCTGGAGCGCATGGAATTCCCCGATCCGGTCATTGAAATGAAGGTGGAGCCCAAGACCAAGGGCGATCAGGAAAAGATGGCCGTGGCGCTACACAAGCTCGCCGCCGAGGATCCGTCCTTCCGCGTCACCACCGACAGCGAGTCCGGCGAGACCATCATCAAGGGCATGGGCGAACTTCACCTCGACATCAAGGTGGACATCCTGCGCCGCACCCACAAGGTGGAAGTGGCGGTGGGCGCGCCCCAGGTGGCCTATCGCGAGACCATCACCCGCAAGGTGACCAAGGACTACACCCATAAGAAGCAGACCGGCGGCACCGGCCAGTTCGCCCGCGTCATCCTCGACATCGAGCCCGCCGAGAAGGGCGCTGGCAACAGCTTCGAGTCGAAGATCGTCGGCGGTTCCGTGCCGAAGGAATATGTCCCCGGCGTGGAAAAGGGCCTGAATTCGGTCCTGACCGCCGGCCCGCTCATCGGCTTCCCGGTGGTGGACATCAAGGTGGCGCTGATCGACGGCGCCTATCACGAGGTCGACTCCTCGGCCATCGCCTTCGAAATCGCCACCCGGGCGGCCATGAAGGAAGCTTTCGACAACGCCGGTGCCATCCTGCTTGAGCCGATGATGAAGGTGGAGGTCACTTCGCCGGAGGAATTCGTGGGCTCGGTCATCGGCGACCTGAACTCGCGCCGTGGCCAGATTGTCGGCACCTCGATGCGCGGCAACGCCAACATCATCAATGCCCTGGTGCCGCTGGCCAACATGTTTGGCTACATCAACAACCTGCGCTCCATGAGCCAGGGCCGCGCCAGCTACACCATGCAGTTCGATCACTATGCGCAGGTTCCGGGCGCGGTGGCCGATGAAGTCAAGAAGAAATACGCTTAATTGCAGATTTGAGAACGGAGAACTCCGATGGGCAAAGAGAAATTCAACCGCGACAAGCCGCATTGCAACATTGGCACGAT
>CALMUW010000021.1 GCA_937872985.1 uncultured Alphaproteobacteria bacterium
GCGGCGCGGGCGCCGCACCGGGGTGGGGCGTCTGGTGGGTTCCGCCGCCCTTCCCGCCATGGAGAATGTGGCCCTGTGGCACGAGCGCGACATTTCGCATTCCTCGGTGGAGCGTGGCATCGGGCCGGACGCCACGGTGCATCTCGACTTCGCATTGCGCCGCCTCGCGGGGGTCATCGACAAGCTCGTGGTCTATCCCGACAACATGACGAAGAACCTGAACCGGCTGGGCGGGCTCATTCATTCGCAGCGCGTCATGCTGGCGCTGACCCAGAAGGGCATGAGCCGTGAGGCGTCCTATGCCGCCGTGCAGCGCAACGCCATGCCGGTGTGGCGCGGCGAGGGCAACTTCCTCGACCTCCTGAAGGCCGACCCGGAAGTCTCGCGCCACCTGTCGGCCGTCGAGCTGGAGGCGCTCTTCGACCTGGGCTACCACACCAGGCATGTCGATACGATCTTTGCGCGGGTCTTCGACACAGCTTGAGAAGCCGAGTCCGGAACTCTCTCCAACTATCTGATATGCCAAGACAAAGATAATTTACCGCAGCTGCCGTTTTGGCATTGACCCCGGCCCCCAAATCAGGCGAGCTAGGGCCCATGCAACTCATCAGCGATACGTCCGCGCTGGCCCGCCTGTGCGAGCGCCTGTCCACCGAAGCGTTCATCACGGTGGATACGGAATTCATGCGCGAGACCACCTATTACCCCGTGCTGTGCCTGATCCAGATCGCCGGCGCCAGCGAGGCCGGGTTGATCGACCCCCTCGCGCCCGGCATCGACCTGGCGCCCTTTTTCGCGCTCATGGCCAATCCTGCCGTGCTGAAGGTGTTCCACGCGGCGCGGCAGGACATCGAGATCATGGTGAACCTGTCGGGCAAGGTGCCGCATCCGGTGTTCGACACGCAGATTGCCGCCATGGTCTGCGGCTTTGGCGACCAGGTGGGATATGAGGCCATCGTGCGCAAGCTCGCCAAGGCGCAGATCGACAAGTCGTCGCGCTTCACCGACTGGTCGCGGCGGCCGCTCACCGAGAAGCAACTGGCCTATGCCCTGTCGGATGTGACGCACCTGCGGGTGGTCTATGAAAAGCTCCAGCAGCAGCTTGACGCCACGGGGCGCGAAGACTGGCTGGAGGAAGAGAACGCCACGCTGGCCAACCCCGACACCTATCGCACCGACCCGGCGGAAGCATGGCGGCGCATCAAGGCGCGGCTGCGCAACCGCAAGCAGGTGGGCGTACTCATGGCGCTGGCGGCCTGGCGCGAGCATGAGGCGCAGGCCAAGGACGTGCCGCGCGCCCGCGTGCTGAAGGATGATGCGCTGGCGGAACTGGCAACCCAGATGCCCCAGAGCAAGGAGCAGTTGGCCGCCTTGCGGGCCTTGCCCCGCGGCTTTGCCAATTCGCGCCAGGGCGAGGCCATTCTGGCGGCGGTGAAGGACGGGCTGGCGCGCGACCCCAAGACCGTGCCCGCGCCGGACGATGGCCGCACCGACAAGAGCGAGACGGCGCAGGCAGCAGCGGAAGTGCTGAAGCTGGCGCTGAAGGTGGTGGCCGAACAGCAGGGCATCGCGGGCAAGCTCATTGCCACCAGCGCCGATATTGACGCCATGGCCGAAAGCGACGAGGCCGATGTGGCCACGCTGAAGGGCTGGCGGCGCGAAGTGTTTGGCAAGCTGGCGCTGGACCTGAAGCATGGCCGCGCCATGATCGGCTTCAGGAACGGCAGGGTGGCGGTGGTTCCGGCGGGGTGACTTCTCCTGCCATGCCGGTGTTCGCTGGCATCCCGCCCTCTCCCCTTTCACTGCTGGGCCGGTGAAAGCTTTCCCTTACCTGATCACCACCTTGGGGGTCCGGCCCATTTCGGCGGCCAGCGCCGCCAGGCGCTTTTCCACGCGTTCGCCCATCAGGTCCTGCAATTTCTTCGGGATGGTGAGGACCAGCCTGGTCTTGCCTTCCAGGGTCAGGCCCAGCTTCGGCAACATGCCGGGCATGGCAGCGGAGAGGATGTAGGCAAGCTTGAAGATATGGGCGAGCAGAACGGCGCGCTGAATATGGGTCTCGTCCAGCAGGCGCGTCAGGCTCTCGCTCACGTCGTCCTCGCCGTCGTAGCGGAAGAAGACCGTCATGGCGAGGAACACGCGCCCCGGATGATCGATGCCGACGAAGGCAGCCTGCGAGATCATGCCCAGCGAGCGCTCGGCGCGGTAATCGGGATGCGCCCGCCAGCCGATGTCGGCGAGCAGGCAGGCGGCATAGCGCAGGCGCTGTTCCTCCGGCGTTTCGGCGATGGCCTTCTTGTTGAAGATCTGGTCGGTCCAGTCGCAGAGTTCCAGCTCATGCGCGGGCGAGCGGGCATAGCGCCGGGCAAAGTCCCAGCACGATGACAGCAGCGGATCGGCCCCGCTCTTGCGGCGCGGCAGGCGCGCATAGAGCAGGCCCTCGCGCACGCCATAGATGGACATGACGACATCGCGCGCCCGGCCCAATGTCAGCACCCGATCCAGCACCAGAGCGCCGAAGGGCAGCGTGTCGGAGCGGCTGCGCGAAATGTCCTTCACGTCCTTCAGCGAGGCCGCCGACAGGCCGGCGACGAGATCGGCAAGACCTTCGGCGTCGTTGCGCGTCATGGTGTAATTGTGCAGCACATGGAGGGGATAGCGGGTCTGGGCCATGTGCAGGCGGGCGAGGTTGCGCCAGGTGCCGCCCACGGCATAGAAGCTGCGGCCCTGCAGGCGCTCCAGCACCTTGGCCCTGGCCAGATAGTCATCGACGATCTCGCGGGCCCGGATGATGCTGCCGCCGGACATGTCGATGAGGCGCAAGGGGCCGAGCGGCAGGGTGATGCCGTCGCGCAATTTGCCGTCCTGAATGTCGATGAGTTCCAGCGAGCCGCCGCCGAGGTCGCCCGCCACGCCATCGGCCTGGGGCGTGCCGGAGAGGACGCCCAGGGCGGCACAGCGCGCCTCCTCCTTGCCGGAGAGAATCTGGATGCCGGCGCCCAGCGCCTTCTCGGCATTGTCGATGAAGGCCTCGCCGTTCGACGCCTCGCGCGCCGCGGCGGTGGCGAGCGCGAAGGTCTGCTTCACGCCCATCTGGCGGATCAGGGTGCGGAAGCGGCGCAGGGCCGCCAGCGCGCGCGTCACGCTCGCCTCGTTAAGCTTGCCGGTGATGGCCACGCCCTTGCCCAGACCGCAGAGGATCTTCTCGTTGAAGATGGGCGAGGGCGAGCGCCGCAAGCCGTCATAGACGACGAGGCGGACCGAGTTTGACCCGATGTCCACCACCGCCACGGGGCGGTATTTCGGCGGCTCGGTCTGAAATCCCTTATGCCAGTCGCTCACGCTTTCTTCCTGTCCTTTTTGTCGGCCTTTGCGCCATTTTCACTCTTCTTGCCAGTGAGCGAACTGCCGCGCCCCGAGAGCGATGGATTATTCATGAAGTAGTCATGGGCATTGAAGGGCGCCTCGCCCTTGCCGGGCTTGACGCGCAGCCAGTGGCCGTCGGGCTGAAGTTCCCAGCTCTGCTGGTTGTCGCGCAGGTTCACCATCATGATCTGGTCGAGGATCTGCTGGTGCACGGTGGGATTCTCGATGGGCACGAGGGTTTCCACCCGGCGGTGCAGGTTGCGCTGCATCCAGTCGGCCGAGCCGATGTAGATCTTCGCCTGGGCATGGGGCAGGCCATGGCCCGCGCCGAAGCAGACGATGCGCGAGTGTTCGAGAAAGCGGCCGATGATGCTTTTCACCCGGATGTTGTCCGACAGACCGGGCACACCGGGACGCAGGCACGAGATGCCGCGCACCACCAGGTCGATCTTCACGCCGTTCTGGCTGGCGGTATAGAGTGCGTCGATGACGCCGGGATCAACCAGCGAATTGACCTTGGCCCAGATATGGGCCGGGTGGCCCGCCTTGGCATATTGGATTTCCTCATCGATGTGCTTCAGCAGGGTCTTCTTCAGGTTGATGGGGGAGAGGGCCAGCTTCTCCAGCTCCTCCGGCTCGGCATAGCCGGAGATGAAGTTGAACAGGCGCGCGGCGTCGCGGCCCAGCGCCGGATCGCAGGTGAAGAAGGAAAGGTCGGTGTAGATCTTGGCGGTAACCGGGTGATAGTTGCCGGTGCCGTAGTGGACATAGGTGCGCATGGAGCCGCCCTCGCGCCTGACCACCATGGAGACCTTGGCGTGGGTCTTGAGTTCGATGAAGCCGAAGACCACCTGCACACCGGCGCGTTCGAGGTCGCGGGCCCACTGGATGTTGGCTTCCTCGTCGAAGCGCGCCTTCAGTTCGACCAGCGCCATGACGGATTTTCCCGCCTCCGCCGCCTTGGCCAGGGCCGCCACGATGGGCGAATTGTTGGAGGTGCGGTAGAGCGTCTGCTTGATGGCCACCACGTCCGGGTCGGCCGCCGCCTGGCGCACGAATTGGACCACCACGTCGAAGCTCTCATAGGGGTGGTGGACGACGAAATCCTTCTGGCGGATGGCGGCGAAGTTGTCGCCGCCGTGGTCGCGCACGCGTTCCGGGAAGCGCGCCACATAGGGCGTGAATTTAAGATCGGGGCGGGAGTCGAGGATCAGTTCATTGGTGTCGGCATAGCCCACCAGGCCATCGCAGATGACGATGCCATCCGGGCTGACGTCGAGTTCATCGGCGATGAAGTTGCGCAGCGACTGGGTGGACGCTGCGTCCACCTCCATGCGGATGACATGGCCGCGGCGGCGGCGCTTCAGGGCGCTTTCGAACACGCGCACCAGGTCTTCGGCCTCTTCCTCGATTTCCAGGTCGCTGTCGCGGATCACCCGGAACAGGCCCTGCCCCAGCACGTCATAGCCGGGGAAAAGGCGTTTCAGGAACAGGGACAGCATGTGTTCCAGTGAAATGAAGCGCGTGGTCTCGGCCGGCAGTTGAATGAAGCGGTCGAGCTGCGAGGGAATGGGCAGCAGCGCCTTCATGATGCCGCCGTCGGCGCGGCGCTTCAATTCAATGGCGATGATGAAGCCACGGTTGGGAATGAAGGGGAAGGGATGGGCCGGGTCGATGGCGATGGGGGTCACCACCGGCAGGATCTGTTCGAGGAAGCGATGGTCGAGCCAGCGGCGCTCGCCTTCGGTCAATTGTTCGGCGCTGACGATCTCGATGCCGTTGGCCTGGAGCTCGTCCTTCAATTGCAGCCAGCGCCGGTCCTGTTCGGCCATGAGTTCCTGGGCGAAGGCGAGGATCTGATCCAGCTGTTCGGCGGGGGTCAGGCCATCCTCGGACCGTTCGGCCACCTGCTCGCGCACCTGACCCACCAGGCCCGCCACACGCACCATGAAGAATTCGTCGAGGTTGTTGCCGGAAATGGAGAGGAAGCGCAGGCGCTCCAGCAGCGGATGGCTGGCGTTGCGGGCCTCCTCCAGCACCCGCATGTTGAACCCGAGCCAGGACAGTTCGCGGTTGAAGAAACGGGTGGGGTCGTTGGCGGCGACGGCGGCGGGAATGATCGGGGCAGACATGGCAAGACTCCGCTGTGATTGCGGTCATCTTACGCCCATGTGACGGGAGGATGAAGGCTTGGCGGGGTTTGTTCTCAAGGTTCGGGGAAAAGGTCCGGGCTGGCGAAGGAGACGAGGACGCGGGCGGCGAAGGGCCGGGAAATTTCGGCCCTCTCCTCCAGCGCCCGGCGGTCGATCTCGGCCACCAGGGCCCGGGCCGAGGCCATGGAGCGCGGCATGCGGGTGAGGAGATAGGCGATCAGCCCCTCGTCCACGGCGATCTGGCGGTCGGCGAAATGTTTCACCAGCACGGCGCGCAGCAGGGCATCATCGGGGGGCGCGATCTCCACCACGGGGGCAAGCTTCAGGCGGGTGGCGAGGTCGTTGAGGGAAATGTCCCAGAGTTCGGGGTGGCGGACGGCGGTGAGCAGCACATGGCCGCCCTGCTCGCGGGCGAGGTTGAGGGCATGGAACAGGGCCGTCTGGTCGAGGGGGGCACGGTCCACGTCCTCCAACGCCAGGGCGCCAGAGACCAGTGCGGCCGGCACTGCGGCGGCGGAAAGGGCCGCCGCATCCATCCGCCCTGCTCCGCTTGCCTGGCGCCAGACTTCCACCAGATGGCTCTTGCCGGAGCCCGGCTGGCCGACGATGACCGCGACATGGGCGGGCCAGTGCGGCCATTGGTCGACCAGCGCCACCGCCGCCGCATTGGCGGGGGACACAAAGAAATCCTCGCGGCTGAGGGCCGGGCGCGACGACAGGTCCAGCACCAGCTGGCGGGCCGTGGTCATTTCCGGGCCTTGGTGCGGGGGCGGGCCCTGGCGCGGGGGCGGGCCCTGGGCCGCAGCGGGGCTGGCGGGGGGGCGGCTTCCGCCACCACCACGGCCTCAGGCTCCGGCACGGTGCGGTTAATGCCGGTGTAAAGCCGGCTGCCGAGATAGCGCGCCAGTGCATAGCGGACGAAGACGCCCATGGCGGCGGCCAGCGGCACGGCCAAAAGCAGCCCGGCGAAGCCGAAGACATAGCCAAAGGCGAGCAGGGCAAACATCAGCCAGACCGGGTGGAGGCCGATGGATTCTCCCACCAGCTTGGGCGAGAGGAAATTGCCCTCGATGAACTGGCCCGCCGCGAAGATGCCCGCGACCATGAGAATGGCGGCATAGTCCGGCCAGAACTGCACCAGCGCCACGCCGATGGCGGTGATGCCGCCGATGATGGCCCCGACATAGGGCACAAAGGAGAGAAGCCCGGCACCAAGCCCGATGGCGAGGCCGAACTTCAACCCCGCGGCCCAGAGGGCGATGGCGTAGAAGGTGCCGAGCAACAGGCAGACGGTGCCCTGCCCCCGGATGAAACCCGCCATGGCGGTGTTGATGTCGCGGGCGATGGCCCGCACCTCGCCCGCGTGGTCGAGGGGCAGCCACGAGTCCACCTTGGCCACCATGTGGTCCCAGTCGGCCAGCAGGTAGAAGGCGACGATGGGAGTGATGACCAGAAGCGAGATGACATTGAACAGCGCCATGCTGCCGGTCCACAGCGACTTGAGCAGCGAGGCGACCCAGGCGGCGGCACTGCCCGCCACATCGGTGACCGTGCCGGTGGCATCGCCATTGGGCTGGGCCACCATGTCCTTGAGCCATTGCGGCGCCCATTCGTTGAAGCGGTCGCCCATCGCCTTGGCCAGGGTGGGCATTTCGGCGGCGAGCTTGCCGATCTGGTCGGCGAGGACGGGCACCACCAGAACAAAGACCGCGACGATGAAGGCCAGCGCCACCAGCAGGATGAGCGCCGTGGCGATGACCCGCGACAGACCGAGGCGCTCCAGCGCGTCGGCCACGGGATCGAGGAAATAGGCGAGAACGAAGCCCGCCACGAAGGGCAGGAGAATGGGGCTGAAGGCCCAGAGGAACAGCGCGAAGACGGCCAGCGCCGCCAGCCAGAAGCCCAATTGCCGTTGCAAGGTCATGACAGGTCCTGCGGGCCCGCCGTCATGTGGCGGATCCAGTCCCGCATATATAGCGCGCCGGAGATGAATGTCAGCAGCGCCACCACCGGCGCGCCGTAACGGACGAGTCCGGCGCTTTGGGCGGTCAGCGCCAGCGCCAGCATGACCAGCCCGGCGAAGATGATCTGGCCTGCCGTATTGATCTTGCTGGTCAGCGAGGGGCGCACTTCCAGCGGGCGGTCCACCACCCAGGCCAGCATGACCCCGCCGACGATGAGCACGTCGCGGGTGACGACGGCGATGACCAGCCAGGCGGGCAGATCACCCAGGATGCCGAGGGTGACATAGATGGCGCCCAGCAGCCCCTTGTCGGCGATGGGGTCGAGATAGGCACCCAGTTCGGTCTTGAGGCCGTAGCGCCGGGCAATGGCGCCGTCGATGCCGTCGGAGATGCCGGCGGTGAGGAAGGCGAGGAAGGCCAGGCCATAGGATCCGGTGATGATGAGCCAGGTGGTGACGGGCACCAGCAGGATCCGCCCGATGGTGATCAGGTTGGGCAGATTGACGGGCAAGGTGCGCGGCAGGGGCATGGGGTTCACATCGACTGGATCATCCAGTTGCCCCCGGCGCGGACCAGATTGAGGCCGCTGGCCTGAAAGGACGACTGCATGGCTTCAAGCCCGCCCACGAACATGAGGCGGATGACCGCGCCATCGCCCGCCAGGGTGGTGACGTCAACCCCCGTCACCCCCGGCGTGGAGAGGATGCGGGCGCGCAGGCCGTTCCATTCGGTGGGACTTGTAAAGGGCACCGACACCGGCAGCGAGCCGGTGCGCGCGGCTTCCTTGGCCTGGCGCGCGGCTTCGGCGGCGGCCACGGCCTTGGCGGCGTTGCTGTGGAATTTCTCGGTCATGACCTCGTGGAAGCGGCGCACGGCAAGTTCGCTGCTGGCGTCGAGGGTGGGCTGATCGGCGCCATAGACCTTGTCGAAGCTGACGGTGCCAAGATCGGTCTCGCCCTTCATCTGGGCCCGCACCCCGCCGCCCTCCGCGGGGGTGCCCACGGCCACCAGCACGGTCTTCACGTCATAGCGGCGGCGCAGGGCCTCCAGCTTGATGGGGTCGCCCGCCAGGGCCTCGGCCGGCGAGATGGCCCCCTCGTCGGCGTCATCACCCAGGGGCACGATGAGCGGCACTTCGGCCTGTTCGGCACGCAGGTTCAGCCAGGCCTTGCGCCAGGGATTATCCTCCCAGAGTTGCGGTCCCTCCGGCCCGTTCCACAGCGGCAGGATGAGCAGCGCCTGCGACTGGTCGGCATTCACCTGGATGCCGTATTGGCCGTAGAGCGCCTTGATGCGCTGGGGCAGGAAGCGCACCGTGAGCTTGCCCATGTAATGACCCGGCCCCATGCTCTCCTCCTCGATGGAGAGCGACTTGAGATAGGGCATGACCTGCTTCTCTTCGAGCTTGGCCATGTCGGCGGCGAAGGAAGGATTGCCCAGGCGCTCGGCCAGCATGGAGAAGGCCTTCATGATCGCCTGCACCAACGCCTTGTTCTTGGCCGTGGCCGCGTCCGTGTCGGTCACGTCAACGGCCACACCCTGCACGGCGAATACCGAGGTCTCGACCGGGCCAGCGGCGCGCGCGCCCAGGGATAAAAGTCCCAGCGCCAGACACACCGCCACCACACCCCGCATCATCCGGCCCATCATTCAGGCAAATCTCCCGCGCAAATCCCCCGATGGCGCTTTATTCGCACCGCGCTTCGGGCTAAGGACGCGCCCATACATGAACCCCAACTGCGAGGCAAACTAGCGGCATGAGCGGCGGCAAACAAGCACAAGTAAAGGGTGTCACCTATGCCGAGGCCGGGGTGGATATCGCGGCGGGCAATGCGCTGGTAGAGGCGATCAAGCCCTTGGCCAGGTCGACCCGGCGCAAGGGGGCCGACACGGTGTTGGGGGGCTTCGGCGGGCTGTTCGATCTCAAGGCCTGCGGCTTCCGCGACCCCGTGCTGGTGGCGGCCAACGACGGGGTGGGCACCAAGCTGAAGCTGGCCATCGACACGGGCCGCCATTTCGGCGTGGGCATCGACCTCGTGGCCATGTCGGTCAACGATCTGGTGGTGCAGGGGGCGGAGCCGCTGTTCTTCCTCGACTATTATGCCACGGGCAAGCTCGACGTTGCGGCGGCGCGCGCCGTCATCGCGGGCATTGCCGATGGCTGCAAGCAGGCGGGCTGCGCTCTCATCGGCGGCGAGACGGCGGAAATGCCCGGCATGTATCACGGTGCCGACTATGACCTCGCGGGCTTTGCCGTGGGCGCGGTGGAGCGCAAGAAGATCCTCCCCGCCAAGGGCATAGGCCCGGGTGATGTCATTCTCGGTCTGGCGTCTTCGGGGCCGCATTCCAACGGCTATTCGCTGATCCGCAAGATCGTGGCGCTGTCCGGCCTGGGCTGGGACGCCCCTGCCCCCTTCGCCAAGGGCATGACGCTGGGCGAGGCCCTGCTGACGCCAACGCGCATCTATGTGAAGCCGCTTCTGAAGGCGATCCGCGCCGGCAAAGGCGTGAAGGCACTGGCCCATATTACCGGCGGCGGCTTTCTGGAAAATATTCCGCGCGTGCTGCCCAAGGGTGCCGTGGCGGATATCGACCTTGCCGCCGTGCCCTTTCCGCCGGTGTTCCAATGGCTGCGCCAGGTCGGCACCGTGGACGCCCGCGAGATGCTGCGCACCTTCAACTGCGGCATCGGCATGATCGTGGTGGTGGCGGCGAAGGACGCCAAGGCGGTGGCCACGGGCCTGCGCCGCTCCGGGGAAAAGGTGGTGACGCTGGGTGTCATCCGCCGCCGCACGGGCGGGGAGGATCAGGTGGCGGTTTCGGGGTCGCTCGGCTGATGGACCGCAAGCGCGTCGGCGTGCTGATTTCCGGGCGCGGCTCCAACATGGCCGCTCTCATCGCCGCGGCGCGCGATCCCGCCTATCCTGCCGCGATCGTGCATGTCGTCGCCAACAAGGCCGATGCGGCGGGGCTGGAGACGGCGGCGGGCGCAGGCATTTCCACCGCCGTCATCAGCCACCGCGCTTACAAGACGCGCGAGGATTTCGACGCCGCACTCAATGAGCATTTGCAGGCGCAGAAGCTCGACCTCATTGCCTGCGCCGGTTTCATGCGCATCATGACGCCGGTGCTCATCCGGCCCTGGGCGGGGCGGATGATCAATATCCACCCTTCGCTGCTGCCGCTTTACAAGGGGCTGCACACGCATGAGCGCGCGCTGGCCGATGGCGCGAAAACCCATGGCTGTTCGGTCCATCTCGTCTCCGAGGAGTTGGACGGCGGCCCGGTGATTGCCCAGGCCGCCGTGCCGGTGCTGCCGGGTGACACGCCGGAGACATTGGCGGCGCGGGTTCTGGTGCAAGAACACAAGCTCTATCCCCGGGCGCTGGCGCTGCTGGCCGCGGGCCAATTCAGGGGCCCGTGATGGCGCGGCGCATCATCATCGATACCGATCCGGGGCAGGATGATGCGGTGGCCATTCTGCTGGCCCTGGCCTCGCCGGAGTTCGAGGTGCTGGGGATCACGGCGGTGGCGGGCAATGTGCCGCTGGCGCTGACCAGCCTGAACGCGCGCAAAATCTGCGAGCTGGCGGGCCGGCCGGAGGTGAAGGTCTTTGCCGGGGCGGCCCATCCGCTCAAGCGCAGCCTCACCACCGCCGAACATGTGCATGGCCGCACGGGGCTTGATGGCCCGACGCTTCCGGACCCCGTGATGCCCCTGCAACCGGGCCACGCGGTGGACTTCATCATCAAAACCCTGCGGAGCGAACCCCAGGGCACCGTGACACTGTGCACCCTGGGGCCGCTGACCAATATCGCGCTGGCCCTGGCGCAGGCCCCGGACATTGCCGCGCAAGTCAGGGAGATCGTCGCCATGGGTGGCGGCTATTTCGAAGGCGGCAACACCACGCCCGCCGCCGAGTTCAATATCTATGTGGACCCGGAAGCGGCACAGGCCGTGCTGGCGGCGGGCATTCCCCTGACCCTCATTCCGCTGGACTGCACCCATCAGGCGCTGACCAGCCGGCAGCGGGTGGAGCGGCTGCGGGCGCTGCCCAACCGGGCGGGGCCGGTGGTGGCGCAGCTTCTCGATTTCTTCGAGCGTTACGACGAAGAGAAATACGGCACCGACGGCGGGCCGCTGCATGATCCGCTGGTCATTGCCTGGCTGCTGCAGCCCAGCCTCTTCACCACGCGCGCGGTCAATGTCGAGATCGAATGCCTCTCGCCGCTGACGCGGGGCATGACGGTGATGGACTGGTGGCGGGTGACGGAGCGCAAGCCCAATGCGACGGTGGCGGGCGGTGTCGATGCCGAGGGCTTCTTCGCCCTGCTGACGGAACGTCTGGCGCGCCTGCCCTAAATCACCCGGCCAGAACGGCAACCGGGGCCAGCGTCGCCATGGCCAGAATGAGCGCCATGAGCAGCAGGAACAGACGGGTGCTGGCGGGTTTTGGGATCAGCATGGGGTGACGGTGGACCGATTCTGGCAGGGCGATAAATGATTCTTTTCAAGCGCTTGGGCGGACTCCAAAAGCTTAACGAGAGGTAAAGGAAGCGCCGTGGTTGTGGCCATCGTGGCAGACGGCACCTGACAGGATGCTGAATCCCGGATTCATTCGGGATTCATCTGAAGTTACGCGGGGCGGAGCCAGACACCGATGTCATGGAAGGCGCCGCCGCCGGCGGGCGCGGGCTGGTCGGCCCCGGTCAGCACATTGATGCCGAAGCCTTCCTCGTGGGCGTCATTGGGCCAGAGGCCTTCGGCGATGAGGACGCCGCGCTGCTGGCCCGGACCGGCCTTGGCATGGAGCACGATGGTGCCACGGCGGTTGCCGAGCCGCACCCGCGCCCCCTCGCCGATCCCCAGCGCCGCGAGATCATCGGGATGGACCAGAACCGATGGCCTGCCCTCGCGCTTCCGCGAGGTCGGCGTCTCATTGAAGCTGCTGTTGAGGAAGCTGCGGGCCGGAGAGGTGGCCAACCTGAAGGGATGTTCCGCCGTGCCGCCTTCGTTCACCGGCCAGTGGTCCGGCAGGCCGGGCATGGCCGAAACCGGCCCCAGCGCGCCCATGGGCTGTGCCGCTCCCACCGCCTGCCAGTCGGCGCGGAAGTGGAACCGGCCATCGGCGTGGCCGAAGCCCTTGAGATGATGGGCGGTTTCAAAGTCGGGCGACACATCCACCCGGCCCCCGGCGCGCTCCACCTCGGCCAATGACGGATGACCGGAGGCGAGCAGCGTCTCATCGATCATGTCACGCGCGCTCATGTCAAAGCCGCGATGGTCGGCACCGAGGCGCCTGGCCAGCGCACAGATGACCTCGTGGTTGGAGCGGCAGTCGCCGGGCGGCTCCAGCCTCTTCAGGCCAAGCTGGATGAAGGAGTGGCCGCCCGCGCCATAGATGTCGTCGTGTTCGAGAAACATGGTGGCGGGCAGGACCACATCGGCGTAGCGCGCCGTCTCGGTCATGACCTGTTCGTGGACGACGGTGAAAAGATCGTCGCGCGCCAGACCCCGGCGCACCATGGTCTGGTCCGGCGCGACCACGGCGGGGTTGGTGTTCTGGATGAACAGCGCCGTCACCGGCGGGCCGCCCCGGAGATCGTCCGCTGCGCCTGCGAGCACCGCGCCGATGCGGCACTGGTCGAGGGTGCGCACCCGCGCGCGTTTCACGTCCAGCCCCTGAATGAGGGTCTTGTCCCAGTTGGCCTGCGCGCTGGCGGAATAGAGTGCGCCGCCGCCGCGATGACGCCACGCGCCCGAGACGGCGGGGATGGAGAGCGCGGCATGCATGGACATGGCGCCGTTGCGCTGGCGGGTAAAACCGTAACCAAGGCGGAAGAAGCTGCGCGGGGTCTGGCCGATGAGGTGGGCGAAGGCCTCGATCGCCGCCGCCGGACAGCCGGTGATGGCTGCGGCCCAGTCTGGAGTCCGGGACTGGAGGTGAGTCTCCAGCGCGGCGTGATCGTCCGTATACTGAGAAAGATAGTCGCGGTCGGCGAGATCGTCGCGGAACAGCACATGCATGACGGCACAGGCGAGTGCGGCGTCGGTGCCGGGACGGATCACCAGGCGAATGTCGGCCTGCTGCATGGTGGCGCTGTCGTAAATGTCCACACAGGCGAGCTTCGTGCCGCGCGCCTTCCGCGCCGCCGCCACATGGGTCATGACATTGACCTGGGTGTGCACCGGGTTGGTGCCCCAGCAGATGATGAGGTCAGCCTCGCGCATCTCGCGCGAGTCCACGCCTGCGACGCGGCCCGCCCCGGCTTCAAAACCCGGCGTCGTCAGCGCCACGCAGAAGGTGCCATACATGCCGGAGTAGCCCTTGGCGTGGCGCAGGCGGTTGATGCCGTCGCGCTGCACCAGACCCATGGTGCCGGCGTAGTAATAGGGCCAGACCGCTTCCGCGCCGTGCTTCGCCTCCGCCGCCAGGAAGGCCTCGGCCACGCGGTCCAGCGCCTCATCCCATGAAACCGGGCGGAAATCGCCCTGCCCCTTGGGCCCGACACGCAGCAGCGGCAGGGTCAGGCGCGCGGGGTTATGCAGGCGTTCGGCATAGCGCGCCACCTTCTCGCAGATAACCCCCGCCGTATAGGGATGGTCCTTCTGGCCGCGCACCCGGCCGATGGTGCGCGCATCCAGAAGCTCCACCTCCAGCCCGCAGACAGAGGGGCAGTCATGCGGGCAGGTGGAGCGGACGAAACGGGGATAGGCCTGGTTCATGGACGAAGCATAGAGGGCAATCTATAAGCTTGCCATGGTCCAGCCCGCGCCCCTCGCCTCAGTCCACAATCCCACGGTCAAATTCCTGCGATCCCTCGCCCAGAAGAAGCACCGGCAAGAGGCGGGCCTGTTCGTGGCCGAGGGGGCGGACATGCTGGCGCGGGCCAAGGCTCTCGGCTGGGTGCCGGAAATGATCCTGTCGGTCGCGGCGTTCGAGGGCTGGGCCGGGGTCAAGACCACGCCGGTTTCCGACAAGGTGATGGCGGCGCTGTCGGCCCAGTCCAATCCGCCGGGGGTGCTGGCCACCTTCGCCCAGCGCTGGACGGAGGACGTGACGCCCGGCGGCACCTGGATTGCGCTGGAGAATATCCGCGATCCCGGCAATCTCGGCACCATCATGCGCACGGCGGATGCAGGGGGCGCGGCGGGCATCATATTGGTGGAGGACTGCGTAGACCCCTTTGCGCCGGAATGCGTGCGCGCCTCCACCGGCTCGATCTTCGCCGTGCCGCTGGCGCGGCTTTCGCTGGCCGCCATGGTGGATCTCATGCAGGCCTGGCCGGGGGAAAAGGTGGCGACCAGCATGGCGGGCGACAGCGACTTCCGCCGCGCCTATCGCGGCCCTGCCCTGCTCTGCATGGGCTCGGAATCGGCGGGGCTTTCACGAGTCCTGTCAGAGGCTTGCGGCGTGAAGGTGAGAATCCCCATGAAGCCGGGGGTGGAGAGCCTGAACGTGGCCACGGCCACCGCGCTCATGCTCTATGAGATCAACCGCGGGGCGCTGGCCTGAAGCAATTCAGCCATTCTGGTGCTAGTGCGCGGGACGCCGCTGCTGCTAGTCAAAATCCATGACCGACGCGGCCCGCACATCTTCCGCCACCCTCAAGGGCGTGCTGTTCATGGTGGGGGCCATGGCGGTGCTGCCCTATCTCGACATCACGGCGAAATACCTGGGCCGCACCGGCCTGCCGGTCATTGAAACCGTGTGGGCGCGGCTGTTCTTCGGCGCGCTGCTGACCCTGCCCTTCGCGCTGCGCGCCGGCGGGGTGGCGGGCTTGCGCCCGCGTGACCCGGCCATCAACATGGCGCGGGCCGGACTGTTGCTCGCGGCGACCTTCTGCTTCTTCGCCAGCCTGCGCTGGCTGCCGGTGGCGGACGCGCTGGCCATCTTCTTCGTCAATCCGTTGCTGGTCACCGCCCTGTCGCCGTTCCTGCTTGGCGAGCGGGTGGACCGGCGGCGCTGGATTGCGGTCGGCATCGGCTTCATCGGCACCCTCATCATCATCCGTCCCGGCCTGAAGGACGTGAATGCCGGGGTCATTCTGGCCCTGGTTTCAGGCGTGTGCCTGGCCATTTACCTGCTGCTGTCACGCAAGATTTCCGGCCGGACCGATCCGGTCATCATCACCTTTCACACCACGCTTCTGGGCGCGGCCATGGCCAGTGTTCTGGTCATCAGCCAGTGGCAGTGGCCCAGTGCCCTGCAATGGGCCCTCATGGTGCTGGTGGGGATCATCGCCACGCTCGGGCATTTCCTCATCCTCAGCGCCTACCGCCACGCCGAGGCATCGCTGCTGGCGCCGCTTGCCTATCTCGAAATGGTCATGGCCACCTTCGGCGGCTGGCTGTTCTTCGGCGACTTTCCCGACTTCTGGACCTTCGTGGGGGTTGGCGTGCTGGTCGGCTGCGCGGTCTATATTTCCATGGGCGCGCGGCGGAAATCCGCCGCCCCGGTCACGGAAGGGTTTGAACAGCCGTGATCAGTGCCCGTCGGCCAGCGCCTTCTCGATGCGCTGATCGGGGATGAGCCACATGAGGGCCGCGGCGGCGGGGATGATCACACCAAGCCAGGGCGACAGGAAGGCTGCACCCATGGCGGCCACATAGGCGACGATGGAGATCTTGCCCTTCCAGTCCTTGCCGAGCGCGCGGGCCAGGGGTGAGGCTTCGCCATGCACCACCTTGATGCGGCTTTGCAGATGATAATAGCTGAGCGCCGCCAGCAGCAGGTTCAAGGCGTAGAGAACCACCGGCCATTGGGCAAAGTGGTTCTCGCCCATCCAGCCGGTGGTGAAGGGAATGAGCGACAGGAAAAACAGCAGCAAAAGGTTGGCCCACATGATGGAGCCGGAGACGCGCTTCACCGTGTGCAGCAGGTGGTGGTGATTGTTCCAGTAGATGCCGAGGTAAAGGAAGCTCAGCACATAGGAGAGGAACACCGGCCAGATGCCGGAAAGCGCCGCCAGGTCCTCGCCATGCGGCACCTTCATTTCCAGAACCATGATGGTGATGAGAATGGCGATGACGCCATCCGAGAAGGCCTCAAGACGGTTTTTGCCCATTGTTCTGCCTCAGGGGTTCAGGTGGTTTGCGTGGCGGCGCGGGCGCGCAGCAATTGCCAGACCAGGAAAACGCCCAGCGCCTTGCTGAGAACTTCCGTGGCGAAGGCCGCCGTGGTGAGGTAGCCCGCCATGTGCTGGAACACCAGCGTGTCCAGCGGCACGGCAATGAGGCTGGACCACAGGATGCGCTGCTGCAGCGGGCGGCGGGTGAAGGAATAAACGCCCCAGTCGGCCATCTCTGAAAGCGCGAAGGCGGTGATGGAGGCGATGGCGATTTCCGGCGTGGCCATGACATAGGTGGCCGCCCCGGCAAGGGCCGTGAACAGCAGCACACGGTGGCCCACCTCGCGCTGGGCATAGTCGCGCAGCACGAAGATGAAGCCGACGATGACATTGGCGATATGCAGGTTGCCCAGGGGCGAGGCGATGAAGGGCACGTCGATGAACAGCCGGTTCACCAACACGATCGCCACCATGTAGAGGACAACCCACATTTTCGCTCAACTAATCCTTTCACACGGTCTGTGGCAGCGCCGGGTCACACACCCCCGGGCCGGCTGGCTGTGTCAGCCAACGATATCGGCGGCCTTGAAGCAGAGCTTGATTTCCTTCCTGGCGTTTTCCAGGCTGTCGGAGCCGTGCACCGAGTTGGCCTCGATGTTCTCGGCGAATTCCTTGCGGATGGTGCCGGCTTCGGCATTGGCCGGGTTGGTGGCACCCATGACGGCGCGATACCTGGCGACAGCGTTGTTGCCTTCCAGAACCTGGATGACGATGGGGCCCGAGGTCATGAACTTGATGAGGTCCTTGAAGAAGGGCCGCTCCTTGTGGACGGCATAGAACTTCCTGGCGTCGGCCTGTTTCCACTTGACGCGGCGCTGGGCCACGATGCGCAGGCCGGCGGCCTCGATCTTGGCGTTGATGGCGCCGGTCAGATTGCGGCGGGTGGCGTCCGGCTTGATGATGGAAAAGGTGCGTTCGGTGGCCATGATGATCCCCTTGGATAGCCCTGATGAAACCGGGCCGCCTTGTAGCGGCGGCCCGGTCATTAGGCAAGGGTGCTGGAGCGGTTGGCGCTTTGACGGCATCAAAGCCGCCGCTCCAACATATTGTTGGCGAGCAACTTGTCTGACTTTTGCCGATGCCGTCAAAAGTCAGGTTGCTCTCGCGACTTACTGCGCCTGTCCGATGAGGTCGGTGGCGCGGCTCACCGAGACGCGGCGGTTTTCCGCCTCGGCCTCGGCGGGCGGCAGCGGAGACGGGCGCCCGCCCCTGCCCCCCCTGCGCAGGGTGCGCCCCGGGGTGATGTAGGAGGGGGTGAGCGCCCTCTTCACGGCCCCCGCCCGGGGGCGCGACAGGTCGAGGTTATAGGCGTCCGAACCCACGGCATCGGTGTGACCCTCGATGAGGAAGATCTCCTGGGGATGGGCCTTGAGGATGCGCTCCATGAGCGAGGCGATGCGGTCGAGCTTGCCGACCTCCTCCTCACGCACGAAGGCTTCGTTGAAGCCGAAGTGCACCGTGTCGATCTCGACGCGCGGCAGCAGGCGGCGGACCTCCGGCCTGGCCTCGATTTCCTGGACGGTATAGCGGCGCTGCGGCTTTTCACGCGGCGGGGCCACCAGGACCTCCTCCAGCATCTCGTCGTCCACCTCGGCGGCGAAGACATCGCGGCGCGGCGGGCGATAGTCCGGCCCCAGGTCATAGCCCAGGCGGATGTTGAAGTTGCCCTTGCCGAACTCGGCCTCCAGCGCGTTGCGGCGGCGGTCGCGGTCATGCATCATCCGGTCGCGCAGGAAGCGCCGGTCGTGCATGACGGCTTCGCGCCAGCGCAGGCGGGCCGGCTCGTCGTAATAGGGATCACGCGAAGCGTCGATGTAGGCATCGATGCGGATGCGCAATTCGTCCTCACGCAGATCCTGAGCAGGGCGGCGGTCACGCAGCCAGGCGTCACGGTCCTTGCGGTTCAGGTCCGGGCGGCTCGGGTCCATGCCGGGGCGGGGCGCCGGCGCATTGGCCGTCATGCCAGACATGCCGCCCATGCCCCCCATGCCGGACATGCCAGCGGCGGGCGGGGCGGGCGGCGGAGTGGCCGTCATGCCACCAGACGGCGGCGGGGGCGGCGGCGGATTGGCCGTCATGCCGGTCATGCCGCCGGTGGGGGGTGCGGGCGGCGCGGGCGGCACCTGCTGCTGCTCCTTGGCGGCCATGCGGTTGCGCAGCACCGTGCGCTCGGCGGCGAGCTTGCCGCGCAGGGCCTTTTCGGTTTCCGGCGACAGCTTGTTGCTGGCCAGAAGGTCACGGATGGCTTCGAGGCGCTTGCGCAGATCCTCGTCGCTCAGGCTGGCAACGTCGGTCTTGTCGGCCAGCAGGGCCTTGGCCTTGTCCTCGAAGACGGGATCGACGGGGTTGGCGTCAAGCTTCTGCACATCCTTCTGCTTCACCTCCGGGGTGACGGCAGGCGCGGCCGGGACGGTGACGGGAGCCGCAGACTCAGGCGCGGGGGCCGGAGCAGCGGTTTCCGGCGCGGGGGCCGGGGCTGCCGGGGCCGGTGTCACTTCCGACTTGGGCTGCGGCGCGGTTTCCGGCGCGGGGGCAGGCGCAGGCTCAGGTGCCGGAGCAGGCTTCACCTCCGGCGCGGGGGCAGGCGCAGGCTCAGGTGCCGGAGCAGGCTTCACCTCCGGCGCAGGGGCAGGCGCAGGCTCAGGTGCCGGAGCAGGCTTCACCTCCGGCGCGGGCACCACCTCTGGCGGGGTGTCTGCCGGGGCGGGTGCGGTGGCTTCCGGTGCGGGCTGACCGTCAGGAGTCTGCTGCTTCATCTTCTTCAACATCTGCTGACGCAGCAGCTTCTTCTTCAGGACGGGATCGGTCACCGTATCAGGATCAATGGGCTGAACCTGATCGGTGGTGCTGTCCTGGGCCAATTTTTTCCAGGCCAGCGTATTTTCCGCCGCCGCCAGTCCGGCGGTGAGCGACAGGGCCACAAGGCTTGCCGTCAAAACAGAAGTTTTCATTTTTCTCTCCTCAATGGGGCCTTGGGCCCGGCAAAACATGTGTGGCGAACCACTTCGGCGTAATTGGGGATCAATTGTGATGATTGAGGCCACAGAGTTGAACCGCAGATGAACGGCGCTGAACATTTGCCCAAGCCGCGCCCAACGGCTAAACCCCCTGCACCATGCTTCATATCACCGGCCTTACCTATCGCATCGGCGGACGACTCTTACTGGATGGCGCCAGCGCCGCCCTCCCCGCCGGACACAAGGTCGGGCTGGTGGGCCGCAACGGCACCGGCAAATCCACCCTGCTTAAACTTATCATGGGCGATTTGGTTCCCGAGTCCGGCAGTGCGTCGGTGCCGCGCAACGCGCGCATCGGCAGCGTGGCCCAGGAGGCGCCGGGGGGCGAGACCAGCCTGATGGACACGGTGCTGGCGGGCGATGAGGAGCGCAGCGCCCTTCTGGCCGAGGCCGAAACCGCCACCGACCCGCATCGCATCGCCGACATCCAGACACGGCTGGCCGACATCAACGCCCATGCCGCCCCGGCGCGGGCCGCGACCATCCTCGCCGGCCTGGGCTTCACGCCCGAGCAGCAGGACGGCCCCTGCTCGGCCCTGTCCGGCGGCTGGCGCATGCGCGTGGCATTGGCGGCGGCACTGTTCGGCGCGCCCGATGTGCTGCTGCTCGACGAACCCACCAACTACCTCGATCTCGAAGGGGCCATCTGGCTCAAGAGCTATATCCGCGACTATCCGCACACCATCCTGATGGTGAGCCACGACCGCGACCTCCTCAACGAGGCGGTGGATTCGATCCTCCATCTCGACCAGATGAAGCTGACGCTCTATGCCGGAACCTATGACAGTTTCGAGCGCCAGCGCCGCGAGCAGCAGGCGCTCTCGGTCAAGCTGAAGAAGAAGCAGGACGACCAGCGCGCCCACATGCAGGCCTATGTCGACCGCTTTCGCTACAAGGCGTCCAAGGCGCGCCAGGCGCAAAGCCGCCTGAAGGCGCTGGCCCGGCTGGAGCCCATTGCCGATGTGGTGGCGGATCGGGTGGCACCCTTCGACTTTCCCTCGCCGGAAAAGCCGCTGGCCCCGCCGCTGGTGGGCTGGGACAAGGCGAGCGTGGGCTACACACCGGGCAAGACGGTCCTGCGCGGCATCTCGCTCCGGCTCGATCCCGATGACCGCATTGCCCTTCTGGGCGCCAACGGCAACGGCAAGTCCACCTTCGCCAAGCTGCTGTGCGGCAAGCTGAAGCCAATGGGCGGCGAGATGGCCCATCCAGCCAGGCTGACGGTGGGCTATTTCGCCCAGCACCAGCTCGACGAGCTGAAGCCGGACTGGACAGCCTACGACTACATGGCGAAACTCCTGCCCGATGCGCCGGTGGCGCAGCGCCGGGCGCGGCTGGGGGCGCTCGGCTTCGGTGCCGAGCTTGCCGATACGCCGTCGGAGCGCCTGTCTGGCGGGGAGAAGGCGCGGCTGCTGTTTCTGCTGGCGTCGTTCCATGCACCGCACATCCTGGTGCTGGACGAACCCACCAACCACCTCGACGTGGACAGCCGCGAGGCCCTGATCATGGCGATCAATGACTACGAGGGGGCGGTCATCCTGATTTCGCACGACCGCCACATCATCGAGACCTGCGCCGACCGTCTGTGGCTGGTGAACGATGGAACGGTGAGGCCCTATGACGGCGACATGGACGACTACACCGCGCTGGTGCTGAGCAAGGCGCGCAGCGCCCAGCGGCGCGACCGGACGGAGCGCGCCGAAGCCGAAGCGCCGCCCGCGCCGGCGAAACGCAAGACCAGTCCTGCCCAGCTTCGCAAAATGATTCAGGAAACTGAGGCAGGTATCGATAAAATAAAGGAAAAACTTGGCGTTCTGGATCAGGCGTTGAGCGACCATACGATCTATGCCGAGGAGCCCCTGAAGGCCGCCGACTTCACCCGTCTCAGGGCGCGTCTGGTCAGCGATCTGGAGTCCGCCGAGACGCGCTGGCTCGAATTGCATGACGAGGACAGCCATGGCTGAGACCCATCTGCTCGATCTCACCCGCACCGGCTTCGGCTTTGCCGGCCTTGCCATTTTCATTCTGGCCTATGTGCTGGTGATCTTCGAGGAAGCGACCGAGATGCGCAAATCGAAGCCCGTGCTGCTGGCGGCGGGCCTCATCTGGGCTCTCATCGGCATGGCCTATACGGCGCGGGGCCAAGGCCCGGCGGCGGAACTGGCGGCCCAGCACACGATCTTCGAGTATGGCGAATTATTCCTCTTCCTGCTGGTGGCCATCACCTATGTGAACACGCTGGAGGAACGGCGCGTCTTCGACGTGCTCCGGGCCCGGCTCACGGCCCGGGGACTGAGCTATCGCGCCCTCTTCTGGATCACCGGATTATTGGCTTTCTTTCTCTCCGGCGTGCTCGACAATCTCACCACGGCCCTCATCATGGGCGCGGTGGTCATGGCCATCGGGCGGGCCTCGCCGGCCTTCGTGGCCATGGCCTGCGTCAACATCGTGGTGGCGGCCAACGCGGGCGGGGCCTTCTCGCCCTTCGGCGACATCACCACGCTGATGGTGTGGCAGAAGGGCAAGCTCGCCTTTTTCGAATTCTTTGTGCTGTTCATCCCCGCGCTGGTGAACTGGCTGGTGCCGGCCGCACTCATGCATGCCGCCCTGCCCGGCGGCGCGCCGGCGCGGGTGGAAGAGCGGGTGAGCCTGAAGCCCGGCGCCATGGGGGTCATGGTCCTCTTTGCCCTGACCATCGCCACCGCCGTTTCCTTCCGCAATTTCCTCAACCTGCAACCGGCGCTCGGCATGATGCTGGGCCTCGGCTATCTGCAAATCTTCGCCTATGTCCTGCAGAAGCGCGGCAAGCGGCGCGGCAACGACGACATGGTGCTGAATTCCTTCGCGCTCATCGCCAAGGTGGAGTGGGACACGCTGCTGTTCTTCTTCGGCATCATCTTCGCCGTGGGCGGACTTGGCGTGCTGGGCTATCTCAGCCTCACTTCGCATTGGCTCTACGAGGTGATGGGTCCGACCCCCGCCAATATCGCCATCGGCGTGCTCTCCGCCATCGTGGACAACATTCCCCTGATGTTCGCGGTGCTGACCATGAACCCCAGCATGAGCGACGGACAGTGGCTGCTGGTGACGCTGACCGCGGGGGTGGGCGGCAGTCTGCTGTCCATCGGATCGGCGGCGGGCGTGGCGCTCATGGGGCAGGCCCATGGCACCTATACCTTCCTGAGCCACCTGCGCTGGACCTGGGCGGTGGCCGCGGGCTACGCCGCGAGCATTATGGTTCACATGGCCCTGAACCGCGCGCTATTCTGAGGCATGGCCCGGACAGAATCGCAACAATCGCGCTCGGCCCTCCTCCGCTTCATCGAACATGAGGCGACGGCGGGCCTCATCCTCACGCTGGCCGCGGTCGCCGCCATCGTGGTCAGCAACATCGGCTTTGCCGACGAATATCATCATTTCCTCGACCAGAAGGTCAGTTTCGGCGTGGGCAGCCTGACGCTGACCAAGACGCTGCATCATTTCATCAACGACGGCATGATGGCGCTGTTCTTCTTTCTGGTGGGACTGGAGATCAAACGCGAGGTGATGGAGGGGCATCTGTCGTCGCTGGCGCAGATCACGCTGCCCGCCATTGCCGCCGTGGGCGGCGTGGTGGTGCCTGCCCTCATCTATGTCTGGATCAACCGCGCATCGCCGGAAACGCTTTCCGGCTGGGCCATTCCCGCCGCCACCGACATCGCCTTCGCGCTGGGCGCGCTGGCCCTGGCGGGGTCGCGCGTGCCCCTGTCGCTCAAGGTTTTCCTGCTGACGCTGGCCACCTTCGACGATCTCGCGGCCATCATCATCATCGCGCTGTTCTACACGGCGGATCTCTCGGTGATGTCGCTCGGTCTGGCGCTGGCGGCGCTGGCCGTGCTCGTGGCCATGAACCGCTTCGGGGTGGAGCGCACCGCACCCTATGCCTTCGTGGCCTTCGCCATGTGGGTCTTCGTGCTCAAGTCCGGCGTTCATGCTACGCTGGCCGGGGTGGCGGCGGCGCTGACCATTCCGCTCAATCACCGCGACGGCAGCGCTTTCGTTCATGCGCTGGAGGAAGCCCTGCATCCCTATGTGAAATTCCTCATCCTGCCGCTCTTCGCCTTCGCCAATGCGGGCATTCCGCTGGCGGGCTTTTCGCTGGCGGCGCTGGCGCAGCCGGTGCCGCTGGGCGTGGCGGCGGGTCTGGTGCTGGGCAAGCCCATCGGCATCATGCTGGCCACGGCGGGCGTGGTGCTGACCGGGCTCGCGACACTTCCCGAGGGGGCGGGCTGGCGCCAGATGTTCGGGGTCTCGCTGCTTGCCGGCATCGGCTTCACCATGAGCCTGTTCATCGGCGCGCTGGCCTTCGCCGCGCCGGAGTTGAACAACGAGGTGCGGGTGGGCGTCATCACCGGCTCGCTCATCGCCACCGCCCTGGGCATGGCGGTGCTGCTGCTGGTGCCGGGGCGGAAAGCGAAATCAGCCTGAGGCGCGGTTGAGCCAGCGGCCCGAGGCGGCGTCGCGCTGCCAATAGCTCACCTGATGGCCCTGGGCCTTCGCTGCCTGCCACAGGGAGCGGGCGGCTGACGTGGCGGCGTCATCGGCGGCGGCGAAAAGCACCAGCAGGCGCTCGGCTTCAGCGGCGGCGGCAAGATCGGGCATGACGCCATCGACATAGAAGCGATAGGCGGCGGCATTGGGCGCGTCAGGCGTGGCCGTGACCCAGAGGGGCTGGCGCGCCGCCGCCGCATCGCCATCGCAGCCATGGGGCAGAAAGGCCACATCCTCATGGCCCCAGAGATGGGCCGACAGGCGCTGCACCTGATCGGCGCTCGCGGTGTGAAGGCTTGCCGTCACGCCCCGTTCAAGGGCGCGGCGCAAGAGGTCGGGCAGCAGGTCTTCGGCCCGCCCCTCCTCCAGATGGTAGAACCAGAGTTCAGCCATCTCACTTTTCGTAGTGGTCGGCCACCAGCCGGTCGAGCAGGCGCACGCCCCAGCCCGAGCCCCAGCTCTGGTTGATGGCCGTCTTGTTGGCGTCCAGGGCGGTGCCCGCCACGTCGAGGTGGACCCAGGGCACGTTGTTGACGAAGCGCTGGAGGAACTGGGCCGCCGTGATCGACCCGGCATAGCGTCCGCCGATGTTCTTCATGTCGGCCACGTCATGGTCGATGAGCTTGTCGTATTCCGGGGCGAGCGGCATGCGCCAGACCTTTTCGCCCGTGGCCAGCCCGGCATCGGCGAGGCGCTGGGCCAGTTCGTCGTTGTTGGAAAAGAGGCCCGCGTGTTCCTTGCCGAGGGCGATCATGATGGCACCGGTCAAGGTCGCCAGATTGATCATGACCTTCGGCTTGAAGCGGCTCTGGGCATACCACAGGGCGTCGGCCAGAACGAGGCGGCCTTCGGCATCGGTGTTGAGCACCGCGATGGTCTGGCCGGACATGGACTTCACCACGTCGCCGGGGCGCTGGGCATTGCCGTCGATCGCGTTTTCGACCAGGCCGATGACGCCCACGGCATTGACCTTGGCCTTGCGCCGGGCCAGCGCCAGCATGAGGCCCGACACGGCGGCGGCCCCGCCCATGTCGCCCTTCATGTCCTCCATGCCCGCGGCGGGCTTGATGGACACGCCACCCGTGTCGAAGGTGACGCCCTTGCCGACGAAGGCCAGCGGCGCGGCCCCCGGCTTGCCGCCGTTCCAGCGCATGACCACGAGGCGCGCCTCATGGGCCGAACCCTGGCCCACGCCAAGGAGCGCGTTCATGCCCAGCTTCTTCATCTGGGCCGGGCTGAGCACCTCAACCTTGAGGCCCTGTTTCGACAGGGCCTGCACCCGGGCCGCGAAACTCACGGGATGGAGCACGTTGGCCGGTTCGTTCACCAGGTCGCGGGCGAAGTGAACTCCCTCGCGCACGGCATCGCGGATCGCGAAACGGCGGCGGGCAATGGCGGCATTGTCGGTCAGCAGGGTGAGGGCTTCGAGCCTCTTGGGGGCTTCCGGCTTGCGGGTCTTGTAGGCATCGAAGCCATAGATGCGGAGGGCGGCCCCCGAGGCCATGAGGGCCGCGGCCTCGCCCGGGGCCATGTCCTTGACGTCAGCCAGATCGGAGATGGCGACAGCCACGGCGACCTGCCTGACCTTGAGGCCCTGCAAGGCACCCGCGATGGCGCCGCCGATCATTTCAAAGTCGAGGGGCTTCAGGGCCTTGAGCTTGCCCAGGCCGAAGACCACCACCCGGTCGAAATCTCCGCCGGGAGCCAGAACGTCCAGCACCTCATCGCGCTTGCCGGAATAGCCCGCCGCCTTCATGGCGCGGCTGATCTGGCCCTTGGTGCGGTCATTGGCAGTCTTGGCGAGAGGGGTGAGAACTCCGCCCTCCGCGCAGAGAATCACCAGAGTGCCTGAAGGCGGAAGGGCGGGAGCAGAGAAACTGATTTTCATGGAGAATCCATCGGCTGACGGGCCAGGCCCGGGACGAGCCGTGCTTAGCCGGTTCACGGGCCTGCGGCAACCGCTGGAAACCATTGCTTAACCATGGGGCAAGCCTGCCCCGGAAACGACTCACTTGCGGGCCAGCTTTTAATGATTTCAACCCTTTGCGGCGGCGGGGAAACCAGTTAAGAAAGTGTGAAATGGGGTTAACGCTTGGCAGGGGTCGTGACCGCGGAGCATAGGGCAATGGGGGGCGCTGGAACGTGGCGCGGAGATGTCTCCGCCGCTGCCCTGCTGCTTGCCGCGGGTCTGGCGCTTGGCGCGCTGAGCCAGCCTGCCCTGGCCATCGAACACAAGCCGTTCATTGCCCCCGTCACCACCACGCCGGCACCGGGCACGCCGGTGAACGTGGAGGCATCCCGCATTGCCTATGACCCCGCCAGCAAGCGCGCCACGGCCACCGGCATGGTGCGCATGGTCTATGGCCCCTATGTGCTGGTGGCGAGCCGCGTGGTCTATGACGAGGATGACGGCACCTTCGAGGCCAATGGCTCGGTGGAACTGCGCGAGCCCAATGGCAACGTGGTGCAGGCCACGGAACTCATGCTGCGTGACAGGTTCCGGGCCGGCTTCGCGCGTCATGTCCGGGCGCTGCTGACCAACAATGTCACGGTGTCGGCGCTCTATGCCAGGCGCAGCGAAAACGGCATCACCATTTTCGAGCAGTCGCATTACACCGCCTGCAAGACCTGCACGACGAAGGGCGGCGATCCCCTGTGGGAGATCGTGGCCGACCAGACGGTGCACAATCAGAACACCCACACCTTGCGCCACACGAATCCGAAGCTGAGGATCGCGGGCCATACGGTGGCCTGGCTGCCCTATGCCGAACATGCCGACCCCACGGTGAAACGGCGCACCGGCTGGCTCATCCCATCGGCCAGCAGCGGCCGGGCCTATGGCCTGGGGGTGACGACGCCCTACTTCTGGGCGCTGGCCCCCAACTATGACCTGACCTTTTCGCCCATGTGGACAAGCCGACAGGGGCCGGTGGCCGATGTGGAGTGGCGGCACCGGCTGAAAACCGGGCAATACAATATCCAGGCCTTTGGCGTGCATCAGTTCAGCAACGTGCGGCCGCCGGGGGATGGCGACTGGCGCGGTGCTGTCACCACCCGCGGTGATTTCGCCGTCAATGAGGACTGGTCCTACGGTTGGGACGCCACGCTCCAGAGTGACCGCAAGTTCCTGTCCGACTACGACTACAATGATGACGACCTGATCACCAGCGAAGCCCATGTGACCGGCCTGTGGGACCGGACCTATGTGTCGGCCCAGGCGCTGGCGTTCCAGACCACGCTGCTTGACGAAAGCCAGTCCAGATTTCCGGTGGTGGCACCCTACATCAACGGCGATCATACCTTTGCCGATCCGGTGCTGGGCGGTGAGCTGGGCCTGTCCTGGAGCCTCTACAGCCTGGACCGCGACACGGCCTATGTGCCCTTCAGCGAGGTGTCGCATGGCACCAGCCAGACGCGCGGCGTGACCAACCTGCACTGGCAGCGCCAGATGATCACCGGCGGCGGCATCGTGGCCACGCCCTTCGCCAGCCTGCGCGGTGATCTTTATGTGTCCAACAATCTGCCGGATCCGCTGGTGCCCGGCCTGTACGGGGACACGGAATCGACGGTGCGGATCCTGCCGGCCACGGGTCTCGATGTGCGCTGGCCCTTCATCGGCAATTTTGCCGACGGCCAATCCATCGTCACACCGGTGTTCCAGATCGTCGCCGCGGGCAATGAGACCCGGACTGAAAAATTCGGCAATGAGGATGCCATTACCCTGAACTTCGATCATACCAGCCTGTTCCTGGAGGATCGCTTCACCGGTCTTGACCGCCATGAGGGCGGCAGCCGCATCAACGCCGGCCTGACCTGGACCTTCCTGGGCAACAATGGCGGCTTCCTGCGCGCCGCGGCGGGCGAATCTTTCCACATCGGCGGGGCCAACAGCTTCACCAGCGCATCCGGGCTGGATGGCGCCAAGTCCGATCTGGTGGCGGCCTTGACCTTCCAGCCCTGGGAAAATCTCGGCCTTTCCTATGAAGTGCGGGCAGAGGAAGACCTGTCCGACATCAATCGCCAGGAAGCCTGGCTCAGCCTCACTTTTGACAGGTTTTCGGGGTCAGTGGGCTATCTCGATATCGATGCCGAACCGGCCTATGGACGGCTGGAACGCCAGCAAATGCTGGAGAGCGAAGCCCGCGTCAGGATGGCAGGCAACTGGCACCTGTTCGGCGGGATCGCATATGATTTCATGGACGACCGCTTCTCATCGCGCAGCCTGGGGGTGGAGTTCGATTGTGACTGCATGAATTTCAAACTGGCCTATGAATCATCGCAATCTCTCGACGAAAACCAGACCGACCATCGCGTCAAGGCTTCCATCGAACTGGCGACGCTGGGCCGCACCGGCGTGTCCGCCGGATTCTGAGCGGATATTTTCATGATGACTGCCGCCCGCCGTCTCGTCCTGTTGGCTGTCCTGCTCTGTGCCGGAGGGGCGGTCGCGCCTGGTGCCTGGGCCGAAGACCAGCAGGTCATCGCCACGGTCAACGACAAGCCGATCACCAGCTTCGACGTCGACCAGCGTCTGAAGCTGATGAAAATCATCGGCACTGCTGCGGCAGACCGCGGCCGCAAATATGCGGCCAATGCCCTGATCGACGACGTGGTGAAGATCAACGAGGCCAAGAAATACAAGGCCGATGCCAGCGACAAGGAAATTGACGCGCAACTGGACCGCATGGCCAAGGCGCTCAGCACCGACATGAAAGGGCTGCAGGGCAAGCTCTCGGCGCAAGGTGTGGCCATGAGTGCGCTGCGCCAGTTCATTGCCGGACAGATCGCCTTCTCACGGATCCTGCGCGGCAAATACAAGGTTGAGCCGGTGAAGGCCGACGCTGCGGACGTGGACCGCAAGCTGTCGCAGATCAAGCGCGAGATGGACGGCAAGGTGGCCAAGATCATGGCCGACCCGCGCATGCGCCCCATCACGGTTTACATGCTGAACGAAGTCAACTTCCCGGTGGAGGGCGGGGCCAAGGCCGACCCCATGCTGATCAACGCCCGCGGGGTCGAGGCCCAGCAATACATGCGCCGGGTCAAGGGCTGCGGCAACCTCAAGGGAGCTGCCTCCGGCATCTTCAACGTGCAGGTCGGGCGCAAGATGGAGGCCGACGGCGCCAAACTGCCGAAGCCGATGAAGTCGGCCATTGATCGGGCCGGCGTGGGCCGGGCCATTGGTCCCATGCGTTCGCCCAGCGGCATTCAGGTGCTGGTGTTCTGCGGGACACGCAAGATCTCGCCGCCCAAGCCAAAGTATGAACTGCCCAGCCGCGCCCAGGTGGAAAGCGCCGTGACGGGCGAGAAATTCGCGGCGGTGGAACAGAAATACATGGCCCTGCTGCGCAAGAACGCGCTGATCGAATACAAAGACCAGAGCTACGCGAAATAGGCGGCGCGGGCCATGCCTTCCCCCGAAAAGAAACCCCTGGCGCTGACCTGCGGCGAGCCGGCGGGCATTGCGCCGGAGATCACGGCCAAGGCCTGGGCGGGCTTGCGGCACGATGCGGCGGCGGCGTTTTTTCTGATCGGCGATGGCGATTACTTCGCGGCGCGGGCGAAGGCGGCGGGGCTCGACCTGCCGCTTGCAGCCATTGCCCACCCGGCGGAAGCGGTGCGGGTCTTGGCCACGGCGCTGCCGGTGCTGCACCGGCCCCTGCCGGTGCCGCCAGCCGCGGGCCAGTGGCGCAAGGAAAATGCACCGGCTGTCATGGCGTCCATCGCCGAGGCAGTAACGCTAGCCATGGCCGGGGAAGCGGCAGGGCTGGTCACCAATCCCATCCAGAAGGAAGCCCTCTATGCCGCGGGCTTCCCGTTTCAGGGGCACACTGACTATCTTGCTCATCTGGCGCGGGCCAGCGGCTTCGTGGGCGATGAGGTGATGATGCTGGTGGCGCAGGACCTGCGCGCCGTGCCGGTCACCGTCCATATCGCGCTGAAAGATGTGATGGCGGCGCTGACCAGCGCGCGCATCGTGGCGCAGGCACGGGTGGTGGCCAGGGATCTGCGGGAGCGCTTCGGCATTGCCCGGCCGCGGCTCGCGGTCACGGGCCTCAACCCGCACGCCGGGGAAAATGGCGCCATGGGGACTGAGGAACAAACGGTCATTGCCCCCGCCATCGCCACCCTGCGGGCCGAGGGCCTGACGGTGCTGGGGCCGCTGCCGGCGGATACGGCCTTTCATGCCGAGGCGCGGGCCACCTATGATGCCATTCTCTGCATGTATCATGACCAGGCCCTGATCCCGGTGAAGACGCTGGGCTTTCATGGCGGGGTCAATGTCACCCTTGGCCTGCCCTTCATCCGCACTTCGCCTGACCACGGCACGGCGCTGGCGATCGCCGGCACGGGCGCGGCCAATCCGGCGAGCCTGATGGCGGCGCTGAAGCTGGCGCACAGCCTGGCGGCGCGATGAGCAGTCTTGATGACTTGCCGCCGCTGCGTGAGGTGATCACACGGCACGGGCTTGCGGCCAGGAAGTCGCTGGGTCAGAATTTTCTCTTCGACCTGAACCTCACCCGGCGCATTGCGCGGGCCGCCGCCCCGCTGCACACGGTCATCGAGATCGGCCCCGGCCCGGGCGGGTTGACGCGCGCCCTGCTGATGGAAGGTGCCGAACGGGTGATTGCCGTTGAGCGCGATGAGCGGGCGCTGGCGGCATTGGCGGAAATCGCCGCGGCTTCGGCCGGCCGGCTCACCGTCATTGCCGGCGATGCGCTGGAGCAGGACTGGGCGACGCTGGCGGGCGGAAGCGAGGCGCAGATCGTCGCCAACCTGCCTTACAATATCGCCACGCCGCTGCTGGTGGGCTGGCTCTCCGGCCCCTGGCCGCCGTGGTTTTCCGCCCTCACCCTGATGTTCCAGAAGGAAGTGGCCGCGCGCATCGTGGCCCTGCCCGGCAGCCGGGACTATGGCCGCCTCTCGGTCCTGTGCCAGTGGCGCTGCACGGCGCGCAAGCTCTTTGATGTGCATCGCGCCGCCTTCACGCCGCCGCCCAAGGTCACGTCATCGGTGGTGCACCTGGTGCCGCGGGCCGCGCCCGCAGTGGCCTGCGATCTGGCCAAGCTCGAGCGGGTGACGGCGGCGGGCTTTGGCCAGCGCCGCAAGATGCTGCGCCAGAGCCTGAAAAGCGCCTTCGCGGAACCCGAGGCGGTGCTGGCGCGGCTTGGCATCGCTGCCACGGCGCGGGCCGAAGAGATCAGCGTCGATGACTTCGCCCGTCTGGCGCGGGAGCTAGATGTGGAGCCTCAACAGGTTGTCCTCGGATATTTCGAGGCGACTGATGGGTGTCATTGAGTTTAGGCCGCCGTGTGGGCGATGCCAATTGTATCGATGGGTCCAGAGGGGGAGTTGTTCGGCTCTGGCATCGGATGTGGGATAGCTTCGGG
>CALMUW010000022.1 GCA_937872985.1 uncultured Alphaproteobacteria bacterium
GGGGAGGCGACGACAAGGCCGTAAAAGGGGCCGGGGGCCTTTTTTTGAGGAGCGGGCGGGGGGGACCGGCCGGGGGGGGGGGCCCCCCCGCCGAAATAGTCATGAGGTAACAGCGCAGCGGTTTTCGGGCAGGATGGCGTAAATATTCCGCTCTATAAACTCATCTTCTCAACCAGGCCCAGCAAAGCTCTGAGAATTTCCAGCGGCGGCGGCGGACAGCCCCTGATGGTGAGATCCACCGGGATGACATCGGCCACCGCGCCCGCGATGGCATAGGAGCCCTTGAAGACATGGCAATCGAAGGCGCAGTCACCCAGCGCGATCACGAATTTGGGGGCCGGTGTTGCGGCATAGGTGCGTTCCAGTGCCTGCTTCATGTTGAAGGCCACGGGTCCGGTCACCAGCAACACATCGGCATGGCGCGGTGAGGCCACGAATTTCAGCCCGAAGCGTTCGCAGTCATAGATGGGATTGTTGAGCGCATGAATTTCCAACTCGCAGCCATTGCACGAGCCGACATCCACCGCGCGGATGGCGAGCGACCGGCCCAGCTTCTGGCGAATGCGGGCTTCCAGCGCCGCCCCGAGTTCGGATACTGCGGCCTCCGATGCGCCGGGGGCGGCCATCACGGCCGGGCCTTGCAGCAGGGACTTGAGCAGCAGCGAGCGCATCAGAGATCATGCCCCGCATAGGAACAGTTGAAGGATTTGTTGCACAGGGGGAAGTCGGCCACGATATTGCCCTCGATGGCGGCTTCCAGAAGCGGCCACTGGAATACCGACGGGTCGCGGAAGTGCGCCTCCGCCACGTGGGCCTTTTCATCCAGCGTCACCGCCACCAGAACATCCCCCCGGAAACTTTCCACCATGGCGCAGGCTTCACCGGCCCGCGCCTCCGGCATGGGCGCGGTGAGCGGCCCCGGCTCAAGATGATGCAGCAATTGGCGGATGAGATCGATGGAGGAATGAACTTCGTCCACCCGCACCCAGAGGCGGGCATTCACGTCGCCCTCCTGGCGCAGCGCCGGGGTCAGCACCAATGCGTCATAGGGCGCGTAGGGGTATATGATGCGCGTGTCGCAGGCCCGGCCGGAGGCGCGGCCCACATGGCCACCCGCCGCAAAGCGGGCCGCCAGCGCCGGCTGCACGATGCCGGTCGTCACCGTGCGGTCCTGCAGCGAGGGGGCCTCGTCATAGACCGCGACGATGCGGTCAAAATCGCTAGTGATCCGCGACAGCAGGGCCGACAATGCGCCCGCCCCTTCGGACGACAGGTCTGCGGCCACGCCGCCTGGAATGACGCAGTCCATCATCAGCCGATGGCCGAAGCACTGGGCTGCCTGCTGCAAAATGCTTTCGCGCAGTATCATGCATTGGGCCTGAATGACGATGACGCTGGCGTCATTGCACACCGCGCCGAAATCGCCGATGTGATTGGCGATGCGTTCCATTTCCGCCATGATGGCGCGCAGCAAGACCGCGCGGGTCGGCACCTGCCAGCCGAGGGTTTGTTCCACCGCGCGGGAAAAGGCGAGCGACCAGGCGACCGTGCTGTCGCCCGAAACGCGCGCGGCAAGGGCTGCGGCTTCGGCAATACTCCGCCCACGGATCAAATCTTCCACACCGCGATGGACATAGCCCAGGCGTTCCTCCAGCCGCACCACGGCCTCACCCTGGGCGGTGAAGCGGAAGTGACCGGGTTCGATGATGCCGGCGTGGACCGGCCCCACCGGGATCTGGTGCAGGCCGACACCCTCCACCGGCAGGAAGCTGTAGGCGACGGTGGCGCGCGGCCGCTTCTGATCGATCTTGCGCCCCGGCCATATGCCATGGTCGATCCAGCCGCGCGCGTCGGGATGGTCCACGGCTTCCGGCCCCTTGAGGTCGCGGATCGTGCGCTCCAGCCGCAGCGCCGGGGCATGATTGAGACCCACCGAAGGAAACTGCCCCTTCTTCACGGGGTGAGACACGATGGCGCGTAAGCCCTCACCGGGCACACCCAGAGCCATGCGCACCTGATTGCCCTCGCACCACAGGGCGAGGAGATCCTGCAAGCCCGCCGCACAGCCCATGGCGAGACAGATCCAGTCACGTTCACCGACATCAAAACGGATGAACCCGTCAGGGCCGGTGCGCCTGTCAGCCGTCAGCGCTGTGAGAGCCAGGGGTGCGGGCCGTCTCATTGCAAAAGCTCCGCCGCGCGCTGGAACCACTGTTGCAGCGGCGTGGGCAGATAGATGCCCGCCAGCAGCACCAGCGCCAAGTGAATGAGAATGGGCAGAGACGAGGCCTGCACCCGGTGATTGGGTTCCGACGGTGCGCCGAAGAGGAAGCCCTGCAAGCGCCACAGCAGCGCGCCGAAGGCCAGCAGCAGGCCAAACACCGGCAGCACCGCCAGCCACGGCGCCCGGGCGAAGGTGGTGGTGATGAGCAGGAACTCGCTCATGAAGACACCGAAGGGCGGCAGGCCCGAGATGGCGAAAACGCCCGCCGCCAGTGCCAGCGCCAACCCGGGGTGAGACACCGAAAGCCCGCGAATGTCGGCAATGCGTTGCGTGCCCTTGGCCTGGGCCACATGGCCCACCGCATAGAAGATCGCCGACTTGGTGAGACTGTGCATGGCCATGTGCAGGAGACCGGCGAAGTTGGCGATGGGTCCGCCCATGCCGAAGGCAAAGGTGATGAGGCCCATGTGCTCGATGGAGGAATAGGCGAAGAGCCGTTTGATGTCACGGCGCTGGTACAGCATGAAGGCCGCGAAGATGAGCGACACAAGACCCATGACGATGAGAATGGGGCCGGGCTGAATGGCCGTGGGGTGGGCCGAGACGATCATCTTGAAGCGCAGAAGCGCATAGAGTGCGACGTTGAGGAGAAGCCCGGACAGCACGGCGGAAATTGGCGTGGGGCCCTCGGAATGCGCATCCGGCAGCCAGGCATGAAGGGGCGCCAGACCAACCTTGGTGCCATAGCCGATGAGCAGGAAGATGAAGGCGAGGTTGAGCAGCGAGGCATCAAGCCTGGGGGCGGCGGCCAGCAGCAGGCTCCAGGTCATGGCGGGCGTGCCTTCGCCCAGGATTTTCTGCCCCGCCAGATAAATGAGAATGGTGCCGAAGAAGGCGAGCGAGATGCCAACCGAACCGAGAATGAAATACTTCCATGACGCCTCCAGCGCCGATGGCGTGCGGTAAAGCCCAACCATGACCACGGTGATGAGCGTCGCCAGTTCCAGCCCTACCCACATCAGCCCGATATTGTTGGCGGTGAGCGCGATGTTCATGGCTCCCATCATCGACAGGAACATGGCGTGATAGAAGCGCACGAAGAGCGGCGTCAGCTTGCCGGTCTCGATCTCATGGCCGATGTAGCTGGCGCTGAAGATGGCGGCGGTGAAACCGACCAGCGTGTTGAGCACGATGAAGACGATGTTCATCTCGTCGATGATGAAATAATTGCTCGCCCCACCCGCCTGCGCCAGCAGTGCCAGTCCGGCGATGAAGGTGGCCCCCATGGCCGCGACATTGCCGAACGCTGACACGCGGTAATTGGGCACGAAGGCGAGGAGCGCCGCTGCGGCAAAGGGCAAGCCGTCGATGATGGCGATGGGCGAGATCATGATTGATCGCCCCGGACATTTTCCAGGGCTTCGATGTCCACGCTGTCGAACCGCTCGCGGATGCGGAAGACAAAGACCGCAAAGACAAAGAGCGCGATCAGCACCGAGAAGGCCACGCTGATCTCCACCACCAGCGGCATTCCGCGTGCGCCTGTGGCGGCGAGGATCAGGCCGTTTTCCAGCGACATGAAGCCGACGATCTGGGTAATGGCGTTCTGCCGCGTGATCATCATCAGGAAGCCGAGCAGGATGATGGCCAGCGCCAGCGCCAGACCTTCGCGCGTGAAGGATTCCGCCGCCGTGGTGATCTTGAGCACCAGCAACAGCGACAGCGATGTCAGCGCCAGCCCGATGAGCAGCGTCTTGCCCACGCCCACCACCTGTTCCACGTCGCGGTGCACGCCAAGCTTCACGATCATGCGGTGCAGCGCCACGGGAATGATGATGCCCTTGAGGCCGAGCGCCAGAGCCGCCGTGATGAAGAGATGCGGGCGCTGCTGCGTCCAGGCCTCCCAGCCCACCGCCATGGCAAGCAGGATGGCCTGCGCGGCAAAGATGTTCAGCACCGAGAAGATCCGGTCCTGATAGAGCAGGGCGAAGCTCGCCACCAGCATCAGCCCGGCAAAGAAATGCGACACGTCATAGGCGTGGGTCAATGCATCACCTCCCGCGTCACAAAGGCGAGCAGAATGGCGAGGAAGGCGAAAACGAAGGCACCGCCGAGGAATTCGCCGACGCGGAACACGCGCATCTTGGCGATGCTGGCCTCCCACAGGCCGAGCAGGGCGGCCCCGATGACCAGTTTGGCGAGGAAGACAACGAGGCCAAAACCCCAGGCGGCGGGTCCGGCCTGGGCCGGGGCCATGCCGAAGGGCACGAAGAGGCAGATGATGAAGGCGATATAGAGGACCAGTTTCAACTGCGCCGCCAGTTCGATCATGGCGAGGTGGCGGCCCGAATACTCCAGCACCATGGCCTCATGCACCATGGTGAGTTCAAGGTGCGTGGCGGGATTGTCGATGGGGATGCGGGCATTCTCCGCCAGAGCCACGATGACAAGGGCGACCAGGGCGAGCGCAAGTGACACGCGCACCGTGATGGGCGCGGAGATGATGAAATTGGCGATCTCGGGCAGGCGCGTGGTGCCCGCCGTCAAGGCGATGGTCAGCACCACCAGCAGCATGGCGGGCTCGGCCAGCGTGGCGATCATCAGCTCGCGCGAGGTGCCGATGCCGCCGAAGCTGGTGCCCACATCCATGCCGGCCAGCGCCAGGATGGCCCGCGCCGCGCCGAGCAGCGCCACCAGGGCCACCACGTCCGCCGCCCAGTTGAACATAAGGCCGGAAGCAAAGGTGGGCACGAGCGCCGTGGCTACCCAGGTGAAGGCGAGAATGGCATAGGGCGCGGTGCGGAAGAACCACGAGGCATTGTCGGCGATGACCGTCTCTTTCTTCACCAGCTTGTGGAGGTCGCGGTAGGGCTGGATGACGGGCGCGCCCTGCCGCCGCGTTGCCCGCGCCTTCACCCGGCGCACAATGCCGGTGATGGCGGGCGCCAGCAGGATCACCAGAAACATCTGGATGGTCTGGCCGATGAGAAGAATGAGCGCGCTTCCGGTCATAGCCACATCACCGCCAGCAACAGCAGAATGATCAGCGCACTGAACATCATCATCAGGTTGGCGCGGATCGACAGGAACTGAATGGTGTTGAGCCTCTCCGACAGGCGGAGCACAGCGGTGGCGGGCGATGCGTATAGCCGCTGCCAGATATGATCGATGAAGCGCACATGCAGCCTGGCCGGGGCCATGTCGCCGGGTGGCGGCATGGTGATCTCCTCGCGCACCCCGAAGACCGACGAGCCATAGACCCGGCGGATGGGTTGCGACAGGCTGGCGGCGGTATATTGCGTCATGGGCGAGGGATCGGGGAAGCCGCAATCCCAGGCCGGGGCGCGCCGGGTTTTGCGGCCCGAGACCCAATGCACCAGCATGGAAGTGAGCGTGCCGGAGATGAGCAGGAAGGTGGCAATGGTGGGCGCGTCATAGATGGAGCGATCGACCGAGAAGGCCACCAGCGACAGATAGGTGGGGCCGGTGCCCGTGCCCGGCAGTTCCGACCCCGCCAGACGTTGCAGCAGCGGCTGCAACAGAGACACTGTGATATCGCCGAACAGGCCGCCATAGAGGCAGAGCAACGCCAGAAGCGCCATGGCGATCAACTGCGGCCGGTTGGTTTCATGGGCCACGGCCGCCTGGCCGCTACGTGCCCGCCCCAGGAAGGTAATGCCAAAGGCGCGCACGAAGGTGGCGGCCGCCAGCGCTGCCGCCAAGGCCAGCATGGCGCCGACCGCCGGCGACATGAAGCGCAACACCGGCTCCGGCAGCACCGGCCCCGCCAGAACCGCCTGGAACAGCAGCCATTCGGACACAAAGCCGTTGAACGGCGGCAGGGCCGAAATCGACATGGTGCCCACCAGGAAGAGGGCTGCCGTCACCGGCATGCGATGAATGAGTCCGCCGAGATGGTCGAAGGTCCGCCGCCCCGTGGCATGCAGCACCGCCCCCGCGCCCAGGAAGAGCAGCGACTTGAACCAGGAATGGTTGAGCGCATGAAGCAGGCTTGCCGCCAGGGCCACGGCGGCGGCGGCATTGTAGCCGCCGGACTTGAAGGCCAGCGTCAGGCCGAGACCGACGAAGATGATGCCGATGTTCTCCACGGTGGAATAGGCCAACACGCGCTTCAGATCGCAATCCATGACCGCATAGAGCAGGCCGAGAACGGCGGTGGCCGCACCAAGGATGAGAAAGGGCAGGGCCCACCACCACAGCGGCTGGCCGAGGAGATCGAAGACCACGCGGATCACCGCATAAATTGCCACCTTGGTCATGACCCCGCTCATCAGCGCCGAGACATGGCTGGGGGCCGCCGGGTGGGCCAGCGGCAGCCAGGCATGAAGCGGCACGATGCCCGCCTTTGATCCCGCGCCAATGAGCGTCATGCCCAGCACCACGGCGGTGGTGAGCGGGCTGAAGCTGGTGCTGCGCATCGCGGCAAAGGCATAATTGCCCGATGCTCCCGCCAGCGTGCCAAAGGCGAAGAGCAGAGCCGAGGTGCCCATGGCCGCCATGATGAGATAGAGGTGGCCGGCCTGCCGTGCCTCGGCGTCTTCGTGGCGCGAGACCACCAGCGCCCAGGAGGCGAGCGACATGAGTTCCCAGAAGAACAGGAAGGAGAAGGCATCGCCTGCGAGCAGCACCAGATTCATGGCGGCGGCAAATGCCGCGAAGAAGGGTTCGATGCGGGGCGACAGGTCCTGGTCGCGGCTGAGGCCCAAGCCATAGATGGCCGCCGCCGCCACCCCGCCGTTGATGATGAGGCCGAAGAAGGCCGCGAGTGCGTCGAAATCCAGATGCAAACCGATGACAGGCAGGCCCATCGGCAGGGTGATGCTCTCATGCCGATTGGCCAGCAGCGCCCAAAGATCGGCACCCGCCGCCAGGATGGCGGCCAGCAGGCTTGCCGGATAGACCAGAGCCAGGGCATTTCGGCTCCGGTGCAGCAGCCCTGATGCCAGCGCGGTCAGGGCGTAGAGGCCGATGGCCCCCAACAGGATCAGCAGGGGCCAGCTCAGGGTGGTCAAGTCCAATCCAACCCTCCCGTCCGACCCGGCTGGCCTTGCCTGTCACACGCCTCCGCCCTGCACTGCAATCCCGCCTGCGGCATGGCCCAAACCTGCCCCGAATGCCCAGAAAGTCACAGTGCTAAACCGCAAATTCCGGCCTGTAAATCAAAACCTTGTCCTTGCCCGCCAGCCGCGCCGGAGAAACTGGGCAATCACGCCATTTTGTCTCTTGCACCATCATTTCGGCAGTGGAACAGTCACCCTGAGCGTAGAGCGGCGAGTCTGTAAGGGCTGGCCTGTTTGGGGTTAGATGGAACCTGATAAAGAGGATGCTATGAGGATACTCACCCCCATGGCGGTTCTGGCGATTTCCGCCCTTGCGATCACCGCTGGCAAGCCGCCGGTGGCCGCCCAGGCTGGCGTCGTCATTCCACCGCCCCCCTTCATGATGCCGCATTATGGTTTTCTCGGACCGGTGCCGCCGCCGCCGTTCATGGTGAACCCCGGCAAGCAGGTTCAGCAGAACCTGATCCCGCCGCCGCCGGCGGCGGTGGGTAAGCCCCTGCCCTTTACCCTCGCTGGCCACTATGTGGTCAAGAAGGGCGACAACTTCTGGAAGCTGGCCAAGCGCTTCTATGGCAAGGGCGATCTGTGGAACAAGATTGCCGACGCGAATCCCGGCAAGAAAGCCAAGGATCTGCAGGTCGGCGACACGCTTTTCATTCCCTGATCTGTCGTCAGCTATCGATTCTGAAGGAGGCGGCGGGGCCAGGCTTCGCCGTCTCCATTTTCCAGGGTGACCAGAGGGTGAGCGACTGCAAATCTAGTTGCCGAATATACCCTTCATCCCGTTACATATTATTGAAAGTAAAGCATTTTTTCAGACTCAAAAGTGGTAATCTTTGATCCACATCAAGTCGTGCTTGAGACTCCTCTTATATGCAACTGTTACTGATGCGATAGCCGCGCACAGACCTGAGGGAGGCCATCTTGAGCGATCATCCCACGAAGAGCGGCAACGCTCTCCAAGCGATTCTTGAAAACAACAGCTATAATCCGACCCGGCTGGTTCAGGTCCTGCGTGAGGCGCAGGAGGTAGAAGGCTGGCTCTCGGACATTACCCTGTCGGACATTGCCCAGGGTTTGAACCTGCCCATTGCCCGGGTGCGCTCCACCGCCAATTTCTATTCCTTCTTCTATACGCGGCCCGTGGGCCGATATCGCGTGCTCTTCTCCGATAACATCACCGACCGCATGCAGGGTTCGGGCGCGCTCTTCGACCACATGCTCGCCCGTCTCAAGCTCACCGACAATCAGGTGTCTGCCGATGGCGCGGTCAGCGTCGCCCGCACCTCCTGCACCGGCATGTGCGATCAGGGCCCGGCCCTGCTGGTCAACAACATGGCGGTGACGCGCCTCACCCCGCGCCGCATCGACGAGATCTGCGATCTCATCAAGGCCGGGCTGCCGCTGGCCTCCTGGCCCAGCTACTATTTCAAGGTGGAAAACAACATCCGCCGCCGCGACATGCTGCTCGGCGCCAACTGGGATCCGGGTGTGGCCCTGCGCGCGGCCATCGCCCGTGGCCCCAAGGGCATGCTCAATGAAATGAAGATTTCCAACCTGCGCGGCCGCGGCGGCGCAGGCTTCACCACCGCCATCAAGTGGGATGCGGCGCGCACCGCGCCGGGCACCGCCCGCTACGTGGTGTGCAACGCCGACGAGGGCGAGCCCGGCACCTTCAAGGACCGGGTGCTGCTCCAGAAATATGCCGGTCACGTCTTTGAAGGCATGACCATCGCCGGTTATGTCATCGGCGCCGCCAAGGGCTTCCTCTACCTGCGCGGTGAATATACCTACCTGCTGCCAGATCTCGAAGCCCACCTCGATGGTCTGCGCCGGTCTAACCTCCTGGGCCAGAACATCTGCGGCCAGGAAGGCTTCAACTTCGATATTGAGATCCATGTCGGCGCGGGTGCCTATGTCTGCGGCGAGGAAACCGCCCTGATCGAGTCGCTGGAGGGCAAGCCCGGCAAACCGCGCATCCGCCCGCCCTTCCCGGTCACCTATGGTTATCTCGGCCAGCCCACTACCGTGAACAACGTCGAGACCCTGTGCAAGGTCCTTGAAATCGCCACCGCCGGGGGCGCCAAATATGCAGGCCAGGGCACCAAGCAGTCCACCGGCACCAAGATCCTCTCGGTCGCGGGCGACGTGGACCTGCCGGGGCTTTATGAATATCCCTTCGGCGTGAAGATCTCCCAGGTTCTGGAAGACTGCGGGGCCAGGGACGTGCAGGCCGTGCAGGTTTCGGGCGCGGCGGGCATCTGCCTGTCGCCGCGTGAGTTTGGCCGGCGCATCGCCTTCGAGGACGTGCCCACGGCCGGTTCCTTCATGGTCTTCAACAAGAAGCGTGACATGTTCGATGTGGCGCGCAACTTCGCCCACTTCTTCGCCCATGAGTCCTGCGGCTTCTGCACCCCCTGCCGGGTGGGCACCAGCATTGTCAGCAACATCATGGACAAGATCGCGGCGGGCCATGGCACCCAGTATGAGATGAACGAGCTGGGCCGCCTCACCAAGGTGATCCGCGGCAGCGCCCATTGCGGCCTCGGCACGGCCTCGTGCAATGCCATCTCCGATACGGTGCAGAAGTTCCGCGCCACCTATGAGGCCAAACTGAAGTCGGCGGACTTCGAGCCCGCCTTCGACCTCGACAAGGCGCTGGCCAAGACCCGCGCCGTGGCAAACCGCGACGATGCCGATGCGCATCTGGAAACCAGCGTGGGAGGGCACTGAGATGACCGACATCGCCAATACGCTCACCGTTGACGGTCAGACCATCACCTTTGAACCGGGCCAGACCATCATGCAGGCTGCGCTGGCTGCGGGCGTCTTCATGCCCCACCTGTGCTATAACCCGGAGTTCAAGCCCCACGGCAGTTGCAAGCTGTGCACCGTGACGGTGAACGGCAGGCCGCAGTCGGCCTGCACCATCGCCGCCATGCCGGGCCAGGAAATCCAGTCCGACACGCCGGAACTGAACAGCCGCCGCCGGGTGCTGTTGCAGATGCTTTTCGTGGAGGGGCATCACTTCTGCCCCGGCTGCGAAAAGAGCGGCAATTGCCAGCTTCAGGCCCTAGGCTACGAAATGGAAATGCTGACCCCGCATTTCAATCATTTCTTCCCGGACCGCGGCGTGGACGCCACCCATCCCGACGTGATGATCGACTTCGGTCGCTGCATCATGTGCGAACTCTGCGTTCAGGCCAGCCGCGACGTGGACGGCAAGAACATCTTTGCCCTGGCCGGGCGCGGCCTTGCCTCGCATGTGACGGTCAACTCGCCCTCCGGCAAATTGGGCGACACCAATCTTGCGGTCACCGACAAGGCGGTGGAGGTCTGCCCGGTGGGCGCCATCCTCAGGAAGCGGGTCGGTTTCGCCGTTCCCATCGGCGAACGCATCTATGACCACGATCCCATCAGCGTCAAAGCCCTCGAACCCGATGAGGCCTGAGCCATGAGCAAGAAACCTGTTGCGAAGAAAACCGCCAAGGCGGCGAAGGCCAGGAAGCCTGCGAAAAAACCGGCCGCGAAGAAGCCCGCCAGGGTGGCGAAGCCCCTGAAGGCGGTGACGGCGAAGAAGCCCGCGAAACCGGCGAAGGCTGAAGCCGCGGCCAGCGCCAGGAAGCCGAAGCTGCGCATCGCCACTACCTCGCTCTCCGGCTGCTTCGGTTGCCACACTTCCTTCCTCGACATCGACGAGCGCATCCTGCAACTGGTCGAGATCGCGGAGTTTGACCGCTCGCCCATCACCGACATCAAGCATTGCGGCCCCTGCGATATCGGCATCATCGAGGGCGGCGTGTGCAATGCCGAGAATGTCCATGTGCTGCGGGAGTTCCGCGCCAACTGCAAGACGCTCATCGCCATCGGTGCCTGCGCCATCAACGGCGGCCTGCCGGCGCTGCGCAACCATCTCGATGTCACCGACTGCCTGACCCGGGTCTATTGCGACCGGGCCGGCGGCAAGAACCACACCGTGCCGAACGACCCGGAATTGCCGCTTTTGCTTGAGAAGGTGCATCCCATCAACGAAGTGGTGCGCGTGGACTACTTCATCCCCGGATGCCCGCCCTCCGGCGATGCCATCTGGAAATTTTTGACTGATTTGATCACCGGGCGCATGCCGCGCCTCGACCATGAACTCTTGCGTTTCGACTGACGGGAGGAACCCTCATGTCCTATCTTGAGACCGCCGCCAATCCCCAGGCCCTGCGCCGCGTCGCCATTGATCCCGTAAGCCGCGTGGAAGGCCACGGCAAGGTCACCATCCTGCTGGACGACGACAACAAGGTCCATCAGGTCCGCCTCCACATCGTGGAGTTCCGGGGCTTTGAAATCTTCATCGAGGGCCGGCCCTATTGGGAAGTGCCCGTCGCGGTGCAACGCCTCTGCGGCATCTGCCCGGTGAGCCATCATCTCGCCGCCGTCAAGGCCATGGACATCATCGCCGGTGCCCGCCACCTGCCGCCCACGGCCGAGAAGCTGCGCCGCCTGATGCACTATGGCCAGACGGTGCAAAGCCACGCGCTCCACTTCTTCCACCTGTGCTCGCCCGATCTGCTCCTTGGCTTCGACTGCGATGTCACCAGGCGTAACGTCATTGGCGTGGCCGCCGAATTCCCGGAGATCGCCACCCGCGGCGTGCTCATGCGCAAGTGGGGCCAGGAGGTCATCAAGGCCACGGCGGGCAAGAAGATTCATGGCACCGGCGCCATTCCCGGCGGCATGAACAAGCGCCTCACGATTGCGGAGCGCGACCACCTGCGCAAGGACGCCGACATGATGGTCGGCTGGGCGGTGGACGCGGTCAACCTGGTGAAGAAGCTCCACCTGACCAAGCCGGAATTCTACAACCGCTTCGGCGAATTCGAAGCCAACATGATGGGCTTCGTCGATGCCCGCGGTGCCATGGACCTCTATCACGGCGGCCTGCGCGCCAAGGACAAGGACGGCAAGATCATCTTCGACCATGTGGATTATTCCACCTATCAGCAGGTGCTGGACGAAGAGGTGAAGAGCTGGTCCTACATGAAGTTCCCCTACATCCGCAAACTCGGGCCGCAGAACGGCTGGTATCGCGTGGGTCCGCTGGCTCGCGTTGCCGCCTGCGATTTCATCCCCACGCCGCTGGCCGAGGCCGAGCGCAAGGAGATGATGGCCATCGAGGGCGGCAAGGTGCCCCACGGCACGCTGCTCTATCACTGGGCGCGCCTCATCGAAGTGCTCTTCGGGGCCGAGATGATCCGCGAATTGCTGGACGATCCCGACATCACCGGCAGCGACCTGATGGCCGATCTGGGGCCGCGCCAGCATGAGGCGGTGGGCGTCATCGAGGCCCCGCGCGGCACACTGTTCCATCACTACCGTGTCGGTGACGACGATCTGGTGAAATATTGCAACCTCATCGTCTCCACCACCAATAACAACCAGGCCATGAACGAGGCGGTGCGCAAGGTCGCCACCCAGTTCCTCGACGGCAATGAGGTGACCGAGCCGCTGCTGAACCACATAGAAGTGGCCATCCGTGCCTATGACCCCTGCCTGTCCTGCGCCACCCACGCGCTGGGCAAGATGCCGCTGGAGGTCGATCTGGTGGATGCCGAAGGCACGCTCATCAGTCAGGGCCGGCGCAACATGGACGGGGTTGCGGAAACCTCCTGCATCCTGCCCGCATGACGGCCATCGCCGTTTTCGGATACGGCAACGAAAGCCGGGGAGATGACGCCATCGGTCCCCGGCTTTTGCATGCTCTGGACGCGCTGGCGCTGCCCGGCGTGGAATGCATCGAGGATTTCCAGTTGCAGATCGAACATGCGCTGGATCTGGAGGGTCGGGATCTGGCTCTGTTCCTCGACGCGGGTGAGGGCACGCCCGAACCCTTTGCCTTCTATGAGGCGAAGGAAATGCGCAACATCACGTCATCCAGTCATGCCATCCTTCCAGGGTCGGTGCTTGGCGTCTATCGCCAGGTGAGGGGCGCGGCCCCGCCGCCCGCCTTTGTGCTTTGCGTGCGCGGCGAGCAATGGCAACTGGGCACGGATATGGGCGCGAGGGCGCAAGCCAATCTCGCGGCGGCTCTGGACTTCGCCAAGGGCCTTCTGGCTGAACCCGATGTGACGCTGTGGCGGGCGCGCACTACCGTCGAGAGTTTATAAGGGTTGCCGCCGCCACGGCGGCCTGACCAAGGGAAACGCCGCCATCGCCCGGCGGCATGATGCGGTGATGGAGCGCTTCCAACCCGCGCGCTTCCAGTCCCGCGCAGACCGCATCCAGCAGCAGCGCATTGTTGAAGCAGCCGCCGGACAGCGCCACCTTGATGACATCATGCTGGCGGGCCAGCCGCGCCGCCTCCGCCACCACCAAGGCGGCCAGCGTATGATGGAAGCGCGCGGCAATATCGCCAACGCTTTCGCCCCGCCTCACATCATCAAGCAGATGGCGAAACAGACCGCGCCAGTCCATGGCCGCGACGCATGCCTCATAGATTGTCTCATCGCGCGACTGCGCCGCCTGTGCCTCCAGCAACATGGCTGCCTCGCCCTCATAGTTCTGCTCATCCACGCAAAGGCCGAGAAGGGCCGCCACCGCATCGAACAACCGCCCGGCTGAGGTGGTGCGCGGCGCGAGCCTGCTGCGGCACAGATTGAGCAAGGGGGGAAGAGATTTTCCTGTCAGCGCCTTGATCACCGGCAGATCGGCATAATCCGTGGTCACCTGTTCCCAGCCCAGCAAAGCATCGAGCCACGCCACCGCCATGCGCCATGGCTCCTTGGCGGCGCGGTCGCCGCCGGGCTGCGCCACCACGGGCAGGTGCGCCACGCGCTCAAAGCCATGGAAATTCGCCAGCAGGAATTCCCCGCCCCAGATGGTGCCATCGCTGCCCAGGCCCAAGCCATCCAGCGCCACACCGATGAGCGGCGGATGATCGGCGCCGAGACCATTCTCCGCCATCACCGATGCGATATGGGCGTGGTGATGCTGCACCGAGATCAGCGGCACCGCGAAACGCTCGGACAAGTCTTCGGCCTGCCGCGTGGAATGAAAATCCGGGTGAAGATCACAGGCGAGAGCCGCCGGCGCGGCCTGATGCAGCGTGAGGAAAAGATCGACCGTGCGGGCATAATCGTCCCGCGCCAGCGCCGTCGAAAGATCGCCGATGTGGGGCGAGGGCACGGCGCGGTTGCCGCGCAGCAGGGTCACGGTGTTCTTGAGATCGGGGCCAAGCGCGAGCACCGTGGGGCTGGGGCCGAAACTCTCATGCAGAATGACGGGGGCCGGGGCCAGCCCGCGCGCCCGGCGGATGGTGATGGCGCCGCGCCGCGCCGGGCGGACAACGGAATCATCGGCGCGATGCACGATGGGCCGGTCGTGCAGCAGGTGGTGATCGGCAATGCCGCCCAGACGCGCCCCGGCCTCCTCATTGTCCGTGCACTGAGGTTCATCCGAGAGATTGCCCGATGTCATCACCAACGGGAGATCCACCGCCCGCAACAACAGGTGATGCAAGGGGGTATAGGGCAGCATCACGCCCAACCGGTCCTGCCCCGGCGCGATGCCCGCTGCCAGACCCGCATCCGCCCGCCGCCGCAGCAAGACAATAGGTGCCGCACCCGAGTTCAGCAGCCCTTCCGCCGTCCCGTCAACCGCGACCAGTTTCCGCGCCGCCGCCACGTCGCGCACCATCAGCCCCATGGGCTTGCGGTCGCGCTTCTTGCGTTGGCGCAAGGCCGTCACGGCCGCCTCATTGCTGGCATCACAGCACAGATGAAAACCGCCCAGCCCCTTGATGGCGATGATCTTGCCTGCGCCGATCAGGCGCGCGGTTTCAGCAATGGCGTCACCGTCACAGCCCTCCAGCCATAGTTTCGGTCCGCACGCCGGGCAGGCGATGGGCTGGGCATGAAAGCGCCGGTCGGCGGGGTCGCCATACTCTTCTGCGCAAGCCACGCACATGGGAAAGGCAGCCATGGACGTGTTGGCGCGGTCATAGGGCACGGCTTTGATGATGGTCCAGCGCGGGCCGCAATGGGTGCAATTGGTGAAGGCGTAGCGGGCGCGGCGTTCGCGCGCATCAAGGATTTCGGCAAGACAGGCGGGGCAGGTGGCAGCGTCGGCGGCAATGCCGGTTTCGGCCACACTGGCCCGGCTGGCGACGATCTCGAAACTCTCCGGCATCGCCGCAGCGCTGGGCTCGATGGTCATGCCTTCGATGCGCGACAAGGGCGGAGCATTCTCGCGCAGCGCCGCCACGAATTCCGCGACATCGCCGTCCACAAGAATGGTGACGCCCGCGCCATCATTCAGCACATGGCCGCGCCGCCCCATCGCGCGCGCCAGCCGCCACACCGTGGGCCGGAAGCCCACGCCCTGCACCGTGCCGGAAATCTTGATGATGTGCGCGCCCATCTCAGCAGATGCGGGGCAACTGTTCCCCCGCCAGCCAGTCGATGACGCGCTCGCCGCCGAGCTGCGTTTTCATGCGCACCAGCGCGCGGGAATCTTCCACGACGTCACCGATGATGGCCGCCTCCGCGCCAAGCGGATGCGCCCGCATGACCGCCAGCAATTCCTCCGCCTTGTCGCCGGGACAGAAGGCCACCAGCTTGCCCTCGTTGGCGATGTTCAACTCATCGAGCCCCAGGAACTCGCAGGCCGCCTGCACCTGCGCCTTCACGGGAATGGCGCGCTCGTCCACCACCATGCCGGTGCGGCTCGCCACCGCCAACTCGTTCAGCACGGCTGACAGCCCGCCGCGCGTGGGATCGCGCAGACAGTGCAGGTCGGGCACGGCGGCAATCATCGCTGCCACCAGCCCGTTCAGCGCCGCACAGTCAGACACGATCTCGGAGTCGAACTCCAGGTTCTCGCGTTTCGACAGAATGGCCACCCCATGATCGCCGATGGAACCGTTGATCAGAATGGCGTCACCCGCCTGAATGCGCCGCGGCAGAAGCTCCACGCCATCGGGAATGACGCCCACCCCCGTGGTGGAGATGAACACGCCGTCGCCCTTGCCGCGTTCCACCACCTTGGTGTCGCCGGTGACGATGGCAACCCCGGCCTCCTTCGCCGCCGCCGCCATGCTGGCGGCAATGCGGTCGAGGTCGGCCAGCGGATAGCCCTCCTCCAGAATGAACCCGACCGAGAGATAGAGCGGCTTAGCCCCCGCCATGGCCACGTCATTCACCGTGCCATTGACCGCCAGCTTGCCGATGTCGCCGCCGGGAAAGAACAGAGGCGAGACCACATGGCTGTCGGTGGAAATGGCGATGCGGCCAGAAGGCCTGGCCAATTGCGCCTGGTCCGAATCCTGCCGCAGTCCCTCGCTGTCGAAGTGGCGGCGGAACAACTCGTCGATGAGTTGCGCGCCCGCGCGCCCGCCGCCGCCGTGGGTCATCTCCACGCTGCCTCTGGCAATATCAAGCCTGGTGGTGAAACGGGTCTTTGGCTTCTGTGCCGTCATGCTGCTCTCAGGCGTCTTCCTCGCCGAATTCCTCTTCGTCCTCCGGCACCGGCAGGCCCTCGCGGTGGCGCGCATAGGACCAATAGGCCGCACAGGCACCCTCGGACGATACCATGCAACTGCCCATGGGATTTTCCGGTGTGCAGATGGTGCCAAAGAGCTTGCAGTCCAGCGGCTGCTTCACCCCGCGCAAAATGGCGGGGCACTCGCAGCCCTTCACATCCTTGGCCGATGACGGCGTGATCTCGAAGCGCTTTTCCGCATCGAAGGTGGCATAGGTGTCGCGGATCTTCAACGCCGAGTTCGGCACAAAGCCCAGGCCGCGCCACTCAAAGGTGTCGCGCAATTCCAGCACATCGTTGACCAGCGCCTGCGCCTTGCGATTGCCCTCGCGCGTCACCACGCGGGTATATTGGTTCTCCACCTCGGCCCGGCCCTGGTTCAACTGGCGGATCACCATCAGGGCCGACTGCATGACATCGAGGGGTTCAAAGCCCGCAATCACCACCGGCTTTTTGAAGTGCCGCGCCGGTTCCTCATAGGGTTTGGACCCGATGATGGAGCTGACATGCGAAGGCCCAAGAAAACCGTCAATGCGGGCGTCGCCCGCATCGTCGTGTTCGGGGCTGGAAAGAATGTGCCCGATGGCCGCCGGGGTCAGAACGTGGTTGCAGAACACCGAGAAGTTCTTCAGCCCTTCGCGCGCCGCCTGCTGGATCGCCACCGCCGTGGGCGGCGTGGTGGTTTCAAAGCCGATGCCGAAGAACACCACCTGCTTGCCGGGATTGTCGCGGGCGATCTTCAGCGCGTCCTGGGTGGAATATATCATGCGGATGTCCGCGCCCTCGGCCTTGGCCTTCAACAGCGAGCGCCGCTTGCTGCCGGGCACGCGCATCATGTCGCCATAGGACAAGAGGATCGCGCCGTGTCGTTCGGCAAGCTCCATGGCATTGTCGAGCCGCGCTATGGGCAGCACGCAGACGGGACAGCCCGGCCCATGCACGAAGCTGACGTTGGCGGGCATGAGATCCTGCACGCCATAGCGGAAGATGGCGTGGGTGTGGCCACCGCAAAATTCCATGATGCGATAGCTGCGTTCCGGCCTGGCTTCGACCGCGATGGCCCGCGCCAGACTCTGTGCCAGATCGGCGGCGCGGAATTCATCCACGTATTTCATGGGCGCGCCGTCTCGGCGACAATGCCCGCCTCGCGCATCATGGCAAGGGTCTCCATGGCTTCCTCTTCCGACAGCGAACTCAGCGCATAGCCCACATGGACCAGCACATAGTCGCCCGCCTTCACGTCATCCACCAGGGCCATGGAAATCCTCTTGCGGATGCCGCCCAGCATGACGACGCCATTCTGGCCGTCTTCCTCGAGGCTCAGGACTTGCGCAGGAATAGCGAGACACATGGGAAAACTCCTCAGGCCGCGGCCCGCGCCGAGGGATCGGCGAGCCATTGATACCATTCAGCGAGACCTTCGCCGCTGGTGGCGGAAAGCTTCATGATGCGGGCGCGCGGGTTCACCCGGCGCACATTCGCCTCGGCCTTCGCCATGTCATAGCTGAGGTGCGGCAGAAGATCGATCTTGTTGATCAGCACCAGATCGGCGGAGGCAAAGATGTCGGGATATTTAAGCGGCTTGTCCTCGCCCTCGGTGACTGAGAACAGGGCCACGCGCGCCGCCTCGCCCAGGTCAAAGGCCGCAGGGCACACGAGGTTGCCGACATTCTCGATGAAGAGCACACTGGCGGGCGCAGGCTTCAACTGTTCCAGCGCCCCCATGACCATATGGGCATCGAGATGGCAGCCGCGCCCCGTATTGATCTGCACCGCCGCCGCCCCCGTGGCGCGAATGCGCTCGGCATCGTTGGAGGTTTCCTGATCGCCTTCGATGACCGCCACCGGCAGCTTGCCCTTCAGATCATCAATGGTGCGCACCAGCAGCGATGTCTTGCCCGAACCGGGGCTCGACACCATGTTCAGCGCGAAGATGCCGCGCATGGCAAAGAACTTGCGGTTGGCCCCGGCAAGGTCGTTGTTCTTGGACAGGATGTCCTGTTCGATCTGCACCATGCGCGCCGGCGACACGTCAGGCGCATGGGCCGCCGGGCGAAATCCCTTGAAGTGATCGGTATCGTGGGTCACGCCCTCGATCCGCACTTCGCCATGGCCGCAGCCGCAAGTGGCGCACATCAGACGACCTCCAGTTCCTTGATCCGCAATTGCTCGCCCCCGGTGACCTGCAACAGCACCGCGCCACAGGTGGGGCAGGGGTCATAGCGCTCGGCAATGGCCACCGTCTTCATGCAGGTGCCGCAGAAGCCCTGGCCCTCAGGCGTGACGATTTCCAGGCGCGCGTTCTCCGCCAGCGTTCCCCGCGTCACCGCGTCGAAGCAGAACTTCATGGCCTCGGGCTCGGCGCCGGAGAAGGGTCCCACCTCCAGCCAGACGGTTTTCACCCGGGCGAAATTCTGCTTCTTCGCCTCGGCCTCAAGAACGCTGATGATGCCCTCGCACAGGGACATTTCGTGCATTACACCCTCATAAGAGGAGACGGCCCCGGCCCGCCGGAAATGGCCCTTCCCTCTGGCCGGTTTTCTACCAGCGGGAGGCCCGAAACTGCAAGGATGACGCGCGGGGAAAGACCTCACTCACGATAATATGGCTCTGGCCCCCCCGGACTTGTTGCCATAATCTCACAGGGCGGAAATCCGCCTTCCAGTTATTGCAGTGCGAGGGGTTTGGGCGTGGAACGGGTCAGCATCACCATCGACAGCGATCTGCTGGAGCGGCTGGAGACATATATGGCCCGGCGCGGCTATGCCAGCCGGTCGGAGGCACTGCGCGACATGGTGCGCGGCTCCCTCATGGCGGAAGAGGCCCCGGCGGAGGGGGCCTGCCTTGCTGCCCTCACCTATGTCTATGACCACCACAAGCGCCAGCTTTCCAACCGCCTGACCGAGGCCCACCACGACCACCATGGTCTTTCCATCGCCACCATGCATGTCCATCTCGATCATGATTCCTGCCTGGAAGTCTCGATCCTGCGCGGGGCCGTGGCCGAGGTGAAGCAACTGGCCGACAAGGTGGTGACGCAAAGCGGGGTGCGCCATGGCCACGTTCACATCGTGCCCGCCGAAATTTACCTTGAGGCCCACAGTCATCCCCATGGGGCTGGCCACGGTCACAGCCACGGGGAAAGCAGGACCCATAGCCACCCGGATTTTCACCTGCACGAACATATCAAGGCGCGCTGACCTTCCCTCTTGACGGTATGATGTTTTTAAAAGAATATCATACTATCTGGAGGAGGCCATGCGCCACATCCCTGTTCTTGCTGTTTTGCTGTTGGGCCTTTCCACGCCGGCCTCGGCCCATTTTCAGGAACTTCTGCCGACGACCGATCTCGTCGGCCCTGCGGCACCGGAAGTGACACTGGATCTGACCTTCACCCACCCCATGGCGCGGGGTCCGGTCATGGAGATGGCCCGGCCCGCCCGTTTCGGCGTGCTCACCGATGCCGGACCGGTCGATCTCGCCGCCACGCTCAACGAGCACAAGAAGGATGGCAAGACCGCCTGGACCACCTCCTATCGTCCAGCCGGTCCGGGCGATTACATCTTCTATGTGGAACCCCAGCCCTATTGGGAGGAGGCCGAACAGAAATCCATCATTCACTACGCCAAGGTTGTGGTGGACGCCTATGACGCGGGCGCCGGCTGGGACCGGCTCATTGGCCTGCCGGTGGAGATCGAGCCGCTCACCCGGCCCTATGGCCTGTGGACCGGCAATGTCTTTTCGGGCCTCGTGCGCAGGGACGGCAAGCCCGTGCCCTTCGCGGAAGTCGAGGTTGAATGGGTGAACGATGGCACGTTTACGTCTCCGGCGGATGCCTTTGTCACCCAGGTCATCAAGGCCGATGGCAACGGCGTGTTTCACTATGCCCTGCCGCGCGGCGGCTGGTGGGGCTTCGCCGCGCTGGTCAATGGCGACACGCCCTTGAATGGTCCCGATGGCAAGCCCCATGAGGTGGAACTGGGCGGCCTCATCTGGGTCAAGGCCACGGACATGAAGTAATGGCCCATATCCCCGATGGCCTCCTCTCTCTCCCGGTCAGCGTCGCCGGTGGTGTCGCGGCGGCGGCAGCCCTCGCCTTCACGGCGCGCCGTCTGGATGATGATGAATTGCCGCGCGTGGCCGTCATGGCGGCGGTCTTCTTTGTCGCCAGCCTGATCACGGTGCCCGTGGGGCCAACGTCAATTCATCTCCTGCTGGCCGGGCTGATGGGCGTCATCATCGGCTGGGCCACCATTCCCGCCGTCTTTGTCGGACTGGTCTTGCAGGCGGCCTTCTTCGGCTTCGGCGGCTTTGCGGCCCTGGGCGTCAACACGCTGAACATCGCGCTGCCGGGGGCGATGTTGGGACAGGCGGCGAACCCCTTCATGCAGGGCTCGCCCCTGCGCGCCGGTGTCGCGGCGGCTCTGGCGGCGGCAGCCAGCGTGGCGGTGACCGGGCTCATGGTTGCGGCATCACTTTATTTTTCGGACAAGGCCTATACGCTCTCGGCCAAGGTCATGCTCGCGGCCTATGTGCCTCTGCTGCTGGCGGAGGCAACACTCTCCGGCGTGGCGTTGGCCTTCCTCGCCCGGGTGCGCCCCGACATGTTGGGGAAAAACCCATGAAGCGCCTTCTGATGATTCCCGCCCTCTGCCTCGCTTTTGCTGCCCCGGCGCTGGCCCATAACATGAAGGTCTTCGCCGCCACCAGCGGCAGTGCCATCACCGGCAAGGTCTATTTCGTCGGCGGCGGGGCGGCCATGGCCGTGCCCGTCAGCCTGCGAAGCGCCGATGGCAAGACACTGGCCACGCTCACCACCGCGGCCGACGGCAGCTTTTCCTTTTCGCCCGTGCCTGCGTCTGTCGCCGCCGTGGTGGCCGAGGGGGGCGATGGCCACATGGCGGAATTTCCGTTGACGGCCGCCGCTCCCGTCACTGTCGCGCCCGCCGCAGCATCCCAGGATGCGCTGGCCCAAGGCCTGCGCCCCCTGGAAGAACGCATTGACGCGCTCGAAAACACACTCCGCCTGCGCGATGTCCTCGGCGGACTGGGTTACATTCTCGGCCTCTTCGGCCTCTGGGCCTGGCTGAAGGCGCGCGGCAGGGCCGCATGAGCGGCGGTCATGCCTCGTCTCTCTTCTGGCAGGCCCATGACCACGGGTTGCCGGGCAAGCTTGATCCGCGCGTCCGGCTGCTCGCAGTTCTGGCATTCGTGCTCAGCCTTCCGGCACTGCACAGCGCACCTGCCCTCGGCACCGCGCTGCTCATGGGCATTGCGCTGGTGGCTCTGGCGCGCCTGCCTCTGGTGCCGCTGCTGAAGCGTCTGGCGGTCATGGAAGGCTTCCTCCTGCTGCTGCTCCTCTCGCTGCCCTTCACCATGCCCGGAAATGCTGTCTTTCATCTCGGTCCGCTTGCCGCCTCGTGGGATGGTATCATCCGTTCACTGACCATCATGGCGCGGGTGACGGCGGCGGCTCTGGTGATTGCTGCATTCCTGTCTGGTCTTGGCAGTCTCGGCCTCGCGTCGGCCATGGCGGGCCTTGGCCTGCCGCCGCGCATCGTGGCGCTGTTTCTTCTCACCTTCCGCCACATCGGACTGTTGCAGCAGGAATATGACCGCCTCACCCGCGCCATGAAGGCCCGCGCCTTCCGCCTCTCCACCTCGGCCCATGTCTGGACCGCGCTCGGCCAACTCCTGGGCCTGTTGCTCATCCGGGCCGAGGTGCGCGCCCAGCGCCTGTCCCGCGCCATGAAGGCCCGGGCCTTTTCCGGCCAGTTCATCGAGCGTGAAACCTCGCCTCTCACTCGCCATGATTACGCCGCCCTCGTGCTCTGGGGTCTGGGGCTCGCGGGCCTGCTGTTCTGGGATCGTCTGTCATGAGCGAGGCCCTGTTCCATCTGCATGGCATGGCCGCGGGCTATCCTGGCCATCCCGTCCTGCGCGCCGTGGACCTGACCCTTGCCCAGGGTGAAAGACTGGCGCTGCTCGGCGACAATGGCGCAGGCAAATCCACGCTCCTTCTCGCCATGACCGGCTTTGTGCCCATCACCTCAGGCACGCTTACCGCCTTTGGCCGCGCCTGCCGCAACGAGGCCGACTTCCGCGCCCTGCGCGCCCGCGCCGGTCTGGTGTTTCAGGATTCGGACGATCAATTGTTCAGTCCAACGGTTCTGGAAGACGTGGCCTTCGGCCCGCGCAACCTGGGCCAGCCGCGACGCGCCGCGCTTGAAACCGCCGCAGCGACACTCGCTTCCCTCGGCCTGTCAGACCTCGCGGACCGCATTTCGCAAACCCTCTCCGGCGGGCAAAAGCGCCTCGTGGCGCTGGCCACGGTTCTCGCCATGAAGCCCGAGGTGCTGCTGCTCGATGAACCCACCACGGGACTGGACGCCTTAGCCCACGCCCGCCTTTGCACTGTGCTGGAAAGCCTGCCGCAGACCATGATCATCGCCAGCCACGACATGGATTTTGTCGCGCGCTTTGCCACGCGCGCCATCCTGCTCAAGGACGGCACCAGCCGCGCCGCCACCATCCACGTCCATGAATTCAGGCAGCGCCAGGCGCATCTTCATGTGCGCGGTGAAACCGACAGTCCCTTCGGCCACAGCCATCGCTATGAACTGATCTCACCCAAGCCGGAGTGAGTCAGATGGACGGATCGGAAGCGTTGAGATCGGAGTCGCGCACCTGAACCCGAAGCCAGTCGCGGAAAAAGGACACCTTGGGCAGGTTGAGCTTGGCCTTGGGCGAGACGATGAAATAGGCGAAGTCCAGCGGCACGGCAGCGGCGAAGGGCGTCACCAGCCGCCCGCGCCTGATGTCCTCCGCCGCCAGCCGGTGCTTGGCCAGGGCCACGCCCCGCCCCAGAACCGCCGCTTCGATCACCAGACTGGACTGGTTGAAGCGCGGCCCCCGCGTGCCGTCAATGCCTTCCACCCCCGCCGCCCGCAGCCACATGTCCCAATTGGGACACGAGGGATCATTATCCGGGCTGTCGTCGTGCAGCAGGGTGAACTGGCCAAGGTCGCTGGCCCGCGTCAGCGGTCGGTCGCCAGCGATCAGCTCCGGGGCACAGACCGGCACCACTTCTTCCGACAGCAGCCGTTCCACCACCACCTCGGGGTAATTGCCCGCGCCATAGCGGATGGCAAGATCGGTGCCGTCGCGGGCGAAATCCACCAACTGCATGGACGAGGACACATGCACATCGATTTCCGGGTGACGCTTTTCAAAATCATCCAGCCGCGGCAACAACCACTTGGCGGCAAAGGAAGGAGCAACCGAAATATGCAGCGTGCCGCGCTCGCCCAGACTGTCGATGGCATCCATGGCGGCCGACAGGCGCTGGAACCCGTCCTTGAGGTGGACAAAGGCCGCCGCGCCCGCGTCGGTCAGCACCAGCCCGCGGCCCGAGCGCTGCATCACCGCCATGCCGATGTGATCCTCCAGCAAGCGGATCTGATGGCTGATGGCTGCCGGCGTCACCGACAATTCCTGTGCCGCCTGCGTGAGGCTCAGGTGGCGTGCCGCCGCCTCGAAGGCGCGTAACGAGTTGAGCGGAGGCAGGGAGCGCCGCATGATCAGAAGCCGTGCATCGGGCGCGGCGCCGCGCCCGTGCTGACGCCGCCGATGCCCGCCGTGCGCGGAATGCGCACGCCACGCGCCTTCATGTCCTTGAGGATCACATACATCTTGGCCGCCAGCAGCGCGTCCTCATGGGCATCATGCTGGTTGATGGGCGGCAGCTTCAGGTCCTTGCGGATGACATCGAAGCGCAGGTCCAGCTGCGTGCCCTGCGGCGCGTCGCCATATTTGCGGTCGTAATAGAGCTTCGATACTTCAACGCGCTCGTTGGGCAGGCGCACCCCCAGGTGATGCAGCACATATTTGTCGAGCATGCTCATGTCGAAGTCGATCCAGTAGCCCATGATCGGCCGCGAGCCGATGAAGCGCAACAGATCGGGCAGGACCTCGGCCATGGGCTTGGCGCTCGCCACGTCGCGCTGTAACAGGCGATGCACCTTCATGGCCTCGGGCCGCATCTCCGCCTCGGGCTTCACCAGCGCGTTGAAGGACTGGTGCGTCAGGATGCGGTTGTCCTTGATCTTGATGGCCGCCACCGAAATCACGTCATCGATCCAGGGATCAAAACCAGTGGTCTCGCAATCCAGCGACACCACCTCGCCCGTCTCGTCACGGTCGTAGAGAAACTTGAAGCTCGTGTCCTGGATCACGAAGCGGTCAATGGTATGGCGGATGAAGCGGAACATGACGCCTCAGAACATGCGCAGGTTGAAGTGAGCCCGCACCAGCTCGCGGAATTCCTTCACCACGCGCAGGGCATCGCGCAACAGGTCGCGCTCCAGCGTGGTCAGTTCCGATGGCTTGATGTCGGCCTCGGCCTCGGGGTTGCCGTGCTTCACCGCCGCGAGCTGCGACCTGAGACGCAATTCCATGAGGAAGCGGAAGGCCCCGGCCAGTTCCTTGGCCATGTCGGCTTCCAGCGCGCCCATGCCCGCCAGTTCGTCGATGCGCGCCAGCGTTCCGGTCTCGCGCACCCCCTTTTCGATGGCATAGCTGCGAATGCCGTGCACGATGGGGAAAATCCCCGCCTTCTTCAGGTTGATGCTGTCTTCACGCCCCACCGAGGCCATGAGGGCATTCAACATGCCGCCCGATCCGCTGAACATGTCGACGGCCTTGGCGAAATGGGCCAGATGAATTTTCTCGCCGCGCAGAACGTCGAAGAGCGCCTCCTTGGCGCGGCTGAGAAGCTCGGGGTTGCGCCCCACGGCAATGGCGTCAGCGAGGATGGCGAGATACATCGGCGTGTTTTCATCGGGCGCGATGACCCAGCCTTTGATCTGGCGGATGAAATCCTCCACCGGCATGGACCATATGGGATTGCGCACCATGATATTGCCGGGGCAGGGCGGAAAGCCCAGCCGTTCCAGCGCCGAGGTGAAGAGCTTGCGGAAGGCGATGAGGTCTTCCTCCGCCACCGGACCGGAGATGAGCAAACCATTGTCCTGGTCGGTGCGCACCGTCTGTTCGCCGCGCCCCTCGGACCCCATGATCATCAGGCAGCCCTTGGACAGGATGCTCTTGGGGGCGGTCAGTTCAAACAGCTTGGCAAAAAGCCTGCGGTTCAGGTCCGAGGTGATCTCGGCAATGAGATCGGCCTTGACCCCCTGGCGGTGCAACCGCTCCACCTGGGCCTGAATGTCGGAGGCCGTGGTTTCCAGATCGGCAATGGACTTGGCCCGGTCGATGCGGCCGGGGATCAATTGCGAATTGCCCGCGAACAGGCCGAGGATGCCGATGTCCTCCAGCATGCCGACAAGTTCGCCGTCTTCGCGCACCGCCAGTCGCCTCTTGTTGTGCCGGGTCATCAGCAGCAAGGCGTCGATGATGAAGTCGTCCTTGTCCACCGCCACCACGTCGAAGTGGCAGACCTCCTTCACCGGCGTGGTGCCCGCCTTGGCCTTGTTCAACACCGCCTTGGCCAGGTTCATGCCGGTGACCACACCGACGCGTTCAGCCTCGCGCACGAAGAGTGCATTGGTGTGGTTGTCCTGCATGGCCATGGCCGCATCCTTGATGGTGGCGGTGCCGTCGATGAACACGGCAGGCTGAAGCCGCGCCTCGGAAATGCGGGCGCGCAGAACCGACTCCACCCCTTGGCCCTCGCGGCCCTGGGCCATGGCGTCAAGCTTGCGGGAAATCTCGGAATAGAAGAAGGCACCAAAGGCCGGGTTGGATTGGGTCAGTTCCACCACGATGTCCTTAGGCAGCAGGTAACACAGGGTCTCCTCGGCGGCCACGAACTCGCTGCCCGGCTTGCCGTGGATCAGGGCGCGCGCATCGAAACTGTCCTTGGCCTCCAGCACATGCTCCACCTCGCCATCGCGCCGTTCCTCCACCATGCCCTTGATGATGACGTGAAAGAACTGCGCCGGCTGATCGGCGGCGACGATCACCTGGCCGGGGGCAAAGTAGCCGATGTCCATGCCCTGGCGGAGCGTGTCGATTTCAGCGGCGTTGAGACGGTCAAAGGGCGGGTTCCGGCTGTCGAATGATTGCGGCATGGCAGGCTTCTGAATGAACGGTTGTCACGGCAACTATAGTGAAAAAGGCCGGGGATGCTATCCCCGGCCCGAAGGTTGTTGCGTCTGGAGCGGAATTTAGTGCGAAACCGCACCCGCCGCACCGATGCCGGTCTCCGACCGGACATACTGGTCGTCGAAGCCCGCCTTGTCGATCTGGCCCCGCTTGGAACCGTCGATCATGGAGCCGATCCAGATGCCCAGGAAGGCCAGCGCCATGGAGAAGAGCGCCGGGTTGGCATAGGGGAAGGGCGCGGAGCCCTTCTCATAGCCAAGCACCGCCTCCCACACGCCGGGGCTGAGAATCGTCAGGCCGACGGAGGAGATGAGGCCCAGGATGCCGCCGATGACCGCACCCTTCGTGGTCATGCCCTTCCAGAAGGTGGACATGACCAGGATCGGGAAGTTGGTGGAAGCCGCGACCGCGAAGGCCAGGCCCACCATGAAGGCCACATTGATGTTTTCGAAGACATAGCCGAGGCCGATGGCGATGAGGCCGATGACCACGGCAGCAATCTTCGAGATGCGGATTTCCTTGGCTTCGTTGACCGTGCCCTTGGCGAACACAGAGGCATAGAGGTCATGGCTGACGGCGGAGGCGCCGGCCAGCGTCAGACCCGCCACCACCGCCAGAATGGTGGCGAAAGCGACAGCCGAGATGAAGCCGAGGAACATGTTGCCGAGAACGGCGCGTGACAGATGGATGGCCGGCATGTTGGTGCCGCCGAGAAGATCCTTGATCTTGTCGTAGGTCACCGCCCCGGTCGTCGCATCCGTGGCCGTCTTGTAGAAGGACGCATCATTCATCAGGAGCGCGATGGCCCCGAAGCCGATGATGAAGGTCAGGATGTAGAAGTAGCCGATGAAGCCGGTGGCATAGAACACCGACTTGCGCGCCTGCTTGGCATCCGACACGGTGAAGAAGCGCATCAGGATGTGGGGCAGACCGGCGGTGCCGAACATCAGGGCCAGACCGAGCGAAATGGCCGAGACGGGGTCAGTCACCAGCGAGCCGGGACCCATGATGGCGCCCGCCTTGGGGTGGGTGTTGACCGCCGCCTGGAACAGAGCCTCCGGGCTGAAGCCGAACTTGACCAGCACCATGAGCGCCATGAGCGTGGCGCCGCCGAGCAGCATGACGGCCTTGATGATCTGCACCCAGGTGGTGGCAACCATGCCGCCGAAGGTGACGTAGACGATCATCAGGATGCCGACGATCATGACGGCATAGCCGTAGGGCAGGCCGAACAGAAGCTGGATGAGCTTGCCGGCACCGACCATCTGGGCAATGAGGTAGAAGGCCACGACCGCCAGGGTCGAGATTGCCGCCATCTTGCGGATGGGCGATTGCTCCAGACGGAAGGAAGCCACGTCGGCGAAGGTATATTTGCCGAGGTTGCGCAAGCGTTCCGCGATCAGGAACAGAATGATCGGCCAGCCCACGAGCCAGCCCACCGAATAGATGAGGCCATCGTAGCCGGAACCGAAGACGATGCCGGAAATACCAAGGAAGGACGCCGCCGACATGTAGTCGCCGGCAATGGCCAGGCCGTTCTGCGTGCCGGTGATGCCGCCGCCCGCGGAATAGAACTGGGCGGCAGACTTGGTCTGCGAGGCGGCCCACTTGGTGATGCCAAGGGTGAGGGCCACGAAAATCAGGAACATGATGATGGCAGGCCAGTTGGTGGCCTGCTGCTGCACCGCGCCGGCAACGGCGTCGGCCAGGGCGGGCGTGGCGAAGAGCGATGCCGCCAGAGAGGAGAGAGCGAGCTTTCTCATTTCAGGGCATCCTTCTTGATCTTGTCAGTGAGTTCGTCGAACTCGGAGTTGGCGCGCTTCACATAGATGCCGGTGAGCACGAAGGCCGAGACGATGACGGCGATGCCGATGGGGATGCCGATGGTAGTGACCCCGGTGCCGAGCGGCGTCGCGAGGAATGCCTTGTTGAAGGCCACCAGCAGAATGAAGCCGAAATAGATGAGAAGCATGAGGGCGGAGAGCAGCCAGGCAAAGCCCGTCCGTTTCCGCACCAGCTCCTGGAAGGCCGGATTCTGGCGAATCCGTGAGCTGAGGTTAGAATCCATATAAGTCTCCCTAGTGCGGCGGTTGCCCGGATGCCGGGGCGATTGTGTGAAGCGCAGGCCCAAGGGCGCGCACCTCTCCCGTCTCCGGCGAGTCTATTGCCGCGAGCCTTTAGGGTTACATATCCCTTAACCCCCTGACACTGGCCATTGGTTGTGCGACTTTAGATAAACAAGCCCATGAAATTCCGGCATTTTCGCTGCGCTGCAAAATAGTTCATGGGCGCGCCCCAAGCGATAACCCAAGTCAGTCAAACCCTTGTGGGCGCCAAGGGCATGAAACAACGGCGGTGAACGCGAGAAAGCCATGCCGCATGTGCGAAGAAACCGGCCAAAGACATGGCGCGACAACGCGGTCTGACATACGGCCCCCGCCGCCAGCCTGTGGATAATCCTGATCGCACCGACCCAGGGGGATGGCGGCGCGTCAAGCCGCGGATTTGTCACCCGGCACTTCTCGCCCTCCCTGGCCCGTGCGGCAGGCGAGAAACCAACACGGAGCGGAAAAGGCACGTGAACGGGCAGTGGCCATCTGCCCCATTGCCGATGGTGACGGAAGATGATTTGACCTAGAGCAATTCATCCGGCGCGAAGGGTCTCTATTTTGCGCCGGACTTCTCCCCTTGGCCCCCCCCTCATGAAACAGTCCTGATAATGGCTTCTTCGTCTTCCCTGCCGCGCTTTCCCGCCCTGGCCGCGCGCCTCATGCAGCCCCTGCCGCTCTTTCCCCTGCGGCTTGCGGCACAGAAGGTGGTGGACAGCGTGGCCGCGCGCCATCCCGGCCTGTTCGAGCGCCTGGGTGAGCAGGCCAGCAAGACCTTCCTGCTCGATCCCACCGACCTGCCCTTTGCCTTCATCCTGCGCCCGCGCCGGGAAAAGCCGGAGATCGATGTCATCAGGCGCGGCGATGCCACCGCCTGGGAGGCCCATGTCGCCGGCCCCTTTGCAGCGCTCCTGGGCATGTTGCACGGAACCATGGATGGCGATGCACTGTTCTTCTCGCGCGACATCATCATCGAGGGCGACACCGAAGCCGTGCTGGCGCTGCGCAACGCGCTGGATGACGCCGAGATCGACATTCTCGGTGAAGTGACGGCAAGCCTTGGCCCCCTCGGCCTCATCGTGGAGCGGCCCTTGCGCACATTGACGCCCGCGGCCGAGCGCATGACCGGCGTGGCGCTCACCCGCCCGCAGCCGGAGCCTCCTGATGCTTGAACTGGTTTGCCCGGCGGGAACGCCAGCCGCGCTGCGCACCGCCGTGGATGCCGGGGCACACGCCGTCTATTGCGGCTTTGCCGACGAGACCAACGCCCGCAACTTCCCCGGCCTCAACTTCTCGCGTGCTGAGTTGCAGACCGGCATTGCCTACGCGCGCGGCAAGGGCGCGAAAGTCCTCGTCGCCATCAACACCTTTCCCCGCGCCGGCGAAGCCGCGCTGTGGCATCGCGCCGTCGATGATGCGGCGGCCCTTGGCGCCCATGCCGTCATCCTCGCCGACATGGGCCTTCTCGCCTATGCGGCGGAGAAACACCCAGGCCTGCGCCGCCATCTCTCGGTGCAGGCGGCAGCAGCCAATGCCGACGCCATCACTTTCTATGTCGCGGAATTCGGCGTGAAGCGCGTGGTCCTGCCGCGCGTCTTGAGCGTGGAGGAAATCGCCACCATCAACCGCGACATCGCCTGCGAAACCGAGGTCTTTGTCTTTGGCGGCCTCTGCGTCATGGCCGAGGGGCGCTGCTCGCTCTCCTCCTATGCCACCGGCAAATCGCCCAACATGAATGGTGTCTGTTCGCCCGCGAGCCATGTGGTCTACCAGCAGGAGGGCGAGGGTCTCTCCGCGCGCCTGGGGGGCTTCACCATCCAGCGCGTCGGCACGGGCGAGGCGGCACCATATCCCACCCTGTGCAAGGGCTGCTTCACGGCGGGTAACTATCAGGGCCATGTCTTTGAAGACCCCGTGAGCCTCGATGCGGCAGACCTGATCCCGCGCCTGGCCGAAGCAGGCGTGACGGCGCTCAAGATCGAGGGCCGCCAGAGAAGCCGGGCCTACACCGAGGCGGTGGTGAAGGCCTTCCGTGCGGCGGTGGACGCCCACGGCGCACGGCGGGCCATTCCCGCCGGGGGGCTGCAAAACCTCACCG
>CALMUW010000023.1 GCA_937872985.1 uncultured Alphaproteobacteria bacterium
GTTTGAATCACACAAATACTGATTTGTGAATCCGTTTAAATCAGACGGACTCTAGCCTGACGCGCCTCGGCGTGACGCTGGCGCTGGCGGCGGCCCTTGGCCTCGCCGGTTGCAGCACGACGCCAGCCTTCCTGAAACGGCGTGAGACCGCGCAGGCCCCGGCGGCGGCCACGCCTGTGCTGGTTCAGACAAGGGCGGTGGCCGAACCGCAGGTGGGCGTCAGTCCTGCCGCGCAAAAACCGATGACGGTGACGAGCCCGGCCCCGCAGCCGCCGATCAGTCAGGGGGTGAAGGTCATGCCTGCCCATGGCGTGGGGTCGGCGCCGTCGCGCTGGTGTGAATACCTCAAGGAGGATTCCGCCGCCGAAGCAACGATCATGCGCTCGCCCTCGGTGTCCGGCAGCGTCAATGACGGCGGCGATGCCAGCCTCGGCCTCGCCATCAGCCTGTCGAGCCTGCACAAGGCCAATCTGGTGGAAGAGGCGGCGGATGTGAAATGCCGGCGTTATGCCGCCGAGATGGGGTTGCAGAAGATTGCCTTTCTGGCGCCTGAAGGCCTGACGGCAGGCGGCTTCCGGGCCAAGGCCAATGCCATTCTCCGCCAGCGCGAGGCCATGGCCGGATTGAAGGCCGACATCCGGCGGCAGCTGGCGGCGGGGGCCATCAACAAGGAAAAGGCGACCCAGCTTTCGGTGATGGTTGACCAGATGGCGGCGGAGGCCAATGCCGCGAGATCGCAGGCCGACCGGCGGCTGGTGGATGAGGCGGGACCGGCGGGCGATGCGCGCCGTCTTGGACTCGATCTGATCACGGCGGAGTCCGAGCTGGAGGACCTGAACAGCCGGATGCGCACGGCGGATGCCATGGATGTGTCGCTGCATGCGGGCTACAATCAAAGCAGCGTGGCGGACGGGTTTGATGTCACCGACAACTCGTTCTCCGGCAAGGTGAGCTTCTCCATGAGGCTCGGGGCCTTGAACCCCCGGCGCTTCGAGCACGAGCGCCGCGCCAAGGAAGCCAAGATCGCCTCCATCCGCTCGGAGGAGGGCGGCGCCCTGTGGCAGATCGCGGTGCTGCGCCACGCCCACGAGCGCGCCATGGAAGGGCTGTCGGAATCGCGGCGCAAGCTGGCAACGGCGACGGCTGAGGCCGAGCGGCTGGTGGCGGCGTTGCGCGCGGTGCCCAACCCGGAATTTGCCGGCACCATGATCGCGGCGCGCATTCAGGTGATGAAGCTGAGGGCCGAGACCGCCGGTGTCGAGGGGTCACTGGCCGAGATCCGGGCCAACATGGACCGCTTGCAGGCCGGTTGATCCAGTTCACATGCTGAATCTGAAAACTCCCACAAGTCATTGATATAACGAAAAGAGCCGGGACGATTGCCCCGGCTCCTCCTCGTCCGATCCAGGCACTGGCAGCGTGCCGGGAGGCTTACGAGAAGATGAAATCGTCGGCCACCAGGCTGGCGGCGGACAGTCCGGCGAAGGTGATGCTGTCGCCGCTGTCGAAGGTGAGCAGCGCGCCCGCCGCCGTATCGGTCAGGTGAGCCTGCACCCCGGCGAAGTCGTTGATGCCGAGGCCCGTCAGCCAGGCGCGGTCGGTCCGGTTCATGCCGGCCCAGAAGTCGGTGATGGTGTCGTTGCCGAAGCCCTGCTCGAAGACGAAGACATCCGCGCCCAGGCCGCCGGTGAGCACATCATTGCCCGCATCACCGAGCAGATAGTCGTTGCCCGCCGCACCGTCGATCACGTCATTGCCCGCGCCGCCGGTGAGGCGGTTGACGGCGGCATCGCCGGTGATCACGTCATTGAAGGCCGAGCCATAGATATATTCAACGCCGGCGTAGGGGTCGCCCGCCGCCTCTCCGCCGGTGCCGCCGGTGGCCAGGTTGGCGATGACGCCCGCCAGGGCCGACTGATAGTCAGCCGCGTCGGCCGTGCCGTCGCCGCCGATCAGCGTGTCGGCACCGATGCCGCCCACGAGAATGTCATTGCCCGCGCCGCCGGAAAGCGTGTCATTGCCGTCAAGGCCGACCAGGCGGTTGCCCCCAGCATCGCCGGTCAGCGCATCGTCGAAGGCCGAGCCGGTGACATTCTCGACATTGACATAAACATCATTGGCCGCTTCACCGCCCGATCCCTTGCCGGTGGCGAGGTTCACCACCACGCGGTCCCAGCTGTCGGCATAGGTGACGGTGTCCACGCCCGCGCCGCCATCGACGGTGTCATAGCCGCCGCCGGTGTCGAAGGTGTCGTCGCCCGCACCGCCATATATGTGGTCGGCACCCTGCAGGCCCACGAGGCGGTTGTTACCCGCATCGCCGGTCAGAGTGTCGTCAAAGTTGGAGCCGGTGAGATTCTCGATGCCGGAGAGCGTGGCGCCCGTGGCTTCGCCCGCCGGCCCGGTGCCGGTCGCCAGGCTGACGGTCACCGCCGCCGTGGCATAGCGGTAGTCGGCAGTGTCGGTGCCGTCGCCGCCGGTGAGCACATCTGCCCCTTCGCCGCCATAGAGGCGGTCGTTGCCCGTGCCGCCCTTGAGCGAGTCATTGCCTGCGCCGCCATGCAGCGTGTCGTTGCCCGCCATGCCGGATAGCGTATCGCTGCCTGCCGCGCCGACCAGGATATTGTCGGCCGCCGAGCCGGTGATGACGTCATTGAAGGCGGAGCCCGTGACGTTTTCCAGGTTGGACAGGTTATCGCCCTGGGCATCGCTGCCGCTTCCGGCGCCGGTGGTCAGGTTGACGGTGACGGCCGCCGCCGCTGCGGCGTAGGTCACGGTGTCGATGCCGTCGCCGCCGTCGATGGTGTCGGCGGCTGCGCCGCCAGCCAAAAGGTCGTTGCCGCCCAGGCCCCTCAGCACATTGGCCGACGAGGAGCCGGTGAGCACATCGGCGTAGTTCGAGCCGGTGAGGTTTTCGATGGAAACAAGAGTATCGCCCGTGGCATCGCCGCCCGCGGCCGCGCCGGTGGCCAGGTTGACGGTGACACCGGCCGTGGAAGTGGCATAGGAGGCCGTATCAGAACCGTCGCCGCCGTCGAGCCGATCGTTCCCCGCGCCGCCGGTCAGCGTGTCATTGCCGGTTTCGCCATAAAGCGTGTCGTTGCCCGCGCCGCCGTCCAGCGCATCGTCGCCCGCGCCGGTCCAGATGGTATCGTTGCCGGCTTCGCCATAAACCGTGTCGGTCACGGCATAGGAGGGGTTGGTGTCAAAGATGTCGTCGCCTGCGCCCAGCCAGAAGGTCATGGCAGAGGTGCCGCCGCCGACGATGTCCCCGAAGGAGGTGGTGATGACCGTTTCAATGCTGCCGAAGCTGTCACCGTTGGCGTCGCCGTAATAGCCGCCAGCCGAATACCAGACATAGTCGCCGCCCAGGCCATTAATGTCGACAGTGCTGAAGGACAGGTCCACCGGACCCGTGGCATTGGCATAGCTCACGGTGTCGGTGCCCGTGCCGCCGTTCAGGGAGTCACCGCCCGCGCCGCCGATCAGCGTATCGTTGCCGTCACCGCCGTTCAGCGTGTCGTTGCCGGTGCCGCCGTTCAGCGTATCATTGCCGGCATCGCCATTGAGCGTATCAGGGCCCGCGTTGCCCATCAGGGTATCATTGCCCGCGCCGCCGTTAATTGTGTCAGCGCCGGTGCCGCTGGTGATGATGTCGTCGCCGGTGGTGCCGTTATATGTGGGCATGGTCCAATCTTTCTTTCGATAGCGTGGGGCCGGAATTGCAATCTGGTGCAACCCATAACGCGCCAAAGAAAGACGGGGCTTTAATCGCAGCCGTAAAAATTGAACGAACGCCGGGGCGAGGCCGAGATCTCTGCAACTCTGGTTGCCGAATGATTGATTTCGGCAGCGATATGCCGATCGTTAACGATGGCGATGGAATGAGCGGGGAGGGCAAAAATTGCCTCCGCGTCATTCAAGCTTCATTTACCAACAAGTGAATGGTTGCAAAAGATTGCTGACTTGCCCGGCCTTTTAGCCGGTGCGGCAAGACTCCGTTAACACCGCTTAACCTATCGTCCGCCCTGATTGAGAAAAGCTCTCAAGTTTTTCGAAAAAAGGCGTTTTGATCATGAGCAACACCGTCACCTCAGCCGCTCCCGCCTTCACCGGCTGGGAAGAGCTTGGCCCGCGCGCCACCGGCTGGAAGATCGAGCGCCCGGAGTTGCAGCGCGATACGGTGAGCCCGTTCTTTCCGGAACAGCCGAGCCGCACCCATGACCAGATGCTTTATAACCTGCCGGTCATGCTGCATTGCATGGATGGCTCGGGACGCCTTCTGTCGGTGAACAAGAACTGGTGCGATGTCTTCGGTTATGAGGGCAGGGAAGTCCTCGGGCATTCGTTCAACCAATATCTGGCGCCGCAGTCGCGCACCCAGCTCGTGACCCAGATTTACCCGAAGTATCTGGCCACCGGCACCTGCTACAACGAAGAGCTTTTCGTGCAGCGCAAGGATGGCTCGCTCGCCACCGTGCTTCTGACCATGACGGCGCAGCGCTCGGAGAAGGGCCGCATCGAGCGCTCCATCTGCCACATGCAGGACATCAGCCAGCGCAAGATCGCCGAGATCGCCACGGGCCGCACCGACATGCGGTTCCGCAGCGCCTTCATGGCGGCGGCCCATGGCATGGCCATCGTGACGCCCACCGGCCTCATCGAGGTGGCCAATGGCGCACTCAAGGATTTCACCGGGCGGCAGGACCTTGAAACCGCGACCTTCGCCTTCGACGAGATGCTGCACAAGGACGACCGTCCGGTCTATCTGAACGGTGTGCGCAAGCTTCTGTCCGGCGAGACCAATCTGTTCAAGCATGAACTGCGCTTCGCGAACGGCGATGCCGATCCGGTCTATGGCATCGTCTCGGTGTGCCTGAACCGCAACGAGCAGGGCGACACCGAACAATTGACGGTGCAGGTGGTTGACGTGTCCGAGCGCCGCCAGGTGGCGCAGCGCCTGCAGAAGGCCCAGAAGATGGAAGCCATCGGCCAACTTACCGGCGGCCTGGCCCACGACTTCAACAACCTCCTCACCATCATCATCGGCAACCTGCAACTGCTCGACGGCAAGATCGTGGCCGATGAAAAGGCCATCAAGCGCCTGGCCGAAGCCCAGGACGCGGCCCGCAAGGGTTCGGAACTGACCCGTCAGCTTCTGGCCTTCGCCCGCAAGCAGGAGCTGGAACCGCGCGAGGTGCCGGTGAACGATCTGGTCAAGGGCATGGAGGCGCTCATCGCCCGCACCCTTGGCGAAAACATGGAACTGAAGGTTCACCTGATGGCGGGCGAACCCAAGGTGACCATCGATCCGTCACAGCTTGAATCGTCCATCCTGAACCTTGCCATCAACGCCCGCGACGCCATGGGCAACGGCGGCAAGCTGACCATCGAAACCCAGCCGGCCTATCTCGATCACGCCTATGCCGAGAAGCATGCCGACGTGACCCCCGGGCACTATGTGATGGTGGCGGTGACCGACACGGGCAGCGGCATGTCGCCGGAACTGCTCGACAAGGTGTTCCAGCCCTTCTTCACCACCAAGGGCGCGGGCAAGGGCTCGGGCCTTGGCCTGTCCATGGTCTGGGGTTTTATCAAGCAATCCGGCGGCCACATCAACGTCTATTCGGAAATCGGCCACGGCACGTCGTTCAAGATGTATCTGCCGCGCCGTCTGTCGGCGGCAGAAATGCTGGCGGTGGACAATGTGCCGCCGGTCCGCGTGGTGCCGCAGCCGGTGGCGGCGGAGCCAGCGGCCGAAGGCAAGGCCAAGCCCAAGGCGAAGATCCTGGTGGTTGAGGACCAGGAGGCGGTGCGCGCCGTGGCCTGCGGCTTCCTGGAGGATTTCGGCTATGAACTCGTCGAGGCCGGCGACGGCTTCGAGGCGCTCGCCAAGCTGCAGGAAATGCCGGACATCGATCTCATGTTCTCGGACGTGGTGATGCCCGGCGGCATGAACGGCTTCGACCTGGCCCAGGCGGCCTCCGGCATGCGTCCCGGCCTGAAGATCGTTCACACCACCGGCTATCCGAAGGGCGCCATCGTTCATCAGGACGAGCCGCGCTTCAAGGAGGGGTTCATCATCATGAAGCCCTACCGGCGCGAGGAGTTGGAAAAGATCATCGCCAACGCGCTGGAAAACTGATCGAGGTCGGGCGGGGTCCGCTGCAGCACCACCCGCTCCCTCCCTTCGCGCCCCGGCCCAGGAGGGTCGGGGCGCGTCTGTTTCACGCAAGCCTTTCCCCCTGTGCGGGACGTGTCGAGGGGCTAATATGCTATCCAAAGAATCGCACAGGGGCATGCCATGGCCGAACTCTTCACCAGTCTGTTTACCGTTGAGAACCTGATTACACTGTTCGTCCTCACCGCGCTGGAGACGGTGCTGGGCTTCGACAACCTGCTCTATATTTCCATCGAGGCAAAGCGCGTGCCGCCAGAACAGCAGGCCTGGGTCAGGCGCTGGGGCATCATCCTCGCCATCGGCCTGCGCATCGTCCTGCTTTTCGTGGTGCTGAAGCTCATCGAACTGTTTCAGGCCTCGTGGTTCAAGCTGGATCTGCCGTTCTTCCATGGCGACTTCAACGGCCACAGCCTGATCGTGCTGGCGGGCGGTCTTTTCCTCATCCACACGGCCATGAAGGAAATCTTCCACATGCTGGCGGTGGACGAATTGGGCCATGACAGTCCCGGCGGCGGCACGGCGACACGCACGGTGGGTTCGGCCCTGTTCTGGATTCTCGTCATGAACATCGTGTTCTCCTTCGACACGGTGCTCTCGGCCGTGGCGCTGACCAAGCATTTCCTGGTCATGTCCATCGCCATCATTCTCTCCGGCGCGCTCATGGTCCTGCTGGCGGAACAGGTGGCGGCCTTCCTGCAAAAGAACCGGCTCTATGAGGTGCTGGGCCTGTTCATCCTGCTCCTCGTCGGCGTAATGCTGTTCTCCGAGGGCGGCCACCTCGCCCACATCACCTTCTTCGGCTATCCGGTGGAGGCCATGTCCAAGACCACCTTCTACTTCGTGGTCGGCGCGCTTGTCGTGGTGGACATCCTGCAGGGGCGCTATCAGAAGAAGCTTAATCTGGTGGCGTCCCAGGCCAGCGAGCCGGGCGAGGGCCGGGGGCACGGCTAGGGCGGTTTGGCTTTGCTGGCGCAGGGCCGCCGCTCTGACTTCGTGATGGCGAGCAACTGTCCTGACTTTTGGTGAGGCCGGCAAAATTCAGGTTGCCCTGGGGGCGTTGCCCTTTCCGCCGCCCTCCGTTACAAGCGCGCGACATTCACCATCAGCCTGAGGGTTTGAGCCGCCATGGCGCGCCAGTTCATCTATCACATGCAGGGCCTGTCCAAGTCCTATGCCGGGGGCAAGAAGGTTCTCGACAACATTCACCTGTCCTTCTACCCCGACGCCAAGATCGGCGTGCTCGGGCCCAACGGCTCGGGCAAATCGACGCTGCTGAAGATCATGGCCGGGCTGGACAAGGAGTTTGTGGGCGAGGCTTGGGTGGCGGAGGGGGCGACCGTCGGCTACCTCGAACAGGAGCCGCAGCTTGATCCGTCGAAGGACGTGATGGGCAATGTCATGGAGGGAGTGGCTGAAAAGAAGGCCATCCTCGATGAATACAATGCGCTGATGGCGGATTATTCCGACGAGAACGCCGAGAAGGCGGCCAAGCTTCAGGATGTGATCGACGCGCAAAACCTGTGGGATCTGGAATCGCAGGTGGAACAGGCAATGGACGCATTGCGCTGTCCGCCGGGTGATGCCGCCGTGGACAAGCTGTCGGGCGGTGAAAAACGGCGCGTGGCGCTCACCCGCCTGTTGCTGGCCAAGCCCGACCTCATCCTGCTCGATGAACCGACCAACCACCTCGACGCCGAAAGTGTCGCGTGGCTGGAGCATCACCTGCGCGATTATCCCGGCGCCATCCTGATCGTCACCCACGACCGCTACTTCCTCGACAATGTCACGGGCTGGATTC
>CALMUW010000024.1 GCA_937872985.1 uncultured Alphaproteobacteria bacterium
TGCTGGCGCCCTACGCCAAGGGCGGCAAGATCGGCCTGTTCGGCGGCGCCGGCGTGGGCAAGACGGTGCTCATCATGGAACTCATCAACAACATCGCCAAGACGCACGGCGGCTATTCGGTCTTCGCCGGCGTGGGCGAGCGCACCCGCGAAGGCAACGACCTCTACCACGAGATGATCGAATCCGGCGTGAACAAGGATCCCAAGAAGGAAGGTTCGGCCGCCGGTTCCAAGGCCGCCCTGGTCTATGGCCAGATGAACGAGCCGCCGGGCGCGCGCATGCGCGTTGCCCTGTCGGGCCTCACCGTCGCCGAACACTTCCGCGACCAGGGCCAGGACGTGCTGTTCTTCGTGGACAACATCTTCCGCTTCACCCAGGCGGGTTCGGAAGTGTCGGCCCTGCTGGGCCGCATCCCCTCGGCCGTGGGCTACCAGCCGACGCTGGCCACCGACATGGGCGCCATGCAGGAGCGCATCACCACCACCACCAAGGGCTCGATCACCTCGGTGCAGGCGATTTACGTGCCCGCCGACGACTTGACCGACCCGGCACCCGCCACCTCCTTCGCCCATCTCGACGCCACCACGGTGTTGTCGCGCTCCATTGCGGAAAAGGGCATCTATCCGGCGGTGGACCCGCTCGATTCCACCTCGCGCATGCTCGACCCGCGCGTCATCGGCGAGGAGCACTATGAAGTGGCCCGCCAGGTGCAGCAGATCCTGCAACGCTACAAGGCGCTGCAGGACATCATCGCCATTCTCGGCATGGACGAACTGTCGGAAGAGGACAAGCTGACGGTGGCGCGCGCCCGCAAGATCGAGCGCTTCCTGTCGCAGCCCTTCGACGTGGCCGCCGTGTTCACCGGCTCCGCCGGTGTGCAGGTCAAGCTGGAAGACACCATCAAGGGCTTCAAGGGTCTGTGCAACGGCGACTACGACCATCTGCCGGAACCCGCCTTCTACATGGTGGGCACCATTGAGCAGGCGGTGGAGAAGGCCAAGCGTCTCGCCGCCGAGGCCGCGTAAGTCACGAAAGCAGGAAGCCCATGGCCAGCCTTCATTTCGAACTCGTCTCGCCCGCCCGCGCCCTGTTCAAGGGCGAGGTGGAGAGTGTGACCATTCCGGGCACGGAGGGGGAGATGACGGTGCTGCCGTCGCATGCCCCGGTTCTCGCCATGCTGAAACCCGGCATCGTCACGGTGCGCAAGGGCAGTGGCGCCGATGAACGCATCTTTGTGCGCGGCGGCTTTGCCGAGGTGAACCCGCAGGGCCTCACGGTTCTTGCCGAAACCGCACTGCCGGTGGAGGAGTTGAACGCGGCGGCCATTGCCCAGCAGGTCAAGAACGCCGAGGAAGACGTGGCCGATGCCAAGACCGACGAGGCCCGCCGCAAGGCCAATGAAACGCTGGAGCACCTGAAGACGCTGCAGGCGGCGCTGTAAAAATCAGTTCACGGAATGATTGACGGCCCGCGTCACTGGCGCGGGCCGTTTTGTTTCAGTGCGAACGGGTGGAAAGTTCGCTCATCCAGCTTGGCTTCTGGCCGGGCTTGCGGCGGGGCGCCTGATGACCGGAAGTCTTCCTGGCAGGAGGGGCGGCGGATTTCGCACCATGGGCAGGCCTGCCTTCCGCCTGGCGCGGAGCATGGGCCGTGTGGACCTCGGCGCGCGGCTTGCCCGCGCCATGGGGGCGGGCATCACTGCCGCTCTGGCCGTCGGGGCGGGATTGCCCCTTGCGATGCGGCTTCGCGGCGGGCTTGCCAGCTTGCGCCGGTTTTCCGCGCCGGGCGGGGTGGGGGCTTTTCTTGTCCTTGCCCAGGGGCTGCCAGCCATGGGCGGGGGCGAGGCTCGGCACGTCCTTGATGCCCAGGGCATGGGTCATGACCGGCACGGACTGGCGAATGGTGCGCTCGATGTCGCGCAGCAGGCTGCGTTCCTCCGGGTTGCAGAAGGCGATGGCGTCACCGTCGGCCCCGGCGCGCGCGGTGCGGCCAATGCGGTGAACATATTGTTCCGGCACGAAGGGCAGGTCGTAGTTGATGACATGCGACACCTGATCGATGTCGAGGCCGCGGGCGGCAATGTCGGTGGCCACCAGCACGAGAATCTTGCCCTGCTTGAAGCCGGCCAGGGCCCGCTCGCGGTTGGCCTGGCTCTTGTTGCCGTGAATGGCGGCGGCGGTGAAGCCTTCCTTGGACAGATGCTTCATCACCTTGTCGGCACCGTGCTTGGTGCGGGTGAAGACCAGGGTGCGCGTCATGTTGTTGTCTTTCAGCAATTCGGCCAGAAGCCGGGGCTTCATGGCCTGCTCGACGTGAATGACGCTCTGGTTCACGCGTTCGGCGGTGGTGGCCACGGGAGCGACCTGCACCTTCACCGGATCGGTGAGCAGGCCATCGGCCAGGGTGGCGATCTCCTTCGGCATGGTGGCGGAGAAGAACAGGCTCTGGCGCTTCTTCGGCAGGGCGGCGGTGATCTTGCGGATGTCGTGAATGAAGCCGAGGTCGAGCATCTGGTCAACCTCGTCGAGCACGAGGATTTCCACCTGCGACAGGTTCAGGGCCTTCCGCTCCATCAGGTCGCGCAGGCGGCCGGGCGTGGCCACGACGACATCGATGCCGCCGTTCAGCACGGCGATCTGCTTGCCGATGGACACGCCGCCGAAGACCACGAGACGCGAGAAGCGGAGATTGCGGCCATAGGCCTTGAAGCTGTCGCCGATCTGGGTTGCGAGTTCGCGGGTCGGCGCCAGAACCAGCACGCGGCAATGGTTGCGCGCCACGCGGTCGGTCTTCCTGGCGAGATGTTCAAGAATGGGCAGGGCGAAGGCCGCCGTCTTGCCGGTGCCGGTCTGGGCAATGCCAAGGAGATCGCGGCCCTGCATGAGGGGCGGAATGGACTGGGCCTGAATGGGGGTGGGCGTTTCGTAGCCCTCCTGGGCCAGGGCTTTCAAAAGCGGCTGAGAGAGCTGGAGGTCGGTAAAAGTGGTCATGTGGGTCTTTCAATTCCGGACGGGGATGGAGCGCCCATCATGTCCGGTGCCGGTGCGAGCCATCATGGCGCACAGGCGGAGGGGCGCTCAAACAGCCCAACGTGAAAGGATGTTCAGGGGAGCCGCTCTGGAAAAGCCAGACTCTGGTCCGGCGTCACGTTCTTCGATGCAGGAGAGCGGCAGCGATGGCGGGCATATGGGGGCTTCGGCCGCAGAAGTCAAGGGGGCCGTCAGGCAAGGCTGGCCAGGAGGCCCGGAAGCTCGGCCATGGTGGCGCAGGTGCGGCGGGCGCCCGCCGCGCGCAGGGCCCCGGCGTGGTGGCCGCCATCGGGGTGGGTGCCGGTGAAGCCAATGACCTTGCAGCCGGCGCGGAAGGCGGCGGTGACACCGGTTACACTGTCCTCGATGACGAGACAGTCGCGCGGGCCAACACCGGCCTTTTCTGCCGCGCGGAGGTAGATGTCGGGCGCGGGCTTGCCCTGGGCCACTTCCTCATAGCTGGTGATGCGACCGCCGAAAAAGTCCTGCAGGCCGGTGAGGGCGAGGGCCACGACCACGCGGTCGCGCGGCGAATTGGAGGCAATGGACGGGGCGCCCGCAAGCCCTTCGAGAACGGCGCGCACGCCCGGCACCTCGCGCAGATGGTGCTGGTAGAGTTCCAGCAGCAACTGGTCCTTCTCGGCGCGCAGGGTGGCGGGCAGCCTGCGGCCGATCTCCTGCTCCAGTCTTGCCTGCATGGCTTCAAAGGTGAGGCCGACGAAGCGGCGGTGGGCTTCCTCCGCCGTGATGGTCACACCATGACGGGCCAGCAGTTCCACATCGGCGCGCATGGAGAGCGGTTCGGAATCCACCAGCACGCCGTCGCAGTCGAAGATGATGTGTCTGATCATGATGGCAGTTTAGCCGATGCGGGCCAGCAACTTGTGGCCGGATTCGGATTTTCCGCAGGAACTTGAGGAAACCGGCACACCACCGGATTCAGCGGCCAAGGTGGCGGAAGTGAGGAATGACGGCGGCATAGACTTCGCGCTTGAAGGGCACGATGAGGTCGAGAAGATCGTCCATGGCGACCCAGCGCCACTGGTCGAATTCCTGCTTGTGGCCGGGAGGTGCGAGGTCAATCTCCGTCTCGTCGCCGTCAAAGCGCAGGGCAAACCACTTCTGCTTCTGGCCGCGCCAGCGTCCGTTCCAGCTTTTGCCGATGAGATGGCCGGGCAGGTCATAGGTGAACCAGCCCGGTGCCTCGGCGATGATGGTGGCGGAGGTGACGGCGGTTTCCTCCTGCAATTCGCGCAGCGCCGCCGTGGCCGGATCCTCGTTTCCGTCGATGCCGCCCTGGGGCATCTGCCACCACTTGCCCGTGCCCTCGTCGTTCTTTTTCTGATAGCGCCGCCCGATCCAGACGAGGCCTTCCGGATTGAGCAGCATGATGCCGACGCAGGGGCGATAGGCGGTGATTTCGGGATGAAGGTTCATGATGCTCAGCTACGGCGTCCCTTGTAGACGGCGCTGACCGGCACCAGCACGATGCCGCGTTCGCGCGCCCCCTGGGCCCATTCCTTGACCGTATCGATGGTGACTTCAAGACCGGTGCCGGTGGCAATGGCAAAGCCATTGGCGCGGGCCTGCCCTTCCACCAGTTCGAGCTGGGCGGCAATGGCCTCAGGGCTGGGATTGGCGTCCAGCATGATGTCGGCGCGGCGGGTCTGGGCATTGGTGACCTTGGCCACGGTGGCGCGGGCCGAAAGCTGCACCGAGCCATCCTCGAGGAAGTAGAGGCCGCGCTGGCGCAACTCGGTGAAGAGTTCGCGGAGCGGGCTGGGCGCGTTCATAAAGCGGCCGCCCATGTAGTTCACCAGGCCGGTGTAGCCGGAAAAGCGGGTCATGTGCCAATGCAGCGCCTGTTGATTGGCGACGTCGCTGGCATTGGCCATGAGGGTCTGGGGGCCGGGATTGTTGGCGGGATAGCCCAGGGGCTCCATGGGAATCTGCAGCATGACCTCATGGCCCTGGGCGCGGACCTGATTGACCTGGTCCTGCAAGCCGCTGCCATAGGGCGCAAAGGCGAAGGTCACCTCGCCCGGCAGTTCGCGGCTGGCGCTCCTGGTCAGATCCTTGTTGAGGCCCATGCCGCCCAGGAGGATGGCGACCTTGGGGGCATCCGACTGGACAATGCCCATGGGCGTGGTCCGGGCATAGACATCGGACGGCCGCTTGCCGCTGGCGGCGACGCGGGGCAGCGGCCCCATGGCCGCCTGCTCGGTCACGGCCTCGATGGGGGCTGGCTTCAGGGCGCGCTTGGGGGTGACGATGATGGCGGCATCCTGCTGGTAGGTGTCCTGCTCCACCGGCGGCTCGATGGTGACCGCGCTGTTGTCACTCGCCGGAGGGTCGATGGTGACGGCGGGACCCACCTGTTCCTGTTCCGGGGGTGCGGCCTCGGCCTCCGCGGTGGCGGGGTCCGGGGCGGGATCGGTGGCGGCGGTCTGCAATTCCTCCAGCGGCGGAATGGCCGCGATGACGATGGGTTCACCGGCAAAGGGATGGGGCTTGCTGATCAGCCAGGCGCTGGCCCCGGTAAAGGCGGCGAGAGTGGCGACCGAGGCAAGGACCAGGGCATTGGGACGGATGGCCCAAAGGCGCTGGCCCATGTGGCGCTTCCGCAAAGGTTGTCTCAACTCGTCCCGGCGCATGCCCCGTCGATCCTGATTCACGTTCGAATCTTCCGGTCATTTGACCCGGCAAGCGTTAACGCCTCATTAACCGTGCTGGATGATGCGGATTTTGCCGGGGACCTGGCGTCCCGCAAGGAAAGGGGCGGATCGCAAGATCCGCCCTTGAAGCGTTTGGCAAAGCCGGTGTCCGGTTACGGCTTGGCCGGGGCCGGGGTGGGGGGGGGGGGGGGGGGGGGGCGCCGGGGGGGGGGGGGGGGGGGGGGGCGGGGCCGCGGGGGTGGGGGCG
>CALMUW010000025.1 GCA_937872985.1 uncultured Alphaproteobacteria bacterium
GACAATTGCCTCTCGACCAAGGGGCGTCGTTCGCGCATTCTTGTGGATGTTCATCCGGGTTCTCCTGAGGTTGCTGTCGTTTTGCAACATCAGTCTCCGACGGAACGCCCGGATGGACAACCTATTGAAAGCTCACACCTAGAGCGGTTGGCGCTTTGGTGCATCAAAGCGTCCGCTCTAACTTCTTGATGGCGAGCAACTTTTCTGACTTTTGACGATTCCGTCAAAAGTCAGGTTGCTATAGAGCGGAATGCGTTTTGACTGCATCAAAGCGTCCGCTCTAACTTCTTGATGGCGAGCAACTTTTCTGACTTTTGACGATTCCGTCAAAAGTCAGGTTGCTCTAGGGCCGCGCGGCAGACAGGGTGGGGGCGAAGTGGGCGTCGATGGCCCGCGCCATGGCCTTGGCGATGCGCTGGCGCCATTCCGGCGACGCCAGCCGGGTGGCGTCGGTTGCATCCGACAGGAAGCCCAGTTCCATCAGCACCGAGGGCACATCCGGCGCCTTCAGCACGACAAAGCCCGCCGAACGCAGGGGCTTGCCGGTCATCTCGGTGACCGGGCTGATCTCGGTGGCCAGACGCTTGCAGAAGGCCACCGCATGGTTCTTCGATTCGCGCTGGGCGAGATCGATGAGAATGCCGGTGATCTCCGGGTTTTCGTTCTCGAAGTTCAGTCCGGCGATGATGTCGGCGCGGTTTTCCTTCTGGGCCAGCGCCTCGGCCTCGGCGTCGGAGGCGGTATCGGACAGGGTATAGAGAGTGGCGCCGCGCACCGACTGGCCGCGCACCATGTCGGCATGGATGGAGATGAAAAGGTCGGCCTTGTGGTCGCGGGCGATCTGCACCCGGCCCTTGAGCGGCAGGAACTTGTCGGCAGAACGGGTCATGACCACCTCGAAGCGGCCCGTGGCCTCCAGCGCCTCGCGCAGCTCGTGGCCCACGGCCAGCACCACATCCTTTTCCCGGATCTTGCCGGCGCTGCTGGCGCCGGGGGCGATGCCGCCGTGGCCGGGGTCGATGACGATGACCCTGCGGCCCGGCTGGGGCACAGGCGGCACGGCAAGGGCGGCGGGCGGCTCGGGCGGTGCTGCCGCGGGCTGGGCCGTGGCGCTGGCCAGCGCCGCCAGATCAGTGCCCGGCGGCGCACCGTTGTCGCGGGCATAGGAGGCACGGAAGGCTTCCTCGGTGGTGGGAATGATGTCGACGACCAGTTGCGGGGCCGCCCCCTTTTTCGCCGGGACCAGATAGGATTTTTCAATGAGCACCGGGCCCCTGGCGTCGAGCACGATGCGCGAGCGGCCCGCACCCAGTTCACCGTAGCGGTATTCGCTGATCAGCCCCTTCGCCTTCTGGCCGGATCCCGGCGGCAGGCTGAAGCTGACATCCGGCAGATCGAGGATGACGCGGTAGGGATCGGGCAGAACATAAACCGAATAGCTGACGGGGCGGGTGATGTCGGCGGGGAAGCGGGGGGGGCTGCCCTCCCCCCCCCGAAGCCCCCCCCTTGGCCCCCCCCCCGCGGGAGCCCGGGGGGGGGCCGGGCCCAGCACCAGAAGCACCAGGAGCAGCACCAGCAAAACATGGTCCAACACCATATGACGGCGATGCCGGACCTCGGCACCTTCTATGTGATCTGAAAATTCTACAAACATATCCGCAATTTACACTTGGGCCCCAAGGGGGCTTACCGTTCCGCACGGGAGCATAGGACAGGCTTGGTTAACCCCCCGTTTCCGCCCCCGGCAGGGCGAAAACCCGCACTTCATTCATCCAGAAATTGTGATCCCGACAAGTTTCCTTGCAAAGCCGGGGCGGCATCCCTACAAAGGGGACAGCCTTGCGGGGCTGACTCGCCGGTCCCCGGACCGTCGAACAGTCTCGTCGAGCACTGAATTTCGCTGGGCGCGGGCGCCGGAAACCATATGGGTTCGCCCCCGCCGCAGCGACGTAGGGCCTGTCATCAGGCGTCGGCCAAGGGTGGATCGTTGCCGCCGTGGCCAAATGAGTCAAACCGCCGGTTTCCGGCAAAGGTCAATTTGAAGGTCATGGTTCCTTCCGCCCCGATAACGCCGCCCGCCGCTGGTCATCCAGCTTACGGCCTGCGGCGTGTCTTGTTGGCGCGGGATCTGACGCCTTCCCATTCGCGGGCATGCCCGCCGGGCTTTCCATCTTCTCACATCCGGATTGAGACGCGAAACGCCCCGCCGCCATGCCTGCCCGAGGAAAAAACATGGGCAGCAAAATGCTCATCGACGCCACCCACCCGGAAGAGACCCGCGTGGTCGTGGTGCGCGGCAACCGCATCGAAGAATTCGACTTTGAAAGTGCGGCCCGCAAGCAACTGAAGGGCAATATCTATCTGGCCAAGGTGACGCGGGTTGAACCCTCGTTGCAGGCCGCCTTCGTGGAATATGGCGGCAATCGCCATGGCTTCCTGGCCTTCTCCGAAATCCATCCCGACTATTATCAGATCCCCATGGCGGACCGGCAGGCGCTGATCCGCGAGCAGGAGGAGGCCGCCCAGGCCGAAGCCGAGGAGGACGACGAGGACGAGGCCGGGGAGGGTGAGAGCCAGCCGGTGGCCGAGGCCGATGCCGGTCAGCCCGACGCCTCCGCCAGTGATGAAGGCGAAGACGACGCCGACGAAGCGGAAGACGCCGAAGGTGCGGAGGAAGCCGAGGCTGAGGACGAGCCGGGTGAGGAACCGCCGCCGGCCATGGCCCTGGCAGCCGAAGCCCGGCCCGAACATTCCGAACCGGCTGCCGACATGGAGGACGCTCCGGCCGAAGCCGCGGAGGCAACCGAGGGGGAGGTTTCGCCCATTGCCCAGCACGGCCTGCCAGCCGCCATGGACAGCGGCGTGGTGGAAGTGGTGGAAGAGGCCGCCGCGCAGGAAGTGGACTCCGTCGGCGCGGAAGACGCGCTGGAGGAAGTGCCGAAGCGGCGCCAGCGCCGCGCCCCGCGCAAGGTCTACAAGATTCAGGAAGTCATCAAGCGCCGCCAGATCATTCTGGTGCAGGTGGTGAAGGAAGAGCGCGGCAACAAGGGTGCCGCCCTCACCACCTATCTGTCGCTGGCCGGGCGCTATTGCGTGCTCATGCCGAACACGGCGCGCGGCGGCGGCATTTCGCGCAAGATCACCGACGCGGGCGACCGCCGCCGGCTGAAGGAAGTGGCGCGCGACGTGGAGGTGCCGCAGGGCATGGGCCTCATCGTGCGCACGGCGGGCGCCAACCGCACCCGCCCGGAAATCAAGCGCGACTTCGATTACCTCATGCGCCTGTGGGAGAATGTGCGCGACCTCACCCTGTCGTCACAGGCCCCGGCTCTGGTCTATGAGGAAGGCAGCCTGATCAAGCGCTCCATCCGCGATCTCTACACCAAGGACGTGGACGAGGTTCTGGTGGAGGGCGAGAGCGCCTATCGCGAGGCCAAGGACTTCATGAAGATGCTCACGCCTTCGCATGCGAAGAACGTGAAGCTCTACAAGGAGCCGCGCCCGCTTTTCGCCCGGCACCAGACGGAAACCCAGCTCGACGCGCTCTATTCGCCGACCGTCACCCTGCCCGCCGGCGGCTATCTGGTGATCAACCAGACGGAAGCTCTCGTCGCCATCGACATCAACTCCGGCAAGGCGACGCGCGAGCACAATATCGAAGACACGGCGCTGAAGACCAATCTTGAGGCCTGCGATGAAATCGCCCGGCAATTGCGCCTGCGCGACCTCGCCGGTCTGGTGGTCATCGACTTCATCGACATGGAGGAAAACCGCAACAACCGCGCGGTGGAGCGCCGCCTGAAGGAAGCCCTGAAGAATGACCGCGCCCGCATCCAGGTGGGGCGCATCAGCCACTTCGGCCTCATGGAAATGTCGCGTCAGCGGCTGCGTCCGGGGCTGCTGGAGGGGTCGTCGCGGCCCTGCCCGCATTGCGAGGGCCGGGGCATCGTGCGCTCGATTCCGTCGAGCGGCCTGTCGGTGTTGCGCACCATCGAAGACTATCTCATGAGCAAGCGGGCCGAGAACCTGACGGTGAAGGTGCCGCGCGAGGTGGCCTTCTATGTGCTGAACGACAAGCGCGACAATCTGCTGGCCATCGAACATGCCTATGGCATCTCGGTGTTCATCGTGCCGTCGGATGAGCTGAAGGGCTCGCAGGTGGTGATCGAGCGCGCCGGTGAGCGTGAGCACATCCAGCGCCGCGTGATGCTGGCGCCGGTGAAGATGGAAGCGCCGGTGGAAGACGAGGCGGAAGAACCGCTGGCCGAGGAAGCGGAAGCCGATGAGGCCGCCGAGACCGACGGCGATGCCGACGCACGCGGCGAGGACGGCGACAATGGCCGCCGCCGCCGCCGCCGGGGCCGCCGGGGTGGCCGCCGGGGCCGCGAGCGCGACGGTGAGCGCGAGGGCCGGGACAGCGCTGACGCCGCCACGGGTGATGACGTCATGGCTGCGGAAGGCGACGAGACCGCGCATGATGACGCCGGCACGGATGAGGCCGCGGGCCGCGTCGAAGATGTGCCGCATGGTGAGGATGAGGGGGTTGAAACCCTGAATGGCGACGGTGACGAGTCCGAGGCGCGCGGCGAAGAACGCGGCGAGGACGAGGGCCGGGAGCGCCGGCCGCGCCGGGGCCGTGACCGCGACCGGAAACGGGGCCGGGGCCGCGACCGGGGCGAACGCCGCGAGCGGGAACCGCGTGAGGCGCGGGAAGCGCCGGAGGGCGATGAGCCGCGCGCGGAGCGGGCCGAAGGTGGCGACCGGCCGGAGCGCAGCGAGCGACGCGAGCGTGGCGAACGTCACGAGCGTGGCGAGCGGCGGGAACGCCGCCCGCGTGAGGATCGCGGTCCGGTTCTGTCAACCACGCCGCCCAATGCCGCGCCGCCCATCGTGATCCCGGAGTTCATTCCCGATCCCGAGCCGCGCAAGTGGACCCCGCCGACGGCGACCGTCTCCACCGAAACGGCGGCCAAGCCCAGGGCGGGCTGGTGGAGCAAACGCAAGTAAGCTGAAGGCGGCAATGCAACGAGCCCCTGCCCCACGGCGGGGGCTTTTGCATTGAGGTGAAGACTGGCGGCGGCAAGACATCCGGGCGGAGTGAAGCCTGCGCCCGGAGGGAAGGCCAGAGCCGGTGAAGCGGTGAACGCGGGATTTTCGTCCCTGCCCCGCCCCGTGAGGATGAGGCTTCCACCTCTCTCCATCACCGGGCTTGCCCCGGTGATCCAGCGGATTGGCTTGGGCCAGTCGTTGAGTGACGTCTGGATGGCCGGGTCAGGCCCGGCCATGGAGGGGTGAGGGAGCGCGCCCCGCAAGCGCGTGGCGGGAAGCTTTCATCCGCTCCGGCTTGCAGGGAGAAGGAGGCGGCTCCGTGCCGCGGTAGGAAATCACCACCTCGCCATCGGGCAGTTGATAGGCCGCCGCATAGAAACCGGCGGCTACCTCTGGGCTATCCAATTTTGAATCGGACTGTTTTAGGAATGTTGCATCACCTATCTTGCTACCTATTCCACCAAGGCCATCAGCATCAAAGCCGTCGACAGTAAGCTCACCTTCCCCGTCTGCGAGACCTGCTCCATAGCCGCGATTGTAGGAATCCATGGCGAGAATGGCGAGAAGAAGATCATGCTTGTCACTATCGTTCATTTGCCTTCTCCAACCTGGAAATCACCTGTTCCAATTGATTCCGCGAATGAGTTATCAACAGGACACGCGATGCATCTCTGTCCATTCAGACGCAAATGCTTGGACTTATAGTCCGGCAACCACCCCAACACCTTTTCGACGTTTCCTTTGGTGACGGGTTCATCGGTGATGGTGAGGGTGATGGCTTTCAGCGCATAGCCCGGGCCGAAGCTGGCGGCGAGATTGGCGGGGTCCACCTGCATGACACTCTCCGGCCGCGCCACATCGCCAAAGGTCACCAGCATCGGGTAAAGCTCGG
>CALMUW010000026.1 GCA_937872985.1 uncultured Alphaproteobacteria bacterium
GTGATGGCGGCGCCGCTGGTGTAGAGGGTTTCGCAATTGGCAATGGCCGTGGTGCTGATATCGGCATCGGCATAGAGAGAATCCGTTCCGGTGCCGCCATTGATGGTGCCGCCGCCGGACGTGTTGGCGAAATTAAAGAACTGGATGGTGTCGTTGCCATCGCCGGCGTTCATCACATCCGGGCCGGAATTATTGTTGGTGAGCACGTCATTCCCGGCACCGCCGATCAAGGTATCGGTGCCCTGGCCGCCATCCAGCGTGTCATTGCCCTCGCCGCCGTCCAGGGTGTCATTCCCCGCGCCACCCAGAAGAACGTCATTGCCTCCAAGGCCGTTCAGCGTGTCCTGGCCGTTGCCGCCCTCCAGCCGGTTCACATTGGCCGTGCCGGTGATGGTGTTGCCGAGATCATTGCCGGTGCCATTGATCTCGAGAATGCCGAGCAAGGTGAGATTGAGGGAAGACTGGGTGAGGGTGGCCGAGGTGTTGGCGAGAATGGTGTTGCCGTCAACCAGATCGAGCTTGACGTTGGTCGTTGCCATGGTGACGGCAACGCCCATGGTGCTGGTGAGGCCAGAGCCGGAAAAGCGCAGTTCCAGGGTGCCGGTGATGGTGGTGCCGAGGGCATAGCCGCCTGCCGCGCCTGACGTGGTGGTGCCGACCTGGGTGCCGCTCTGCCACAGGCTGACACTGCGGCCGCCCATACCCTCGCCGATGGAATAGAAGTCGTTGTTGTCGGTATCGTTATAGGTGACGCCGGTGAGGAAGCTTGCCGTGCCCGATTTGGCAAAATCCTCCGTGCCCATGACGCCGTTGGTGCCGCCGTAGTTGCCATTGATGGCGCTGATGCCCACTTCCTTATAGGTGTTATTGAGAAAGTTCTTGCGGTGACCAGAGCTCAGGAACCATTCCTGGTGGAGCCGTTCGGCACCGGTGGTGAGATTGGAATAGGCCCCAGGCTCGCCGATGAAGGCAATGTTTTCCGCATAGGCCCAGGAGCCGGTGAAGGCGTAGCCCGCCGCCTCCATGCGCTGCTTGGGCGTGGTGCCGCCCGCACCGGTGTGGGAGAAGGTGTCGGTGTTGATCATCCACTGGTTATGGGTGTCGGCGGCGGTGTTGATGAGGGGGTTGAAGGCGAGGACCTGCTTGGGGTCGGTGGTGATGGTGCCCGGCGTCAGGCCGGCGTTGAGGTCAATGCCATAGCGGAGCGCCGCTGCTGCGGGATCCATGCGGTCGCGGTTGATGAGTTCAAGGATCAGTTGTTCCTGGGCGGTGGCGTCGGCCATGGCACATCTCGCAATCTTGACAGTAAATCCCGGGATTCTGCCGCCGTAAGCTTGCCGGACTGTGAACAAGAGAAATCAAATTGTCGGAAATGACGTTCAGGCCGACACTGGTTAGCGACACGGTTAACCGGTAAGACGGGAAAACCTGAGCGCAGTCTGATGCGGCATGATTGAGGACCGAAATGGCGGAGCAACGGAATTTCGATGTGGTGGTGATCGGCTCCGGCCTCGGCGGGCTGACGGCGGCGGCGCTGCTGGCGCAAGGGGGGCACAGGGTCTGCGTGCTGGAGGGCCACACCAGCATGGGCGGGGCGGCCTCGTGCTATCGCATCGGGGCGCTGACCATCGAGGCCTCGCTGCACGAGACGGCTGATCCGCGCGACCCGCGCGACCCCAAGCATGCCATCCTGAAAAAACTCGGCCTGCTGGAGGAGGTCCAATGGGTCGAGGTTCCGGCCCTGCAAACCATCATGGGTGGGCCGCTGGGGCCAGAGCCCTTCGTGCTGCCGCACGACTTCGCGGCGGCGGGCAAAGCGCTGGCGGCGCGCTTTCCGGCCCGCGCCGCGGGTCTTGCCCGGCTCCTGGAAAGAATGCGCGAGGCCTATGATGCGCTCGGCCAGTTGCAGCAGGCTTCCCGGTCGCATTCGCTCATGGGGCTGGCGGCGGCAGCACCCGATCTGGTTCGTCTGCTGGGCCAGTGGCGGCACTCGCTGGCGGATGTCCTGAACGAGGAACTGGGCGATGACGAGGCGGCGAAATGTGCCCTGGCCGCCAACCTGCTCTACTACGGCGATGATCCCGCCCGCATCTGGTGGCTGTTCTTCGCCGCGGCCCAGGGCGGCTATATCGGGTCGGGCGGCGTTTATGTGAGAGGCGGCTCGGCGGCGCTCAGCCGGGCTCTCGCCCGGCTGGTGAAGCGGGCGGGCGGCGATGTGCTGATGGGACGGAAGGTGGTGGGGGTTGACCTGGGCACGGATGGTCAGCCCGTGGCGCTGCGCCATGTCGGCAAGGACGGGGTGGAGACGGCCTTCGGCTGCCGGACGGTTCTGGCCAATTGTTCCCCCCATGCCCTCGGCACCATGCTGACGGAAAATTCGCGGGACACCTTCCTTGCGCCCTACCGGGACAAGCCCCTGTCAGTCTCGCTGTTCTCGGCCCACTTCGGGCTGGCGGTGCCGCCGCAGCGCTTCGGTCTTCAGGCCTATTCCACGGTTATCCTGCCGGATGACATGATGGCCCTGGCCGACTTCGCCAGGGCGGGGAATGCCGCGGCAGACCTGCCGGGTGCCAGCCTGCCGCCGCTGGCGGTGGTCAACTATGGCGCCATCGATTCCGGCCTCGACAATCCCGATCTCACCCTCGTCACCGTGGTCGGGCTGGACCGGGTGGCCAACTGGGAGGGCATGGCCAAGGAGGACGAGCACAAGAAGCGGGCCGCCTGGCTCGCCGCCATCGAGGCCGATCTGGAGCGGCGCTTCCCCGGTTTTGCCGGCGCGGTGAAGGAGAGGTTCTTCGTCTCGGCGCGCTCCATGCGGAGCTACCTCGAAACCCCCGCAGGCGCAGTCTATGGCTTTGCGCCGGAGGTGCCCGACCATTCCTTCCTGTCGGGGGCGCCGCGCTCGGTCAAGACGCCCCTGCCGGGGATTTTCCTGGCCTCGGCCTTCGGCGGCTTCGGCGGCTTCTCCGGGGCCATGGGGGCAGGCGGCCTGGCCGCCGAGGCGGCGGAGCGTTTCCTCAAAGATCAGGCCTGATTAGCGCAACGGACGATCAAATCGGAACGATTTGGGAGAGGAAAGTTGCGCCAACATATTGATTTTCGAGCAACTTGTCGGCGGCAGTTGAGTCCAACTGACCGCCGGTTGCTCTAGCTGTGAGCTTTCAATAGGTTGTCCATCCGGGCGTTCCGTCGGAGACTGATGTTGCAAAACGACAGCAACCTCAGGAGAACCCGGATGAACATCCACAAGAATGCGCGAACGACGCCCCTTGGTCGAGAGGCAATTGTCAGGCGTGTGATGGGCGGGCAGAAGCCGGA
>CALMUW010000027.1 GCA_937872985.1 uncultured Alphaproteobacteria bacterium
CGATCAGCAGGGCCACGATGTTGATGATCTTGATCAGCGGGTTGACGGCGGGGCCCGCCGTGTCCTTGTAGGGGTCGCCCACGGTGTCGCCCGTGACCGAGGCCTTATGAGCCTCCGAACCCTTCAGGTGCTTCACGCCCTTGGAGTCGACGAAGCCGTCCTCGAAGGACTTCTTGGCGTTGTCCCAGGCACCGCCGCCCGCCGTCATGGAGATGGCGACGAAGATGCCGGTGACGATGACACCCATGAGCATGGCACCCACGGCCGCGAAGGCTTCGGCCTGACCGGCGATGGCCTTGATGACGTAGTAGACCACGATGGGCGAGAGGACCGGCAGCAGCGACGGCAGGATCATTTCCTTGATGGCCGAACGGGTGAGCAGGTCAACCGCCCGGGCATAGTCCGGCTTCACTTTGCCTTCCATGATGCCGGGATTTTCCTTGAACTGGCGGCGCACCTCGATGACCACCGACTGGGCGGCCCGGCCCACTGCGGTCATGGACATGCCACCGAAGAGATAGGGCAGCAGGCCGCCGAAGAGCAGGCCGACCACCACATAGGGGCTGGAGAGGTCGAAGGACACGGGCACACCCCCGAACAAGGTGCGCAGGTCCTGGGTGTAGGCGGCGAAGAGCACCAGGGCACCGAGGCCGGCGGAGCCGATGGCATAGCCCTTGGTCACGGCCTTGGTGGTGTTGCCCACGGCGTCGAGCGCGTCGGTGTTCTTGCGCACTTCCTTGGGCAGGCCCGCCATTTCGGCGATGCCGCCGGCATTGTCGGTCACCGGGCCGAAGGCGTCGAGCGCCACGATCATGCCCGCGAGAGAAAGCATGGTGGTGACGGCCACGGCGATGCCGAAGAGACCGGCAAGGTTATAGGTGACGATGATGCCCGCCACGATGACCAGCGCCGGCAGGGCGGTGGCCTCCATGGAAACGGCAAGACCCTGGATGACGTTGGTGCCATGGCCGGTGATGGAGGCTTCGGCGATGGAGTTCACCGGGCGCTTGCCGGTGCCGGTGTAGTATTCGGTGATCCAGATGATGGCCGCGGTGATGAGGAGGCCGACCACGCCGCACCAGTAGAGCGCCATGGGGGTGAAGCCGCCGAGGTCGCCGCCCATGCCGTTGAACACCTTGGCGATGACGGGATAGAGCACGACCAGCGACATGAGGCCGGTGGCGATGATGCCCTTGTAGAGGGCGCCCATGATGTTGTTGGAGCGGCCCAGCTTGACGAAGAAGGTGCCGAGAATGGAGGTCACCACGCAGGCGCCGCCAATGGCCAGCGGCAGGACCATGCCGGAGATCTTGTAGGCCTCGGGCAGCGCGATGGCGGCCAGAACCATGGTGGCAACCGCGGTCACCACATAGGTCTCGAACAGGTCGGCGGCCATGCCGGCGCAGTCACCCACGTTGTCGCCCACGTTGTCGGCGATGGTGGCGGGGTTGCGCGGATCGTCTTCCGGAATGCCCGCTTCGACCTTGCCGACCATGTCGCCGCCGACGTCCGCACCCTTGGTGAAGATGCCGCCGCCGAGACGGGCGAAGATGGAGATGAGCGAGGCGCCGAAGGACAGGGCGATGAGCGGATCGACCACGGCGCGGCTGGTGGGATCGAGTTTCAGCACCCCGGTCAGGAAGAAGAAATAGAGCGTGACGCCGAGGAGGCCCAGACCGGCAACCAAAAGGCCGGTGACCGCGCCCGACTTGAAGGCGAGGTCAAGACCGCCCGCGAGCGACTTGGTGGCGGCCTGCGCCACGCGCACGTTGGCCCGCACCGACACGTTCATACCGATGAAACCGGCAAGACCGGAGAGGAAGGCACCGATGGCAAAACCCACCGCCGACCGCCAGCCGAGCAGGAAGAAAGCGATGACAAAGATGACCACACCGACGATGGCGATGGTGGTGTATTGACGCTTCAGATAGGCCTGCGCGCCCTCGCGGACGGCGGCGGAAATTTCCTGCATGCGGGCGGTGCCGGCATCCGCAGCCATGAGGCGCTGCGTGGTGATGATGCCGTACACGATGGAGAGCGCGCCAGCGAGCACGATCAGCCAGAGTGCAATAGCCATGGTTGGACCCTTTGGTTTGTGTTGCCCCGGTTCGAGACCCTGCCCGGGGGGCGTGGAATCGCCCCACCCCGGTCCCTGTCCGGCTTGTGCGCTGCGATATGCCAAATGCAGGGCTGAGGCGCAATGGGCCTTAAGGATTGGTTAAAAGTGCCGGGCGGCGCTGGCTCAGGCCAGCGGCGGCGGCGGCTCGGCGCGGGCCGCGCGCGAGGACGGATGCCGCCACAACCAGACCATGAGGAGAAGTCCGATCAAGGCGAAGGGAATGAGCGTGACGTTGATGCCATGCCAGCCGAAGCGGTCGAGAATCTGGCCGGACAGGAAGGAGGCGGTGGCGGTGGTGGCGGCCACGGTGAAATCGTTGATGCCCTGCACCTTGGCGCGCTCGGCCGGAAGATAGGTTTCGGTCAGCAGGGTGGTGGCGCCGATGAAGCCGAAATTCCAGCCCAGTCCCAGGAGAATGAGGGCGACAGCGAACTTGTCGAACTCCACCCCGGACAGGCCGACGGCGGCGGCGGCCAGCAGCAGGGCCATGCCCACGGCAGAAATCTTCTCCACCCCGTAGTTCTTGATGAGGTGGCCGGTGAAGAAGCTCGGCACATACATGGCCAGAACATGCCACTGGATGGCCCAGGAGGCGTCCGCCGGGGTGAGGCTGCAGCCCACCATGGCAACGGGTGCGCCGGTCATCATCAGGTTCATCATGGCGTAGGATATGGCGGCGGAGGCGATGGCCACCGGCAGGCGCGGATTGGCCAGAAGCTCGCCCCAGGCGCGGCGCGGGCCGGAGATCAGCTCCGCCGAGGGCCTGGGCAGGTCAAGCGCCACGATGATGGCCAGCGCCACCAGCGACAGGGCCGCGCTGGCGAGATAGGACCCGGCGAAGGTGTAGGGCATGAGAAGGTCGGATGTGGCGGTGGTGAGAAGCGTGCCGGTGATGGCGGCCACCACGCCGCCGGTGAGCACCCATGAGATGGCGAGGTGCTTCGTGGCGGGGCTGGACACCTCGACGGCGGCAAAACGGTAGTAACCGGCGAAGGCCTGGAAGATGCCCTGCAGGGCGGTGGCCAGACAGAAAAGCGTGAAATTGGCGAGGAAGATGGCGGCGGCCGCCGTGGCCGCCCCGGCGATGCCCGCGGCGGCCCCCAGCATGAAGCCGGGCTTGCGGCCGAAGTGCTGCATGAAGTGAGCATCGGGAATGGTGGTCAGGGCCGAGCCGATGACGAAACTGGTGATGGGCAAGGTTGCCAGCGCCCGGGAGGGCGCCAGCATGAGGCCGACCAGCGAGGCCGAGGCAAAGACCAGGATGGTGGCGTTGGAATAGAGCGCCTGCGACACGGCGAGCAGCAGAATGGTGCGCCGGGCCGCGGCATCGCTGGCGGGCATGACGGCGGCTGTGGTCACGGGGCAAACTCGTGGGCGCGGCGCTGGCGGGCCAGCGCGTTCAGCACGCCGTTGACGAAGCGCGGTTCCTCCGCGCCGTAGAAGGCATCGGCCACCGCGACATATTCGGTGATGGCGACCTTGGCGGGCGTGGCCGCGCGGAACATGATCTCATAGGCCCCGGCGCGCAGGATGGCGCGCACAGTGGCGTCCAGGCGGTGCAGCGGCCAGTCCTTGTCGAGGAGCTTGTCCACGATGGGGTCGATGGTCGCCTGCTCGCGCACCGTGCCGTCCACCACGTCGCGCAGCAGCTTATAGTCGGCGGTGCCGCATTGGCCGCCGTCAAAATCCTCGCCCAGGGCGCGGCTGGCGAATTGCGCCAGCGTTTCGCCCACGTCGGTGCCCGCGAGGTCCATCTGATACAGCGCCTGCACCGCGCCAAGGCGGGCGGCGGCGCGGGTGGCGGGTCCGCCTTTGCGGGGCTTGGCGGCAGGGGTCATTTCTTCTTGGCCTTGCGGAAGGCGCGGCGGTGGCGCAGCAGGGCGAGGGCCGCCTCCGCCGCCCCGGCCCCCTTGTTCATCTCGGACACACGGGCGCGGGCCCAGGCCTGGTCCAGGTTTTCCACGGTGAGGATGCCATTGCCGATGGCGAGGCCCTGAAGCGTGAGATCCATGAGGGCGCGGGCACTTTCGCCCGCCACGATGTCGTAGTGCCCGGTCTCGCCGCGGATGACAGTACCCAGCGCCACATAGGCGTCGAACTCCAACTCCTCCTCGGCGATGGCGATGGTGCCGGGGATTTCCAGCGCGCCCGGCACGGCAACCCGCGCCCAGTTGACGCCAGCGGCCTCCAGCGCGGCGATGGCGCCCTTGGCCAGTTCGTCGGCGAGGTCGTCATAGAAGCGGGCCTCGACGATGAGCACGTCGCCCTTCAGCCTGCGGGTGTCTTCGGTTTTCTTGTCGGTCTTCATGCTGTGAACTCGGTGAGGCGGGCGGCATAGCGCGCGAGCAGGTCAATTTCAATGTTCACGGTGTCGCCGGGGTGGGCGCTACCCCAGGTGGTGACGGCCAGCGTGTGCGGGATGAGGGTGACGCCGAAGCGTGCCCCGTCAACGTGATTGACGGTAAGGGAGGTGCCGTTGAGGGTGACGGACCCCTTCTCGGCGATGAAGCGGGCGAGGGATTGGGGTGCTTCGAAGATGAAGCGGGAGCTGCCGCCGTCACGGGTGATGGCCACGATCCCGGCCACGCCATCGACATGGCCGGAGACGATATGGCCGCCCAACTCGTCACCGATTTTCAGGGCGCGTTCGAGATTGACGCGGCGGCCCATGCCCCAGTGGCCCAGCGTGGTCTTGGCCAGCGTCTCGGGCGAGGCCTCGACCGCAAAGTCAGCCCCGCGCGCGCCCGGCGCAACCGCCACCACCGTGAGGCAGCAGCCGTCGCAGGCGATGGATGCCCCGAGGGCAATGGTGGCGGGGTCAAAGCCGCTGGCGATGGTGAAGCGCGTGAGGTCGGCGGCGCGGATCACGTCGCGCACCTCGCCCACATCGCTGACAAGTCCGGTAAACATGGTCAATCCTGTTCGCGGCGCTCATAGACCATGCACAGGTCTGCGCCCAATTGCTCTTCCGTGATGAGGTTAAGGCGCTTTGTCAGTTCTGTCAGCACCGGACCGGCGGCAAGGCCCTGTGGACCGAGATCGTCGGACGAGCGGTAAAGAATAAAACGGTCAATGAGGTCGGTCTGCCAGAGGGAGGCCAGCAATGCTGCGCCCCCTTCCACCAGCACGCTATTGATGCCGCGCGCGGCCAGTTGGCTCAGCGCATCGGCAAGGTCCACCCGGCCCTCCGCCGTGGCGGCACAGGAAATGACCGTGACGCCGGGGGCGACGGCGCCAGCCCGGGTGGCGAGCAGCCAGAGCGGGGTTTCAGGTGCAGTCGCCACCAGACGACTGGCGTGGGGAATGCGGAGCCGACTGTCGGCCACCACGCGAATGGGCGAGCGATGCCCCATGCCCGGCAGGCGGCAGGTGAGGTCCGGGTCATCGGCCAGAACCGTGCCCAATCCCACCAGGATGGCATCGGCCCGGGCGCGCACCAGATGGCTGCGGGCCTGAGCCTCGGGCCCGGTGATCCGGGTTTCCTCGCCGGCCCTGGCGGCGATCTTGCCATCGGCGGAAACGGCAAGCTTGGCAATGACTTGCGGGCGCTTCCGCAGAATACGATTCAAGAAACCTGCAAGGGTGCGGCGGGCTTCCGCCGCGCCTTGGCCCACATCCACCACAATGCCTGCCGTGCGCCGGGTTTCCAAGCCCCTTCCCGCCACGCGGGGGGCCGGGGCAGACAGGGCCGCCACCACGCGGGCAACCCCGGCCTTGACCAGCGCCTCGGCGCAGGGCGGGGTCCGCCCATGGTGGGCACAGGGTTCCAGCGTGACATAGCAGGTGGCACCCCGCGCCGCCGCCCCCGCCTGTGCCAGGGCCATGGTTTCGGCATGGGGGCGGCCTCCCGCCTGGGTCCAGCCCAGGCCCACAACCACATCATCCTTCACCAGCACACAGCCCACGGGCGGGTTTTCCGCCGTCTGTCCCAGGGCGCGGCGGCCCAGACGGTTGGCGAGGTCCATCCAGCGGGCGTCCGCCCCCGGCATGGCTCAGTCCTCCCGCCGGGGCTTGGAACTGTCGGTTTCCTCGCCCTTCATCTCGCCCAGGATGTCCACGAAGGCCTTGAGGTCGCGGAAATTCTGATAGACCGAGGCAAAGCGCACATAGGCCACGTCATCGAGGTTCTTCAGCCCCTCCATGATGTGGCCGCCGATGATCTCGGACCTGATCTCGCTTTCACCGAGGCTTTCGAGCTGGCGCACGATGCCGGAGATCATGCGCTCCACCCGTTCGGGGTCCACCGGGCGCTTGCGCAGCGCCACGTTGACCGAACGCGCCAGCTTCTCGCGGTCGAAGGGCACACGCCGGCCCGATTTCTTGATCACCATGAGTTCGCGCAGTTGCACGCGCTCGAAGGTGGTGAAGCGGCCGCCGCAGTCCGGGCACAGGCGGCGGCGGCGAATGGCCGTGCCATCCTCCGACGACCGCGAGTCCTTCACCTGGGTGTCTTCATTGCCACAGAAGGGACAGCGCATGACGACACCCTACTCCATCACGAATAGATGGGGAACCGGCGGGTGAGCGCCTCGACCTTGCGCTTCACCGCGGCCTCGACCTTGCCGTTCTTGTCCTCGCCATTGGCGGCCAGACCGTCGATGACCTCGATGATGTAGCGGCCCACGGTGCGGAACTCCTCCGGCCCGAAGCCGCGCGTGGTGCCCGCCGGGGTGCCGATGCGGATGCCCGAGGTGATGGTGAAGGGGGCCGGGTCGAAGGGAATGCCGTTCTTGTTGCAGGTGATGTTGGCGCGGCCCAGCGCCTGTTCCAGCGCCTTGCCGGAAATGCCCTTCTTGCGCAGGTCGACCAGCATGAGGTGGGTGTCGGTGCCGCCGGAGACGATGTCGCAGCCACCCTCGATCATGGTCTGGGCCAGCACACGGGCATTGGCCACCACGTTCTTCGCATAGGTCTTGAAGGCGGGCTTCAGCGCCTCGCCGAAGGCCACGGCCTTGGCGGCGATGACATGTTCGAGCGGGCCGCCCTGCAGGCCGGGGAAGACGGCGGAATTGATCTTCTTGCCCAGGTCCTCGTCGCGGCTGAGGATCATGCCGCCACGGGGGCCACGCAGTGTCTTGTGCGTCGTCGTGGTGACCACATGGGCGTGGTCGAGGGGATTGGGATGGGCCCCGCCGGCCACCAGACCGGCGAAGTGGGCCATGTCCACCATGAGATAGGCACCGACCGAGTCGGCGATTTCGCGGAAGCGCTTGAAGTCCAGCGTGCGCGGATAGGCCGAGCCGCCAGCGATGATGAGCTTCGGCCTGACCTCCAGCGCCTGCCGGGCCAGCGCATCGTAATCGATCAGGTGGTTGTCCTCGCGCACCTTGTAGGACGCCACCTTGAACCACTTGCCGGACTGGTTCACCGGCGAGCCATGGGTGAGGTGGCCGCCGCAGGCCAGGTCAAGGCCCATGAAAGTGTCCCCCGGCTGGAGGAGCGCGAAGAACACGGCCTGATTGGCCTGGGCGCCGGAATGGGGCTGCACGTTGGCGAAGGTCGCGCCGAAGAGCTGCCGGGCGCGCTCGATGGCCAGGGTCTCGGTAACATCGACCCATTCGCAGCCGCCGTAGTAGCGGCGGCTGGGGTAGACCCCGCCCTACTTGTTTGGCTAGACCCCAACCCCCCCCACCTGCACCGCCCCGCCCCCGACGCGCTCCGCCGCGCCCCGCATCGCGGTCCTGAATCTCGAGAACAAGGT
>CALMUW010000028.1 GCA_937872985.1 uncultured Alphaproteobacteria bacterium
GGGGGGGGGCCGGCCGCCACGGGGCCGGCGCCCCCGCCGGCGGGGGCGAACCCGGTGGCCTGGGGGGCGGTCAGGCCCGCCGTGGCCAAGCCCGCTGCCAAGGCCGGGGCGCGGCCCATCACGCTCGCCGCCACCACCGGCGCTGCCCGTCCGGCCGCCAAGCCCGCGGCAGCGAAGAAAACCGCCCACAAGCCAGCCCCGGCGGCCCCGCGCGCTGCGGCAACGGCCGCGGCCGCCGCCCTTCCGGCGGCGGGCAAGCTGTCTCGGCCCAAGGGCCTGACGGGCGCCCGTGGCGGCAAGGCCGACAACCTCCAGCGCATCAGCGGCGTTGGCCCGAAGAACGAGAAGGTGCTGCACAGCCTCGGCTTCTTCCACTTCGACCAGATTGCTGAATGGACCGCCCAGCAGATCGACTGGGTGGATGACCACCTGAAGTTTGGCGGTCGCATCAAGCGCGAGGAATGGGTGCGTCAGGCCCGCCTGCTGGCCGACGGCAAGGAGGCGGAGTTCACCCGGCTCTATGGCTCGGGCGGACTCAAGACCAGGTCCGGCGAGACTGTCTCGGGCAGCCGGACGCGCCGTTCCTGAAGTCCGGCAAGACAATAGGGAAGGGGGCCGCAACGGCCCCCTTTTTCTTGCCCTGCTGAATTGATCCGTTGACGGATCAATCAACTCAAAGCCGGAAACCACACAGATCAGTCGCAGCCGCGAATGAGCTGGCCGATGCTGTCGCCGCCGCAGCCGCGCGGCTTGTCGATGCCGCTGGTGGCAATGGTGGCCATCCCGGCCGGCGCCCCCCGCGCCAGATCGGCGGTCATGGGCCGCACTGTCTGCGGTGCCAGCCGCGAACGGTAGACGTGCAGGTTCTGCATCACCTTCTGCACATATTGCCGCGTTTCGCTGAAGGGGATGGATTCCACCCAGTCCACCGGATCCACCTGTCCCGAGCGCGGATCACCGTATTCCTCCACCCATTCGCGCGCCCGGCGCGGACCGGCGTTATAGGCCACCAGGGTGAGCACATAGGAGCCGTTGAAATCACTGACGAGGTCGGCCAGATGCGCCGCCCCCAGCTTCACGTTATAGGCGGGATCGCCCTTGAGCTTGCCCGCTGCATAGGCCACGCGATACTGCCGCGCCACCAGCCGCGCCGTGCCCGGCATGAGCTGCATCAGGCCCTGCGCTCCCACCTTGCTGCCCGCGCTGGGGTTGAACTCGCTCTCCTGCCGCGCCAGGGCGAAGACCATGGCCTTCTCGATGGGCTTGCCGATCTGCGTCCAGCTGGGCAGCCCGCGCAGCGGATAGGACCATGAATCGATGTCCACGCCACGCTGGCCCGCCGCCTTGGCGAATTTGACGGCAAGGCTGGTGCCGCCCGCATCGCTCACCATGTCAGCGGCGGCATTCATCTTGTCCACCGTGTCGAAGCGCTGCGCCAGCGACCACAGGAAGAGATAGAGCGTGCCATCGCCCGCGCCGGACTGGGCCGTCATCTGGAAGGCGCGGGCCACCTCGTCGCGCTCCACCGCCGCCCGCGCCGCCGCCGAGGCATCGGGTCCGGTGATCTTTTCCGGCACCGTGCCAAGGCCAATGCGTTCGCGCGCCAACTGGCCGTAGTAAAGGGTGGTGTAGCGGGAGGCATCCTCAAAGGCGTCCTTGGCCTTGGCCTTGTTGCCCATGGCCTCGTGGGTGCGGCCGATCCAATAACCGGCGCGTGATTTCTCCGTGCGGTTGGTGGCGAGAGTGGTGATGCGGTTGAAATGTTTCAGCGCCACATCCGGCTGGTGCAGATAGCGCAGCGCGATCCAGCCGGCCAGAAACTCGCCTTCGATGGCGCTCTGCCCGGCATTGACCCCGTGGTTGGCGGCAATGCGATAGGCGGCATCGGAGGAATCGCGGTGTGACATGCCGACCGAGCGGCGCGCGATGATGCGGCGCTCCTCCCACCAGGCCTCGGCGTCGCCCACACCCGGGCCGATGCCCGCCAGAACAGCGCGCGCCTTGGCGAACTTCTCCTGCTTGCGATACATCCGCGCCAGCGCATATTTCAGCGCGCCCTCGCTGCGGAAACTCGCGGGCAGGCCATGATATTGCTTTTCGGCCCCGCCCGCCCCGCGCAGCAGGGCCTGCGCCACCGTGGCGGCCCGCACCATGTCCGGTCCCAGCCGCCTGGCGTTGCGCAGGGCCGCATTGCTTTCCTGGGCATAGACCAGCCGCCAGACGCGCTGGCGCCGTTGATCCGCCGACAACATGCCGCCGAATTCGCTGAGCGTGGCTTTTTCCAGGGCCGCGTCCATGTCGGCCGACAGCCATGCCCGCGTCAGCCATCTCTGGCCCTCGCCGCCGTTGCCCTGGGCGAGGTGGGCCCGCGCCAGGGCCAGCATGCCCTCCGGCGTTGCGGGCTTGCGGTTGGCGAAATGCGCCATGATCACAGTGGCAGACTGGCGCTCGCCATAGAGCGCACGCTCGGCCTGTTTGTTCAGCGTCTCGGTGAGCGGCCAGTTGGGCGCGGCGTTGAGGAAAGCCATGATTCGGCCATAGCCGGCATCGCGCCAGTGATCGCGCAGGTAAAACAGCTCGACCAGTTTCACCGCCGCCTGATCGCCCGACCGTTGCGCCGCCGCGCCCGCGCCGCTGAAGTCACCCTTCAGCGCCAGCCGCGCCGCCACAATACCATTGGCCGAAACCTGTGGTGCCGCCATGGCCACGGGCGCCTGCCAGACAAAACCGGCGGGCAGGGCGAAGCACAGGCTGGCTCCCAGCATGGCATGGCGAAAATGACGGCACAGAGACATCGGCGATTCCAACTCAGATAAGTCCGCCAGGCGGGGATTGCGTCGGCTTTTAGACGGCCAAGTATCGGCAGCGCCAGTCCTTTTGCCACGCTCTCCTTGCCCGGACGGAGGCGAACGGATATGGTGGCGCGCCCATGCGGGTCCCGCGCCATCACCCAAGGCTAAGGCCCCATGGTTTCCAACTTCTTACCGAAAGGGTTTTGCCGTGGATATCAGGGGGTCAATTCCGGCCTTGATTACGCCGATGCGCGACGGGGCTGTTGACGAAGCCGCGTTTCGCAAATTTGTCGGCTGGCAGATCAAGGAAGGGAGCAACGGGCTGGTGCCGGTGGGCACCACGGGCGAAAGCCCCACCGTGACGCCTGAGGAACACAAGCGCCTCATCGAGATTTGCGTGGCGGAAGCCAGGGGCCAGGTGCCGGTGATCGCGGGCACGGGTTCCAACTCCACCGCCGAGGCCATCGAATACACCGAATTCGCCCGCCAGGCCGGGGCCGACGCGGCCCTCGTCGTGGTGCCCTATTACAACAAGCCGACGCAGGACGGCATCTACGCTCATTTCCGCGCCATTGCCGATGCGGTCGACATTCCGCTCATCGTCTACAATGTGCCGGGCCGCACCGTGGCCAATATCTCGGTCGAAACCCTGGACCGTCTGGTCAAGGACTGCCCCAATGTGGTGGGCACCAAGGACGCCTCCGCCGATCTCACCCGGCCCTCGCGCCAGCGCCTCATGTCGGGCGAGAACTTCATCCAGCTCTCGGGCGAGGATGGCACGGCCCTGGGCTTCAACGCCCATGGCGGCGTCGGCTGCATCTCGGTCACCGCCAATGTCGCCCCGCGCCTTTGCGCCGAATTCCAGGCCGCGACCCTGAAGGGCGACTTCGCCACGGCGCTGGTGCTGCAAGACCGTCTGATGCCGCTGCATCACGCGCTCTTCGTGGAAACCAGCCCCGGCCCGATCAAATATGCCGTGAGCCTTTTGGGCCACTGCTCGGCGGAGGCGCGCCTGCCCATGGTGCCGGTGTCGGAAGCCACCAAGAAGGTGGTGCGCGCCGCCATGGTCCACGCCGGGCTGATCAACTGATGTCGTCGAAGAGCGGCGGCGCCAAGCCCGCCCGCAGGATCGAGGGCGGCAAGGTGGTGGCGGACAACCGCCGCGCCCGCCACGAATATGAGATCTTGCAGAACTTCGAGGCGGGCATCGAATTGCGCGGCTCCGAGGTGAAGTCGCTGCGCGAGGGCCGCACCAATCTGGCCGAGGCCTATGCCGCCATGAAGGATGGCGAGCTTTTTCTCATCAATTCCAACATCCCGGAATATCGCGAGGCCAACCGCTTCAACCACGAGCCCAAGCGCCCGCGCAAACTGCTGCTCCACAAGAAGGAGATCAACCGGCTGGCGGCGGGGGTGTTGAAGGAGGGGCTGACCATCATTCCGCTGAAGCTCTATTTCAACGGGCGCGGCCGGGCCAAGGTGGATGTGGCCCTGGCCCGCGGCAAGAAGCTGCACGACAAGCGCCAGACCGAGCGGGAGCGCGACTGGAACCGCGAGAAATCGCGCCTGCTGCGCGACCGCGGATGACGGCTGATCCCGCCCGGCTGGCGGGTGCGCCGCTGCCCTTGGTGAGCCTCGCCTCCACCCAGGGTGGCTGGGTCAATCTGGCGCGGGAGCAGGGCCGGGTTCTGTGCTTCGTCTATCCCTATACCGGCAGGCCCGGAGTGCCCGATCCACGCGGCTGGGACGAGCTTCCCAACGCCCACGGCTCGACCCCGCAAGCCCAAGGTTTTTCAGCGGCCTATGGTGAGTTTCGCAATCTCGGCGTGAAGGTCTTTGGCCTGTCGCTGCAAGGCGCCGTCTGGCAGCGCGAGGCGGCGGATCGCCTGGCCTTGCAGGTGCCGCTCCTGTCGGACGAGGGCGGGCACTTTGCCGCCGCCCTCGGCCTGCCCGGCTTCACCATTGACGGCGTGACCTACCTGAAGCGCCTCACCTTCCTGGCCGTGGCGGGCCGCATTGTCAGCCTCCGCTTTCCCGTGGACCCGCCCGCCGGCGACGCCGCCCACTGGCTTCAGTCGTTGCGGTCGATGTAGCGCCGCACCCGCGCGAACACCTCTTCGAACATCGCCGTGGTCAGCGTGCCGGTGTTGGTGTTGCGGCGCGAGCAGTGATAGCTGTCGAACAGGCGAAAGGCGCCGAGATCATGTTCCGCGCCATGACCGAACTTGTGCGCCGCCTGCCGCGCTCCCGCCGCCATGATCACCGCGGTGTGCCCCACCTGGCCCAGGGCCACCACGGCCTTGAGGCGCGGGCTGCGGCTGATCCATGGCTTGAGGAAGCGGTTGCAGGTTCTGATCTCCTCTGGTGCCGCGATGTTCTGCGGCGGCACGCAGCGCACGGCGGAGGGAATGCGCACATCGATCAATTCAAAGCCGTCATCGCTCTCGCCGCCATAGGTGCCGCGCGTGAAGCCGAATTTCGCCAGCGTGGCGAAGAGCAATTCGCCCGCGTAATCGCCGGTGAAGGGCCGTCCGGTGCGATTGGCCCCGCGCAGGCCCGGCGCCAGCCCGACAATGAGCACGCGCGGATTGGCGTCCCCGAAGCTCGGCACCGGCGCGTTCCACCACGCCGGGTGCGCCCGCCGCTGCTCCAGCCGGAAGGCGACAAGGCGCGGGCAGCGCCGGCAATGGCGTGGCGGTTCCGGTTTTGGGGCGAGGGGGCGTTGCATGGCGGTTCCCGCCCCATTAGAGCAAGCTGGCTTATGATGGAATCAACAAAAGTCAGATAAGTTGCCCGCCAGCAATGAGAGAGAGCGGCGGCCATGAGCCAGCACAGCCAAGACCGCTAGGTAATGGGCGCGATACACAAGGCAAGGTCCATGATCCTCATCGCACTGGGCAGCAATCTCTCCGGCCCCTGGGGCAGCCCGGCGGCGACACTGGCGCGGGCGCTGGTGGAACTGGACCGGGGGCCCCTTCGTCTCAGGGCGGTGTCGCGCGTCATCATCACCAAGCCCTTCGGGCGCAAGAACCAGCCGGACTTCGCCAATGCCGTGGCGGCCATCATCACCCATCTGCCGCCGCGCGCCCTGCTGTCCCGCCTGCATGCCATCGAACGTGCGGCGGGCCGCCCGGGCCCCCCGCGCTGGGGGCCGCGCACCCCCGACCTCGACCTCCTTGACTATCACGGCCTCATCATCCGCCCGGCGGGCGGCCAATTGCACGGGCTGGAGCTGCCGCACCCCGGCATATTGCAGCGCGCCTTCGTGCGCGGCCCCCTGGCCGAGATCGCGCCGCGCTGGCGCCATCCCATCACCCGCGAGGCCGCCGCGTTGACCATTCGGAAACCATGACCCTTTAACCCTGTTTAACCATGCTGCGGCATGGTGGCGGAAGGCTTTGACAGCGGGGTTCGGGCATGGGGGCCGCATGGCGTTCAGCGGTGATGATGGTGGCGGTCGCGGTGCTGGTGCCCGTGGCGGCGAGGGCCAGTCAGCCGGTGTTTTCACCGGATAATTTCGTGGTCTATGGCGGTTTGCAAACGCCGGGCGCGGCACCCGGACGAACCCTGCGTGACGTTACCGATCCGGTGTTGCGCCACCGCACGGTTGACTTCGCCCCCGCCATGGAGCCGGGATCGATTCTGGTGCGCACCAGCGAACGCAAACTCTATTTCGTCCTCACCGGCGGCAAGGCCATCATGTATCCCGTGGGCGTGGGCCGCGAAGGCTTCACCTGGCGCGGCGAAAACCGCATCACCCGTAAGGCGGTCTGGCCGGAATGGCGGCCGCCCCAGGCCATGATCGAACGCGAGAAGATGCAGAAGGGGCGCATCATTCCCGCCGTGATGCCGGGTGGCGCGGAGAATCCGCTGGGCGCGCGCGCTCTCTATATTGGCAACACCGAATACCGCATCCACGGCACCACCCAGCCCTGGAGCATCGGCCAGGCCGTGTCCTCCGGCTGCATCCGCCTGATGAACGACGAGATCATCGACCTCTACAATCGGGTGAAGATCGGTGCCCGCGTGGTGGTGGAGTGAGTTACGGTAAATTTTTTGGCAGCGGGGACAGGAGTGCCGCGGGATTAAACCCTCTCTTAACCCAAACCCGCCATTTTGAAGCAAGTTAGTCTGTTCCGGAGTGCCGCGTATGCGTAAACCTGTCTCGTCTCCCGTTTTCGGCCTTGCCGCGGCCAAGCTCATGACCTCCGCCGCACTCGTTGTGATGCTGGCGGGCTGTTCCTCGGCGGTCACCCGTTTCGCCGACAACACCGGCAGCAATCCCTCGGACTCCGATCCGGTCTATACCGCCTCGGTGCCCAAGCCCAAGGTGGTGGCCAAGGCGCCCAGCTATTCCTATCACGCTCCAGCGGACACCATTTCGTCCAAGCCGCTCGCCGCCGCACCGCTGAAGCAGCCGAGCTATAACACTGCCTATAACTATGAGGATGCCTACAAGGCCCCCGCCTATAAGGCTCCCGCCTACAAGGCGCCGGCGGCCCCGCAGGTTTCCTATGCCCAGCCAAGCTACAAGGCGCCGGTCACCACCGCCCGGAAGCCCAGCTATGTGAAGCCGCGCTATAACGCGCAGGGCTATGACGATGCCGCGGAAACGGCCCAGGCTGAACCCGTGGCCGCGCCCGTTTCGCAGCCCGTTTCCAGCGCCGGCACGGTGCGCGTCGCCTCCGGCATGACGCTTTATTCCATCGCCAGGGCCAATGATATCAGCGTGGCCGAACTGGCCCGCGCCAACGATATCAATGCGCCCTATACGGTTTCCACCGGTCAGGTTCTGCGCATTCCCGGCAAGACCGCGGCCAAGGCTCCCGTCATGGCATCCCGGTCCACCTCGCTGGCGGAAGAGGAGGCGGCAGCCGCGCCGGTCAAGGCATCCGGTGGCGCGCATACGGTTGCTGCGGGCGAAACGCTCTTCTCCCTGGGCCGCAAATATGGCGTGTCGCCCTATGCCATCGCCGATGCCAATGGCCTGCCGCATAACACCAGCCTCAGTGTCGGCCAGCGGGTGAAGCTGCCCTCCGGCTCCTCGGGTCCGGTGGTGGCCGCCGCGCCGTCCAGGAAGAATGCGGCGCCCGCACCGATGGATGACACCATCAGCGATGGTGAGGCCGCCGTGGGCGAAAATACCATGGCCCGGAACGTGCCGCCGCCGCCCGCCGCCGTCGCCGCGCCGGTGCCGCAACAGCAGGCCAGCGTCGAGGCCGGTGCGCCGGTGGGCGTGGGCTCCATGCGCTGGCCGGTCAAGGGCAAGGTCATCTCCGGCTTTGGTCCCAAGTCCAACGGCTTGAAGAATGAGGGCATCAACATTGCCGTGCCCGAGGGCACCGGCATCCGCGCCGCCGAGGGCGGCGTGGTGGCCTATGCCGGCAACGAGTTGAAGGGCTATGGCAATCTCGTGCTCATCCGCCACGAGGGCGGCTGGGTGACGGCCTATGCCCACGCCAAGGAACTGGTGGTGAAGCGCGGCGATGTGGTGAAGCGCGGCGATGTCATCGCCAGCGCCGGCCAGACCGGTTCGGTGTCGAGCCCGCAGCTCCACTTCGAGGTGCGCAAGGGAGCCACCGCCATGGATCCCATGAAGTTCCTGGGCAATGCCACGGCGATGAATTGACCGTCTGACTTTTAGTGCTGTGAGTGAGTAGCCTGCAAAAGGAAGCCCGGAGTTCTCCGGGCTTCTGCATTTTCACAGCCGTGAATGCGGGTTGCATCAGATGATGCGCAGAAAAGGCGGGACGCTAAGCGGTCCCATCCTTTTCCAGCCGCTGTCCCAACCGTCCCGCATCATCCCGAAAAGTGTCTTGCACTTTTCGGATCAGATGATGCGCAAGAAAAAGCGGGACGCTAAACCGTCCCATCCTTTTCCAGCCGCTGTCTCAGTCGTCCCGCCAGGTCCTGAACGAACTGGAAGGCCACCCGGCCGGACCGCGCCCCGCGCGTCGCCGCCCATTCCAGCGCCTCGGGTTGCCAGATCTCTGGTGCGGTCTTCAGGCCGTAATGCCCGATATAGCCCGCGATCATGTCGAGATACTCATCCTGCGAGCAATTGTGAAAGCCGAGCCACAGGCCGAAGCGGTCTGACAGCGACACTTTTTCCTGCACCGCCTCGGACGGATTGATGGCGGTGGACTGCTCGTTCTCGATCATCTCGCGCGCCATCAGGTGGCGGCGGTTCGAGGTGGCATAGAACAGCACGTTGTCCGGCCTGCCTTCCAGCCCGCCCTCCAGCGCCGCCTTCAGGCTCTTGTAGGAGGTGTCGGCCCCGTCGAAGGACAGGTCATCACAGAACACGATGAAGCGCAGGTCGGTCTCGTCGCGCAACAGCGCCATCAGACGGGGCAGGGTGTCGATATCCTCGCGGTGGATCTCGATGAGCCTGAGGCTGCCGCCCGTGGCACCGTTGACGGCGTGATGCACCGCCTTCACCACCGACGACTTGCCCATGCCGCGCGCCCCCCAGAGCAGGGCATTGTTGGCGGGCAGGCCCTGGGCGAAGCGCAGCGTATTGCCGTGGAGAATGTCGCGCGTCTGGTCGATGGCCTTCAGCAGCGACAACTCGACCCGGTTGACCCGCGCCACCGCATCCAGTCCCGGCGGGTCGCGCCGCCAGACGAAGGCGTCGTGGCCGTGAAGGTCAGCGGCTTCCGGCGGCGGCGGGAACTGGCGCTCCAGAGCCGCCGCCATCCGTTCCAGCAGGTGTTTTTTCGATGCTTTGCTCATGGCCCGAGTAAAGCGCCGATCACCCCTGCCGTAAAGATGGCCCTGCGGCACAGTGGCTTTCGGCGGTTGCAATGGGGATTTCCATCGCTATATTCCCGGCAGCTTCAACCGGGCGCTTCGTGTCGCGCCCCTCCGGGAGAATTCCATGTTCATTTCCGAAGCCCTGGCCCAGACTGCGGCCGCGCCCACCGACGCCGGTGGCCTCATCGGCATGATCCTGCCGCTCGTCATGATGATGGCGGTCTTCTGGTTTCTGCTCATCCGCCCGCAACAGCGCAAGATGAAGGAATACCAGGCCATGATCAGCGCCGTGGGCAAGGGTGACACCATCGTCACCAACGGCGGCCTCATCGGAAAGGTGGTCAAGGTGGTGGACGATCAGGAACTGCTGGTCGAGGTCGGCGACAATGTGAAGGTGCGCGTGCTGCGCGGCGGCATTGCCGAAGTGCGCAACAAGACTACTCCAGTCGAGACGAAATAAGCGGTTTCCCCATGCTGTTTTTCCCCCGCTGGAAGATTCTCGCCATTCTGGCTTCGCTGCTGTTGGCGATCTTCGTGGCCCTGCCCAATGCCCTGCCGGAGGGCGGCCGCAAGTTTATGCTCGATACTTTCGGGCTGAGGCCCGTGACCCTGGGCCTCGACCTGCGCGGCGGGTCCAACGTGCAGATGGAGGTGGACCGCAAGGATCTCACCGATAAGCTCAGCCAGATTCTGGCCAGCGACATCCGCTCGTCCCTGCGCGAGGGCAAGATCGGCTACAGCGGCATTCAGCGCAACCCCGAGGGGGTGAACGTCACCATCACCAAGCCGGAAGACCTGACGGCGGCCAAAACGGCTCTGGAAAAACTGCGCCAGCCGGTAACCGCGAGCCTGCTGGCGGGCGGCGGCTCGGTCGATCTCTATGATCTCAATCAGGACGGCCAGACGTTCCGCTTCGTGCAGAATCCTGTTGGCCTCGAAGGCAAGATCGGCGGCGCCATCAAGCAGTCCATCACCATTCTGGAAAGGCGCATCAATTCGCTGGGCACCACCGAGCCGGTCATCCAGCAGCAGGGCAAGGACCGCATCGCCATCCAACTGCCCGGCATCCAGAACATCGATCAGGTGAAGGCCGCCATCGGCACCACCGCCAAGCTGACCTTCAACCTGCTGTGCGAAACGCCTCCCGGCGGTCCCAATTCAGTGCCGCCGCCGGAGTGCAAGGCGCTTGCGGTCAAGCCTGATCCGCGCCTTCCCCAAGGCAGCCCCAGCACCATGTGGATCCAGACCTCCAGCCGCGCCACGGTGGATGGTGCCGACCTGTCGGACGCCCAGCCCGCCTTCGACCAGAACAATCAGCCGGTCGTCACCTTCCGCTTCAACCAGAAGGGCGCTGTGCGCTTTGGCAAGCTGACGGCGGAAAATGTCGGCAAGCCCTTCGCCATCGTGCTCGACGACGTCATCCAGTCTGCCCCTAATATCAACGAGCCCATCCTCGGCGGCTCCGGCCAGATCTCCGGCAACTTCTCGGTGGATGAAACGGCGAACCTCGCCGTGGTGCTGCGCTCCGGCGCTTTGCCCGCCAAGCTCAACATCGTGGAAGAGCGCACCGTGGGGCCGAGCCTCGGCTCTGATTCCATCAAGGCGGGTGTCACCGCCGCCATCATCGGCCTGGCTGCCGTCATCGGCTTCATTTTCCTGCCCTATGGCTTCTTCGGTCTCATCGCCAATATCGCGCTGGTCGCCAACCTCATCATGCTGGTGGCCATCATGTCCTTCTTCGGCTTCACCCTCACGCTGCCCGGCATCGCCGGCATCGTGCTGACGCTCGGCATGGCGGTCGACTCCAACGTGCTGATCTATGAGCGCATCCGTGAGGAATGGCGCAATGGCCGCACCCCCATGAGCGCCATCGACATCGGCTTCGGCGAGGCGCTGCGCACCGTCGTGGACGCCAATGTCACCACCCTCATCGCGGCCCTGGTGCTGTTCGGCGTCGGCTCCGGCCCGGTGCGCGGCTTTGCCGTGACCCTGGCCGTGGGCATCGCCACCACCATGTTCACCGCCTACACCCTGACGCGGCTTCTGGTTGCCCTCTGGGTCAAGACCCGCAAGCCCAAGGAGATCAATCTCTGATGCGCTGGAAACCCATCCGCTTCATTCCCGACGGGACGAAGATCCCCTTCATGCGCCTGTCGCGCTATGGCTTCATCCTGTCCGGTATCCTGACGATGCTGGCGGTTGCCGCCTTCCTCACCATCGGCCTCAACTACGGCATCGACTTCAAGGGCGGCACGGTGATGACCGTGCGCACGGCGGAGGCCGCCAACCTCGACCAGATGCGCAAGACCCTCGACGGCCTCGGCATCGGCAGCGTCGAACTGCAGGAGTTCGGCGGCCCCCGCGACGTGCTGATCCGTCTTGAATCGCAAGGCAATGAGCTGGCCGAACAGGCGGCCCAGGAAAAGGTCAAGGCTGCCCTCGGCACCGGCGTTGAATATCGTTCCACCGAAACGGTTGGGCCCAAGGTTTCCGGCGAACTGACCCAGGCCGCCATCATCGCCACGGTCGTCTCGCTCATCTGCGTGCTGGCCTATCTGTGGTTCCGCTTCGAGTGGCAATTCGCCATCGGCGGCATCGCGTCCTTGCTGCATGACGTGCTGCTGTCCATCGGCCTGTTCTCGGTCATGGGGCTGGAGTTCAACCTCAACATCATCGCCGCCATTCTCACCATCATCGGCTATTCCCTGAACGACACGGTCGTGGTCTTCGACCGGATCCGCGAATATCTGCGCAAGTACAAGTCCATGGGACTGGTGGACCTCATCGACTTCTCCATCAATTCGGTGCTGCCGCGCACGCTGCTCACCTCCATCTGCACCCTCATCGCCCTGCTGGCGCTTTATATCTTCGGCGGCGAGGTCATTCACGGCTTTGCCTTCGCCATGATCTGGGGTGTGCTGGTCGGCACCTATTCGTCGATCTTCGTGGCCGCCCCCGTGCTCATTCTCACCGGCTCCAGCCGCATGAGCCAGCCGGTGGACGCGGCCAGGGCGGCAGCCGTTCCGCAGCGCGGCTGATGGCGCATTATCCGCAACAGGCCGTCATTGCCGCCTATGGCAATGGCGGCTTTCGTTTTGCCAATGGCCTGTGCAAGGGATCGCTGCTCTCCCTGCCGTCCGGCATGTATGACTGGCCGCCCGCCGACCTCGCCAGGCTCACCATCGCCGACTTCGCCAGGGTCGCTGCCGAGCGCGTCGGCTTTGATATTTTCCTCTTCGGCACGGGCGCGGTCATGGTGCGGCCCCCGGCGGCGCTCATGGCGGGCTTCCCGCACCACGGCTTGACGCCGGACTGGATGGCAACGGGTGATGCCGTGCGCACCTATAACATCCTGCTCGGTGAAGGCCGCCGCGTCGCCGCCGCCTTCCTCGCGGTGCCCTGAGCCGTGCTGGCCGCAGACCCCATCGCCGGTGGGTTGCGGCGTGAGGTCCGCGACCACTATCTCGCCAGCCTCTATGCGCCCGACGCCCGGCGCGCCGCGGTTCAGGCGCTCTATGCCTTCGATCTCGAGGTGGCGCGCATTCCCCATCAGGTGAGCGATGCCGCCATGGGCGAAATCCGCCTGCAATGGTGGCTGGACACGCTGGACGCCATGGCAGCGGGCGCGGCCCAGGATCATCCCGTGGCGCAGGCCCTGGCCCCGGTCCTGGGTGCGGCCCCTCTGCCGCAGGCAGCGCTGCACGGCATGGTGCTGGCCCGGCGCGACCAGCTCTATGCCGATCCGCTGCCGGACATGGCGGCGCTTGAAGCCCACCTCGGCCACACCACCTCGGCCCTCATCCAGATGGTCGCCCTCACCCTCGCAGGGCCTGAGGCTGCGGCCGCAACGGAAACGGCGGGTCTGGCGGGCGTTGCCCTGGGGCTGGCGCGCCTCTTGGCCGACCTTCCGGCCCAGCGCGGCCATGGCTTTGCCCTCATCCCGGAAGATTTGCTGCGCCAGCATGGCCTGGCGCGCGCCGCACTGGGGCAGGGGAATGAAGGCCCCGTCATCGCCGCCCTTGCCGCCCATGCCGAAGCCCGCCTCAGCCAGGCCCGCATTGCCCATGCCGCCGTGCCATCAGCGGCCCGGCCCGCCTTCCTGCCGGTCGCCGTGGCCCCCCTGTGGCTCTCCCGTATCAGGCGCCTCGGCCCTGCCGCCTTCACCCGTCCGCCGGTGCTGAACCCCTTCACCCGGCAATGGGCCATCTGGCGCGCCGCCCGCCGCAACATATTCTGATTGGCCCCCGTCCGCTCCGCACGCTAGATGTGAGCTGTCAACCGGTTGTCCATCCGGGGCAGGGAGGAAGAATAGCTGGACCAACAGCTTGCAGCACTCGTCAGCGCCTATGCCCTGCAGCAGGCCGTGAACGGGCTCATGCTGGCCAGTCTCTATGTCACCCTGGGCCTTGCCTATGCCCTGCTGCAGGGCCTCACCAACCGCATCATCCTGGCCTTCGGCGATATCGCCAGCTTCGGCGCGGCCACGGCCTTCACCGCTGCGGTCTGGGCCCTGTTCCATGGTTTTCATGCGGCCGGGGTCTATCTTGCCGCTCTCCTGGCCGGGCTGTTGGCAGCGGCGCTTTTGGGCCGGGTCTTGCACCGCCTGGTCTTCGGTGCGCTGCTGGCCGCGCGCGGCCAGTCGGTCATGATCGCTTCCATCGGCGTCTCCATCGTCCTCATCGAAATCCTGCGCATAGCCAGCCATGGCCGCGATCTGTGGCTGCCACCGCTCTATGCCGAGAGCCTGCAACCCGTGCCCGGCGTCACCCTGTCCTGGCCGCAGCTCTGGGCCATGGGTGCTGGCCTCTCTGCCGCCATTCTGGTGCTGGCGGGGCTGCCCCTCCCACCGGCGGGCCGTCACTAGCGCGCGGTCGCACAGAACCCCACCATGGCCGCCCTGTGCGGGGTGGACACGACCGCGGTCTTCGCCGGATCCTTCATGGCCGCCTCGGCGCTGGCGGCGGTGGCGGGCTGGATCATCACAGTGGCCTATGGCGGCGTCAGTTTCGCCATGGGCCTGGTGCTCGGCTTCAAGGCCATGTTTGCCGCCATCATCGGCGGCTTTGGCCGGGTGGAGGGAGCCATCGTCGGCGGCCTCTTTCTGGCCGCGCTGGAAACCCTGTGGACCGCCACCAGCCCCATGCTGTGGCGCGACGTGGCGGTCTTCGGCTTCATTGCCGTGGTGCTGGTGTTGAAACCGGAGGGGCTTCTCGGTCAACCCCTCCATCGTGACAGCGAGGTGTGACATGAACCGCCGCGATCTCATGGCCGGACTGTCTGCTGCAGCTCTTCCCGGCTGCGGCGGCGCGGATGATCCCTATTTCACCTTCGTCGGCGGTGGTTTCATCTTCAACTACCGCATCGCCGACCACTATTACGGCTTTGTGGTCCGGCGGCAGAAGCCGCCGCCCCCCGGCGCGCGGCTGGAGGCGCGCTTCGAACTGCCCGGCGGCGGCGAGGAGGTTCAGACCGCCGAAATCGATCCCTCGCGCCTCGATTACATGTTCCGCACGCCGCCGCTGCGCGGCATCGTCAAGGGCCATGCCTATCGCGCCCGGCTGCGCGTGCTCGATCAGGCAGGCGCGGAACTGGCGCACTACGACAAGACCTTCACCACCGCAGTTGACCAGTCCACCCTGCCGGATCAGCCCCTGGTGGTGGGGCCGGGCTATCAGACCGCGCCGCAGTAACCATCCGGGCGGGTCGCCCAGAATCGGCCATCTTTGCCGCGTTACTTCACGCCATCGTGAGGGGGTATCATGGGATTAAGTGACCGGCTGGAACGTATGGTGCCCGATCTGGCCGCCACGCTGGCGCGTTTTCCCGTGCCCGCCCTGTGGTCGGTGCTGCTCACCTTCTACCTCAACTATCACATCATCACGCGCAGCGGCGATCCCCAAACGGATGTCATCATGGCCGCCGCTGCCGGATTCTTTGCGGCCGGCGCGGCCCATCTTTTCGCCGAGGGCAGGGGCATGACGCCTGCCACCAACCTTGCCCTGGCCGCAGTGGCCGGCCTGCTTGCCGCGGTTCTGGGCTGGTTCAACGCGGCCCTCCATGTCTCGGCGCTTTATCTCTTCTGCGGCCTCATTGCCCTCACCATGGTGGCAGCCCATCTGCGGCGCGGAGCCACGCAGGGAGGCCTGTGGTTTTTCAACCTACGCTATGGGCTGGCGGCCATTCTGGCGGGGCTGGCGGGACTGGCCTTTGCCCTCGGTCTCCTCGCCATCGTCGCCGCGCTGAAGTATCTCTTCGGCATCAACCCCGTTCACAACACCGAGGAACACATCATCGCCACGGCCTGCGCCCTCATCGCGCCGGTCTATGGCCTCTCCCTCATGCCGCGTGATCTCGATACGGCACTTGATGTCGCCGACCATCGCGGCGCGCCGCTGGAGCGCGGCGTCTCGGTGCTGGTGAACTACATCCTCGTGCCGGTGGTGGTGGTCTATGCCCTCATCCTCCATGCCTATGCCGTGAAGATCGCGCTCACCCAATCCCTGCCGCGCGGCCAGATCGGCACCATGGTCGCCATCTACGCCGTGGGCGGAACGGGCGTCTGGCTCATTGCCTGGCCCTGGCGCGAAACCGGCACCAGGCTGCTGCGCCTGTTCATGCGCGGCTGGTTCTGGCTCACCATCATTCCCTCGGCCCTTCTGGTCATCGCCATCTGGCGGCGCGTGGCCGATTATGGCGTGACGCCGGACCGCTATGGCATTGCGCTCATTGCCCTCTGGGCGGTCTTGACCACTGCCTATCTCGCCTACCGCCGCAACGCCGCCGACATGCGCGCCATCGTCGGTGCCATGGCGGCCCTGTTGCTGGTCGCCGCCTTCGGTCCGCAGGGGGCGCAAGGCACCACCATCCGCAGCCAGCTTCACCAGTTTCAGGCTCTGCTGGAGCGCCATGGCATGTGGCAGGACGGCATGATCAAGTTGCCTGCGCCGAAGCTTGCCCCTGAGGCGCAGACCACTGGTTATTCGATCATTGCGGCCCTGCGCCAGGCCGGTGGCCTTTCCCGGGTGGCGGCGCTGTTTCCGGCTGCGAGCCGGCCCGATGCCAGCACGGATGACTGGACCATGGTGCAGGACATCACCGGCAAACTGGGCTTCACTGCCTATGTCAATCCGGGCCAGATGGTGGCCTTCAACACCAACCGGCCGCTGAACCACGCCATTCCCGCCGCCGCAATGCTTTATGGGCCGCTCTATGTGTCGGGCAGCGAAACCGCGCTGACCCAGCCGCCCGACCGCATGGCCTGGCACGACGGCACGCTGTTTCATGTCAGGACGCCGCGCCATGAGTGGACCTTCAGCACGGCAGACATCCTTTCCTGGCTGGAGAACAGCCCGGCCGGCAAATCGCCCGCCGCAGTGCCCGCTCCGGCGGCTGTGACCATAACCCCCGGCGTAACCCTGCTGGTGGTGGATGCCTATGGCAGCACGGGCGACCAGCCCGCGCTCAATTCCATGACCTTCTGGCTCATCGAGGAAGACCGCGCCCTTAACGCTCCGGCAATGCCGCCGCCCTCCACGCCATGAAGTCGGCCTTGGCGCGGGCGGTATAGGCGCGCTTGCGCGCCACCGCCTTGTCGCTGTGCGACAGGCGCTTGCCGTCCGCTCCCTTCTTCGGCGCATCGACCGGCGGAAACAGGCCGAAGTTCACATTCATCGGCTGGAACGAGGCGCCGCGCGCATCGGTGGTTGCAATGTGCCCGCCGGTGATGTGATTGACAAGCGCGCCATGGGCCGTGGTGGCGGGCGGCAGGGCAAAGTCCCGGCCTGCCATCTCCGCCGCCGCGGCAAGCCCCGCCATGATCCCCATGGCCGCACTTTCCACATAGCCCTCGACCCCGGTGATCTGCCCGGCAAAACGCAGGCGCGGCCTTGCGCGCAGCCGCAGGCGCTCGTCCAGAACCCTGGGACTGTTCAGGAAGGTGTTGCGGTGCAAGCCGCCCAGCCGGGCAAACTCGGCGTTCTCCAGCCCCGGAATGGTGCGGAACAGGCGCACCTGTTCAGCGTGCTTCAGCTTGGTCTGAAAACCCACCATGTTGTAGAGTGTGCCCAGCTTGTTGTCCTGCCGCAGTTGCACCACCGCATGGGGCTTCACCGCGGGATCGCGCGGGTTGGTCAGGCCGCGCGGCTTCATGGGTCCGTGGCGCAGCGTCTCCGGTCCGCGCTCGGCCATCCCCTCGATGGGCAGGCAGCCGTCGAAATAGGGTGTGGATTTTTCCCACTCCCGGAAATCGGTTTTTTCGCCCGCCAGCAGGCCCGCGATGAAAGCCTCATAGTGCGCGCGGGTGAGCGGACAGTTGAGATAGTCGCGGCCCGTGCCGCCCGGCCCCTCCTTGTCATAGCGCGACTGGAACCAGGCGATCTCCATGTTGATGGATTCACGGTGCACGATGGGGGCTATGGCATCGAAGAAGGACAGCCCATCCTCGCCCGTGGCGGCACGGATGGCCTCCGCCAGGGCAGGGGAGGTGAGGGGGCCGGTGGCGACGATGACCTGACCCCAGTCCTCCGGCGGCAGGCCCGCCACCTCGCCGCGCGCGATGGTGATGTTCGGATGCGCCTCCAGCCGCGCCGTCACCTCGGCGGCAAAACCCTCGCGGTCCACCGCCAGCGCACCGCCGGCGGGCACCTGATGATGATCGGCGGCGGCCATCACGACCGAGCCCAATTGCCGCATCTCCCAATGCAGCAGGCCCACGGCATTCTGGTCGGAGTCATCGCTGCGGAAGGAATTGGAACAGACCAGCTCGGCACAACTGCTGCCGGAGTGCGCGTCGGTGAGGCGCAGGGGCCGCATTTCATGAACCACGACCGGACAACCGGCATTGGCCGCCGCCCAGGCCGCCTCGGAGCCGGCAAGCCCCGCGCCGATGATGTGAAGAGAGTGAGTCATGCCTCCTGCATAACCCAAGGCGCGGCCGGGAGAAACCCACGCATGTTGCCGGCACCCGCATGGGTTTGCGCGCCTTATCAGTCATTTACCATGGGGAATTTTGCGTGTTTCCCGTCAAATTTTAGCGAAAACAGCAAGAAACGCTTAGGCCGGCGTCGCTAAATTTTGTGGCAATTCTGCGGAGATCACCGCCATGTACGGCGCGACCAAAAATTTTCTTAAAAATAGCACCGGCAATGTCGCCATCATCACCGCGCTCACGCTGGCGGCGGTCATCGGCCTGTGCGGCGCTGCCTATGACCTTGCCAGCTATTCCGAAAATCAGGCGCGCTATTCCGCTGCCGCCGACGCGGCAGCCCTGGCGGCGGTCAGTTTCGCCAACGAGAAGACCAGTGAAGGCAGCCTGAGCGAAAGTGCCATCAAGACCGCCGCCGTGGCCTATGCGCGGTCGGCGTGGGAAGCGAACCTGGCCTCTGAAGCGAAGATCGCGGAAACGCCTGCCACCATCGTGATGACCAATTCCGGCGCGGGCTGGTCGTCGCGCATCACCTACACCGCCAAGTTCCCCACCCATTTTCTGGCCGTTGTCGGCGTTGGCGCCCTGGACTTCAAGGGCGCGGTCAAGGCCTCCTCGGATCTTGACCAGACCAAGTGGGAATTCAATTTCCTGATCGACACCTCGTCGTCCATGGGCCTCGGGGCCACCAGCGCCGAGATGACCCAGATGCTCAACCATCCCCAGATCAACTGCGAATTCGCCTGCCACAGCGATTTTTATTCGGGCGTCAATACCATCGACGTCGCCCACGCCGCCGGTATCAGGCTCAGGGTCGATGTGGTTGACAGCGCCGTCGACAGCGTCATCGACGAACTGGAAGACAAGGAGGGCGAAAGCCTGTTCAAGGCCAGTCTCTATGGCATGGCCGACAGTCTGGAAGAACTGGTGCCGCTCGACGCCAATCTGTCCAAGGTGAAGAACCACGTCATCAAGCTGGCGGAGGCAACGGCGTCCCAGGGCAATACCGACTACCGGGTGGGCCTGGCCAAGGTCACCCAGAAGATTACCGGCAACAGCAGCAACGCCCACAAGGTCCTGTTCATCGTCACCGACGGCGTGCACGACATGCCGCACTGGGACAGCAATGTGGAAACGGTCTATAGCAGCAATCATCAGTTAGGTCCGATCGATCCCGACTGGTGCCGTACGCTGAAGACGGCAGGCGTCCAGGTCGGCGTGCTGCATGTCGACTACAAGGTGCCGAGCCGCAGCCCCTTCCCGCAATTTGTTGAGGACTATGACGAGGACATCGTGCCCACCCTCAAGGCCTGCGCCTCGAAGGACATGTTCTTTTCGGCTGATACGCCGCAGGGCATAACCGATGGCCTGAAGGCCATGCTGGACAAGGCCCTGGAAGCCAATGTGCGGCTGACGGAATAGCCCACGGGGCAAGGGGCGGCACCGCCGCCATGCCCCATTGCCAAGGCGCACGGACAAGGCTAGGGGAGGGTGATCGCCACCCCCAGAGGCGGAGTCCCCATCTTGCTTTATCTCTACCGCACCGAAAATGCCTGTCTGGTGGATTGCCCGGCCCCGGCCCAGCCCGGCGTGCCCGAGGACGCAGTGTGGATCGACCTGGTCGAACCCACCCACGATGAGGAAAGCGCGGTGGAGGCCGCCTTCGGCATTGACATTCCAACCCGCGAGGAACTGGCCGAGATCGAAGCCTCGAGCCGTCTCTATCAGGAGGATGATGCGGCCTTCATGACCGCCACGGTGGTGCGCCGCGGCGACAGCGACCAGCCCGAATCCTCCCCCGTCACCTTCATCATCAAGAACAACCGGCTGATCACCGTCCGCTATCACTATCCCCAGTCCTTCCCCGCCTTTCTGCGCCGGGCCCAGAAGCCCCAGACCACGCCCATGACCGGCTGGGGTATTTTCATCAGCCTGCTGGAAGCGGTGGTGGACCGGGCCGCCGACCATCTCGAACGGGTGGCCATGATCGTCGACCAGACCTCTCGCCAGACCTTCGACACCACCCACCACCTGCAACGGGCATCGAGCGGACGCAAGCGCCGCAAGCCGCGCGACCTGCAAACCCTGCTGGAACAGATCGGCGAGGAGGGCGACTTCTCCTCCAAGATGCGCGAAAGCCTGGTTTCCATCGGCCGCATGGTGGCCTTTGCCCAGACGGTCATCGACCAGATGCGCCAGAACAAGGAAACCAAGGATCACCGCGCCCGCATCAAGACGCTCCAGCGCGACATCATCTCGCTCACCGATCACGCCTCCTTCATGGCGGGCAAGATCAGCTTCCTGCTCGACGCCGTGCTCGGCATGATCTCCATCGAGCAGAACGGCATCATCAAGATCTTCTCGGTGGCCGCCGTGGTCTTCCTGCCGCCCACGCTGGTCGCCTCCATCTATGGCATGAATTTCCAATACATGCCGGAACTGGCCTGGCGGTTCGGCTATCCCTGGGCCATCGGGCTCATGATCATTTCCGCCGTGCTGCCCTTCCTTTATTTCAAGCGCAAGGGCTGGCTGTAATGCCCACCGTCGTCTGGGTGGCGCTGGGCGGTGCTTTGGGTTCGGCGGCGCGTTATGGCGTCAATGTGCTGTCAGGCCGGATGCTGGGCACGGCCTTCCCCTGGCACACGCTCATCGTCAATGTGGCCGGCAGCTTTGTCATGGGGGCGCTTGTGGGCCTCATGGCGGCACGCTGGAACGTTGGCAATGACGCCCGCGCCTTTCTCACCACCGGCATCCTCGGCGGCTTCACCACCTTCTCGGCCTTCGCGCTGGACTTCGCCCTGCTGGTGGAGCGCCGCGCCCCTGTCCTGGCCGGTTCCTATGTGGCGGCCTCCGTCATCCTTTCCCTTGCCGCCATCATGGCGGGGCTGGCACTGGTGCGGGCCCTGCACCCATGAGCGAGGTGAAGCGCCACCTGGTGAGCGCGGATGAGGACGGCATGCGCCTCGACCGCTGGTTCCGCGTGCACTTTCCCCAGGTCACCTTCGCCTATCTCAACAAGCTGACGCGCACCGGCCAGGTGCGGGTGGGGGCAGGGCGGGTGAAAACCTCGACCCGTCTGGCCGAGGGGCAGGAGGTGCGGGTGCCGCCGCTTGCCTTCGATACGCGCCCCGCCGACCTGCCCAAGGCGGACATTCCGCCGCTCACCCGGACCGAGCGCGAGCTGTTCCAGTCCATGATCCTCTTCGCGGACAAGGATCTTTATGTCCTCGACAAGCCGGCAGGCTTCGCCGTGCAGGGCGGCACGAAAACCCACCGCCACCTCGACGGTCTGCTCATGGGCCTCGGCGTGGAGTTGAAGGAGCGCCCCCTGCTGGTTCATCGGCTCGACCGCGACCCCTCGGGCGTCATCGTGGTGGCGCGCCGCCGCGCCATTGCCGCAAGCCTTGGCAAGCTCTTCGCCACCCGTGCCGTGAAGAAGACCTATTGGGCCGTGGTCAAGGGCGTGCCCAGCCCGGCCCAGGGCCGCATCGACGTGGCTCTCCTCAAGGCCAAGGGGCCGGAGGGCGACCGCATGCGCGCACCCGCCACGCCGGATGAAGCCGAGGACAGCCAGAAGGCCGTGACCCACTACAGTGTCATCGACCGGGCCGGAAAGGTCGCCGCCTGGATGAGCCTCAAGCCTTCCACCGGCCGTCAGCACCAGTTGCGCGCCCACATGGCTCACATCGGCACGTCCATTCTGGGCGACAACAAATATGGCGGCGACCGCGACGTGCCGGAGGGGGCGGGGCCGGGCCTGCACCTCCACGCCCGGCGCATTGTTTTTCCCCATCCGCGCGGCGGCACGGTGGACATTTCCGCCCCCCTGCCAAAGCATATGATGCAGACCTTCGCCCTTCTGGGCTTTGATGGCCAGCGGTTTGACGCGGATTCCGGGGAATGAAACTCGCTCTTTTTGACGTCGACGGCACGCTGGTCGATTCAGCGGGCATGATCGCGGCCTCGCTGGCGGCGGCCTTCGCCGCCGAAGGCCTGGTGCCGCCGCCCCCGGCCCAATCGCGCCGGGTCGTTGGCCTGTCGCTGGTCGAGGCCATGAAGTTCCTGACGCCCGAGGCCGACGCCGCCGCCCACCAGCGGCTGGCCGACGCCTATCGCAGCGCCTTCTGGAATTTCCGCCGCAGCGGTGCCCACCCGGAACCCCTGTTCGAGGGTGCGCGCGCCCTGCTGGAGAGGCTGCGGGCGCGTCATGACGTGGTGCTGGGCATTGCCACCGGCAAGTCGCGGCGCGGGGTCGAGCACCTGCTGGAAGCGCAGGGCATGGTCGGCTGGTTCGTCACGGTGCAGACCGCCGACGACCATCCCTCCAAGCCGCACCCCGCCATGGCGCTGGCGGCATTGACGGAGACCGGCGTGGCACCGCACCGCGCGCTCATGATCGGCGACACCAGCTTCGACATGGAAATGGCCGTGCGGGCGGGGGTGCGCCCGGTCGGCGTGGCCTGGGGCAACCATGACGTTGCGGCGCTCAGGGCTTCAGGTGCCGTCAGAATTGCCAGCGATAACAATGAGCTTGGCAACATTCTTGATTTGCTGTGGCAGGATGACGGGCGATGACCGAGGAAACCCCGGAGGAACGGCTGGAGCGCATCTCGCGTGACCGCACCCCGCGCCCCCTGCCGCGCCGCTTCTATCACACGGCCAGCACCGGGCCGGATCACGCCGTGCTGCTCGATGGCCGGGGCGTGAAGACGCCGCTGAAGAATCCGCTTCGACTACCGGACGCTGCTTCCGCCGCCGCCGTGGCCGCCGAATGGCAGGCGCAAGCCAAGGTCATCAACCCCGCGCTCATGCCGCTGACCCGGCTTGCCAATAGCGCCATCGATGGCGTGGCCGCCAACCGCGCCGCCGTCATTGCGGAAATCGTGGCCTATGCCGGAAGCGACCTCACCTGCTACCGGGCCGATGCCCCCGCCGCCTTGGCGGAACGCCAGCGGGCAGCGTGGGAGCCGGTGCTGCACTGGGCGCAAGCGCGCCTTGGCGCGGGGTTCACCGCCCACACCGGTCTCAGCCATGTGGCCCAGCCCGACGCGGCATTGGCCGCCGTCGCCGCCCACGCGGCAACGCTGGATGATTTCCGCCTCGCCGCCGCCCACAGCCTTGCCACGCTGACCGGTTCGGCGCTGCTCGCCCTCATGCTGCTGGAGGGTGCGGCCACGGGCGCGCAGGGCTGGCAGGCCGCCCATGTGGATGAGGACTGGCAGATCGAACATTGGGGCCAGGACGAGGAGGCGCACATGGCTCGCGCCGCCCGCCGCCGCGATTATGATGCGGCTCTGATCTTCGCCCGGAAGGACGCATGACAATGCCGCGCCCGCGCCATAAGCCCGCCACCTTCGCCCGCTACAGGTTCAATCCTTGCCATTCAGGGATCATTGCCATGACCAGCCGGTTCACGCTCGCCACTGCCTTCGGCCTCGTTCTGACCACTGCCGTGCTGGCCCAGTCGGCCCCGGCTGATCTCACCGCCGCCTATCAGGCGGGGGTGGCCGCGGCCAAGTGCAACCTCGGCCTGCCGGCGTCCAAGACCTCGGCCCTGGGCGACGCCGTGACCCGCATCGAACAGCGCTCGGGCCTGGCGCAGGGCGATCTCGACGCGCTCTGGTCCAAGACTCAAGGAGACGCCGACGCCGGTCTGGATGCCTTCTGCACCGCGGGCGCGGCCCAGATCGACAAAACCATCGCAACAGCGAAATAGCGCCAAGCGCGCCGCCCGAAAAGTGGCCGCCGGTTTTCGGACAAGCGGCGCGCCATTGAACTGCCGCCCGAAAAGTGGCCGCCGGTTTTCGGACAGGCGGCGCGCCTAATCCTTATGCCCATTTGACGGAACTGTGACGGACTGCTTTATGGAGGAAACTCCATTGTGCACCGCAAAGGGTCCGTCATGCAGGAAATCCTTGAGAAGCTCCACCGCAAGCGCGCCGAAGCCTGGCTCGGTGGCGGCCAGAAGCGCATTGATGCCCAGCACGCCCGCGGCAAGCTGACGGCGCGCGAGCGCATCGAACTGCTCCTCGATGAGGGCTCCTTCGAGGAATACGACATGTATGTCGAGCATCGCTGCATCGACTTCGGCATGGAAAAGCAGATCATTCCGGGCGACGGCGTGGTGACCGGCTGGGGCACCGTCAATGGCCGCACCGTCTATGTCTTCGCCAAGGACTTCACCGTCTTCGGCGGCTCGCTGTCGGAAGCCCACGCCCGCAAGATCACCAAGCTGCAGGACATGGCGCTGCAGAACCGCGCGCCCATCATCGGGCTGTTCGACGCGGGCGGGGCGCGCATCCAGGAAGGCGTGAACGCGCTCGGCGGCTATGGCGAGGTGTTCCAGCGCAATGTGCTGGCCTCAGGTGTCATCCCGCAGATCTCGGTCATCATGGGGCCCTGCGCCGGGGGCGACGTCTATTCCCCCGCCATGACCGACTTCATCTTCATGGTGCGCGACACGAGCTACATGTTCGTCACCGGCCCCGACGTGGTGAAGACCGTGACCAACGAGACGGTTACGGCGGAGGAACTGGGCGGGGCCTCGGTCCACTGCACCAAGTCGTCCATCGCCGACAAGGGCTTCGAGAATGACGTGGAGGCGCTGTTGCAGATGCGCCGCCTCATCGACTTCCTGCCCGCCAGCAATCAGGCGGACGTGCCGGAAATTCCCGTGCTGGACGACGCCGAGCGCGTGGACATGTCGCTCGATACGCTCATCCCCGCCAACCCGAACCAGCCCTACGACATGAAGGAGCTGATCCTGAAGACGGTGGATGACGGCGACTTCTTTGAAATTCAGGACCAGCACGCCCGCAACATCATCACCGGCTTTGCCCGCATCAAGGGCCGCACCGTGGGCATCCTCGCCAACCAGCCCATGGTTCTGGCCGGGGTTCTCGACAGTGACGCGGGCCGCAAGGGCGGGCGCTTCGTGCGCTTCTGCGACTGCTTCAACATTCCCATCGTCACCTTCGTGGACGTGCCCGGCTTTCTGCCCGGCACGGCCCAGGAATATGGCGGCCTCATCAAGCACGGGGCCAAGCTGCTCTTCGCCTATGCCGAAGCCACCGTGCCGAAGATCACCGTCATCACCCGCAAGGCCTATGGCGGGGCCTATGTGGTCATGGCGTCAAAGCATCTGCGCGGCGACGTGAACTATGCCTGGCCCACCGCCGAAATCGCCGTCATGGGCGCCAAGGGTGCCGCCGAGATCATCTACCGCGCCGAACTGGCCGACAAGGACAAGATCGCCGGGCGGGTGAAGGAATACGAGGACCGCTTCGCCAATCCCTTCGTGGCGGCCGAGCGCGGCTTCCTTGATGATGTCATCATGCCGCATTCGACCCGCCGCCGCGTCGCCCGGGCGCTCGACATGCTGAAGACCAAGCAACTCGACAATCCGTGGAAGAAACACGACAATATTCCCCTGTGAGTCGGGGCTGAAAAACATGGCCCCGCCACCAGAGGGGACGCGGCCATGAGCGACGCAAACACAGGGGCGACGAGCTACGGGATATTTTCCCACTCCCTGCGCACCGTGACCGCCAATATTGGCGTGGCCTTTGCGATTTTCTGGCCCTGGGCGCTGGTGGGCCTGGCCCTGATGGCCGCAGGGCTGGCGGTTTTCGGCCTGCCTGATTTTGCCAACCTGAAAAATCAGGGCCTCGAAAACCAAAGGGCCATGGCAAACCTGGACATGATGCATCTCCTCGGCAATATCGTCCAGATCATCGTCGGCTCCTCCATCGCGGTGAACTGGCATCGCTTCGTGCTGCTGGATGAAATTCCGCAAACCCTGGCGGAACGCCTGCGCATTGACCGTCTGGTGCTGCGTTATGCCGGCAACACGATCTTGATCGTCTTGCTGTTCTTCGCGGTGGCATTCATGGCCATGGCACTGACCGTCTTTGTTATAATGGCTGGCTTCAGTGTGACCCCGGCCGAGCCGCCTTCACCAGGCTCCATCATGCTACTGGTCTTGGGCGGTCTGGTGCTGATGGTCTTTCTCACAACTGTCATGATGCGCATGATGGTGAAGCTGCCTGCCGTCGCTCTGGGCCGCAGTGACTATGGCATCCGCCAGGCCCTGGCCGATACCAGGGGAAGCAGTCTCACTATTCTGGGCATGGTCATCCTGACCATTCTCCTGTCCTTCGGCGTGATGCTGGCCGCGGTCATGGCTGTTGCATTCATCGCCAGTATTTCACCCGTGGCTGCAATGCTATTGGCCATCTCTGCCTACATGGTGTTCGTCTGGTTCTTCACCATCTTCACCGTCTCCCAGCTCACCACGCTCTATGGCGTCTATGCCGAGGGCCGGGAGGTATAAAGCGGGATAGGCTTTGCTTGCATCAAGGCATCCGCACCGACCTTTTGATGACGAGCACCTTGTCTGACCATTGCCGATGTCATCAAAAGTCAGGTTGCCCTGACGTCTTCGCTGTTGCGCACGCGGTCGCCGCGGGCCTAGATGTATCCGGGGGCAGAGGAGGGATGAATGATCCGCCGTGCCGCATTATCCGTGCTTGCCGCCGCCGCACTGGCCGCTTCGACAGTGCCCGCTTTCGCCAATTGCTATGAGATCATCGGCTGCGACGACAGCCAGCGCTTCACGCCTGCGGGCTTGCGCCAACTGGGCTGCCAGCAGCTCTGGGAGGTGCGCAACATGATCTACAAGCAGAATGGCTATTGCTTCGCCACACCGCGCGCCATCGCCACCTTCGGCAATGAAGGCTGCTTCATCACCAGCCAGTCGGCGGTGCGCCTCAATGCCCATGAGCGCTTCAACGTCAAGGCCATCCAGAAGATGGAGGCACGGAAGGGCTGCCGCTGATCTCGAGAGCAAGCTGACTTTGCTGGACTGATCAAAAGTCAGCTTGCCCTGGCGCAACGGACGATCAAATCGGAACGATTTGAGAGAGGAAAGTTGCGCCAACATATTGATTTTCGAACAACTTGTCGGCGGCAGTTGAGTCCAACTGACCGCCGGTTGCTCTAGCACCGTTCGGCCACCAGATCGTAATCCTCGGCCTCCACCACCCTCACCTTGGCAAGGTCGCCGGGTTTGAGGCCGCGTTCGCCGGGCAGGAAGACATTGCCGTCGATTTCCGGCGCATCCCACTTGGAGCGCGCTATGGTCTCGTCGTTCTCCTGGTCCACCGCGTCCACGATGACCTCGATTTCCCGGCCCACCCTGGCCGCCAGGATCGCCGCCGAAATCTCCTGCTGGGCCGCCATGAAGCGCTCCCAGCGCTCCTGCTTCACCGCCTCCGCCACCGGCGGCAGGCCCAGGGCCTCCGACGCCGCCCCGGCCACCGGCTCATATTTGAAGCAGCCGACCCGCTCCAGCCGCGCTTCCTTCAGCCAGTGCAGCAGATGGTCGAAATCTTCCTCCGTCTCGCCGGGGAAGCCGACGATGAAGGTGGAGCGCACGGCGAGATCGGGACACACCTGCCGCCACGCCGCCAGACGGTCCAGCACCTTCTCCTGATTGGCCGGCCGCCGCATGGCCTTGAGCACCCCGGGCGCGGCATGCTGGAAGGGAATGTCGAGATAGGGCAGCACCTGGCCCGCGGCCATGAGCGGGATCACCTCATCCACATGGGGATAGGGATAGACATAGTGCAGCCTGACCCAGGCTCCCATGTCGCCCAGCTCCTTCGCCAGATCATGGAACTTGGCCCTGACCTGCCGCCCCTTGAAGGGCGAGGCCGCGTATTTCAGGTCCGAGCCATAGGCCGAGGTATCCTGCGAGATGACGAGAATCTCCTTCACTCCCGCCTTCACCAGCCGCTCGGCCTCGTGCAGCACCGAGGCCGCCGGACGCGAGACGAGATCGCCGCGGATCGACGGGATGATGCAGAAGGTGCAGCGGTTGTGGCAGCCCTCGGAAATCTTCAGATAGGCATAGTGCCGGGGGGTGAGATGCAGGCCCTGCGGCGGAACCAGGTCGAAGCGCGGATCATGCAGCGGCGGCAGCGCCTCGTGCACGGCGCCCACCACGGCTTCATACTGGTGCGGCCCCGTCACCGCCAGCACGCCGGGATGCGCCGCCCGGATCGCCTGTTCCTCGCCGCCCATGCAGCCGGTCACGATCACCCGGCCATTCTCGTCCATGGCCTCGCCGATGGCGGCAAGGCTTTCGGCCTTGGCGGAATCGAGAAAGCCGCAGGTGTTGACGATGACCACATCGGCCGCGTCGTAACCCGGCGCGATCACATAACCCTCGGCCCGAAGCTGGGTCAGGATGCGCTCGGAATCGACCAGCGCCTTGGGGCAGCCGAGGGAGACGATGCCCACCTTTGGGGCGCGCTTGCCCGGGGAGGTGCGGGGCTTGGGGGCAGGGGTCTTGCTCATGGTCCCGGCGCTTTAGCGGCCTTTCGCCCCAGCGGCAACATTCGCTCTCCCCCATGAGGATGATTGCCGGGCGAGGGCTGGCGGGCTAGAACCGCCTCAATTCCGTGATCTCAAGATAAGTGGCGCGCAATGTTCAAGAAAATCCTCATCGCCAACCGGGGTGAAATCGCCTGCCGGGTCATCAAGACCGCCCGCAGGATGGGCATTAAAACGGTCGCCGTCTATTCCGAGGCCGACGCGCGCGCTCTCCATGTGGAAATGGCCGATGAGAAGGTGGCCATCGGTCCCGCCGCCGCCGCCCAGTCCTATCTCGTCATCGACAAGATCATCGAAGCCTGCCGCACGACCGGCGCGGAAGCCGTCCACCCCGGCTATGGCTTCCTGTCCGAGCGTTCGGCCTTCCCCAAGGCGCTCACCGCGGCGGGCATCACCTTCATCGGCCCCAACCCCCACGCCATCGACGCCATGGGCGACAAGATCGAATCCAAGAAGGCGGCGGCGGCGGCAAAGGTCTCCACCGTTCCGGGCTACATGGGCATCATCGAGACCCCGGATGAGGCGGTGAAGATCGCCGGTGAGATCGGCTATCCGGTGATGATCAAGGCCTCCGCCGGCGGCGGCGGCAAGGGCATGCGCATCGCCCATTCGGCGGCCGAGGTGCATGACGGCTTTGCCCGCGCCAAGTCCGAGGCCAAGTCCTCCTTCGGCGACGACCGGGTGTTCATCGAGAAGTTCATCGTCAATCCGCGCCACATTGAAATCCAGGTGCTCGGCGACAAGCATGGCAATGTCATCTATCTGGGCGAGCGTGAATGTTCCATCCAGCGCCGCAACCAGAAGGTCATCGAGGAAGCGCCCTCGCCGCTGCTCGACGACAAGACCCGCAAGGCCATGGGCGAGCAGGCCGTGGCCCTGGCCAAGGCGGTGAACTACGACTCGGCGGGCACGGTGGAATTCGTGGCGGGTCAGGACCGCTCCTTCTACTTCCTCGAAATGAACACCCGCCTTCAGGTCGAACATCCGGTCACCGAACTTATCACCGGCATTGATCTGGTGGAGCAGATGATCCGCGTGGCGGCGGGCGAGGAACTGAAGATCAAACAGAAGGATGTGACGCTCAAGGGCTGGGCGGTGGAAAGCCGCATCTATGCCGAAGATCCCTACCGCAACTTCCTGCCCTCCACCGGGCGTCTGGTGAAATACCGCCCGCCGCAGGAAAGCCACGCCAGCAGCGTTACCGTGCGCAATGACACCGGCGTCTATGAGGGCGGCGAGATCTCCATCTGGTATGATCCGATGATCGCCAAGCTTTGCACCCATGCCGCAACCCGCAGCGAGGCCATTGCCGCCATGGGCGATGCGCTCGACGGCTTCTACGTGGAAGGCATCCAGCACAACATTCCCTTTCTCTCCGCCATCATGGAAAATCCGCGCTGGCAGTCGGGCCAGCTCTCCACCGGCTTCATCGCCGAGGAATTCCCCGAGGGCTTCAAGGGCAATCCCATGACGGCGGATCTGGCGGCGCGCCTGACCCATGCCGCCGTGCTGCTCGACCACATCGAGAACCGCCGCAAGCGCGAGATCTCCGGCCAGATGACCGGCCGCAGGGTGGAGTTTGCCTCGGACCGCGTGGTGCTGCTGGGCAAGGACTATCACCCGGCCCAGGTGACGCCGGAACTGAGCAAGGCCGCCGCTGAATCAAACTGGCGTCCGGGCATGCCGGTGCTGGAGACCATGTGGCAGGGCGAACCGCTGACGGTGCAGGTGCGCCGCATCGCCAACGGCTACCGGCTGGCCCATCGCGGCATCGTCGTCGATGCCTTCGTCTACACGCGGCGCGAGGCCGAACTGGCCAGGCTCATGCCGGAAAAGAAGGCGGCCGACACCTCGAAGAAGCTGCTCTGCCCCATGCCGGGTCTGGTCGTTTCCATCGCGGTGGCCGAAGGGCAGGAGGTCAAGGCGGGCGAACCCCTGGCCATCGTCGAGGCCATGAAGATGGAAAACATCCTGCGCGCCGAGCGTGATGTCACCGTAACCAAGGTCAACGCCAGGAAGGGCGACAGCCTGGCGGTGGACGCCGTGATCATGGAATTTGCCTGAGCGAAGCCCCGGCCTGAAACCAAAGCCCCGGCTCATCACCGGGGCTTTTTTCACTTCAGGCCTTCCTCGGCCAGGGTTTTCTGCACCGCGGGCCGCGCCCCCACACGCTCCATGTATTTCTGGATGTGGGGCCACTGGTTCATGTCGAAGCCGGTGTAGGGCGCCCAGCGCAACACCGTGTAGGCATAGGCATCGGCCACGCCGAAATTCTTGCCGCTGACATGGTTCGCCTTGCCCAGCATGGCATCCAAATGTCCGAAGCGTTGCGCCAGACGCTCCTTGGCGGCGGCCTTGCCGTCCTCCGGCATGGCCCGGTTGAACAGGGGGCCGAAGCCCTTGTGCAACTCGGCGGAGACGAAGTTCAGGCTTTCCATCGCGTGATAGCGCGCCATGGTTCCGGCCTTGGGCAGAAGCTTCGTCGCCTTGGCCTTGTCGGCCAGATATTGCAGGATCACCTGCACCTCGGTCAGCATCTGGCCCTTGCCGATGTCGAGTGCGGGCACATAGCCCTTGGGGTTGATTTTAAGAAAGTCCTTGCCCGCCGCCGTCTTCTTGCTGGCGAGATCAACCTTCTCAACCTCGTATTTCTTGCCCAGTTCAGCGAGCAGGATATGCACCGCCAGCGAACAGGCACCGGGGGAGTAATAAAGCTTCATGGCAATCTCCAAAGAATGACGGCGGACGCTATCACGAAAAACAGAAACTATACAAGATACATTTAAAGAGCCGGCCCGAAGATCGGCTGGAAGGTCCGCTTCAGCGCCACGTCCACATCCGTCATGGCCACCGGCAGGCCAAGATCGACAAGGCTCGTGACGCCATGGTCGCTGACCCCGCAGGGTACAATGCCGGAGAAGTGGGAAAGATCCGGTTCCACGTTCAGTGCCACGCCGTGAAATGACACCCCGCGCCTGACCCGGATGCCCAGGGCCGCGATCTTGTCCTCGCGCCCGTCGCCGCGCCGCACCCACACGCCCACCCGGTCCTCGCGCCGCTCGCCCGTCACATTGAATTCCGCCAGCGTGGCGATCAGCCATTGCTCCAGGCCGGCCACGAAGGCGCGCACATCCGCGCCGCGCTTGCGCAGGTCCAGCATGACATAGGCCACTCGCTGGCCCGGACCATGATAGGTATATTGCCCGCCGCGCCCCGTCTCATGAACCGGAAACCGGTCCGGCACCAGAAGGTCGCGGCGATTGGCCGAGGTGCCCGCTGTGTAGAGCGGCGGATGTTCCACCAGCCACACGAGTTCCGCCGCGCCCCCCTCGGCAATGGCCGCGGCCTCCGCCTCCATGCGCGCCAGGGCAGTCGGGTAGGGGGTCAGTCCAGGTGCCACCTCCCAACGCAGCGGCGCCGGAGATCGCAGAGACAAATCAAGCGCTTCGCGGCGGGTCATTGGCACATTTTCGGCCTTTGCAATCTCTGCCGCAAGCCCGAAGCTTTATTCAAATTAAAATTATTCGAAGGAGCGAAAGCGGAGCGAAATTCCGGCTTCTGCCCCTGGCGACTAAAGTTCGTTGCAATGGCCGGGGGACCTTTGTGGGGAATCTTTGGGGAACTGGGGACCAAAATAATGACCTGCTTTGAAAAGCGGAGCGCCCTCGTGGCGGTTTCTGCTTCGGCAGATGTGCCGGAAGATGACGCCGGGTTACGCCGTTATCCAAATTCCGCCCAACCGGGCAGGCGCCGGCGCATGCAATTGTCCTCTGACGAGGCCAAGCTTGTCACCCGCCTCGAACAGGTGCGCAAACGCCGCATGCCGCGCGCTCAGGCTCTGGTCCATTTGTGCCCGGAAGCAACAGTCATGCCGGAGGAGTGTCTGGCGCGACTGCGGACGGACCTGGCCAAGATATTCATCCGGTTGACGAGTGTCGTCGCAAAAAGTCCGCAACCGGTGCGCCGCCTTCCTGCGGTATATGGCCGGGTTGCTCAACTGATGGCTGTTCTCGAAACCCTGATAAACGAATAGCTCCAGAGCAACCCGACTTGTGCTGAACTCACCAAAAGTCAGACAGGTTGCCCGTCATCAGAAAATCAGCGCGGGCGCTTTGACTCAATAAAAGTGCATTCCGCTCCGGGCCTTCCGGGCTCACGCGCCGCCGCCGTGGTCTTCTGAAGCGGGAAGCTCCTGTAGGATTGACTGACTTTCGCTGACGCGAATGCTCGCGCGCGACACGCGTTGCGGTTGATTGTCGCATGTCGCGCCTATGCTAGGATATGCTCGGTGCAACCGGTGGACGTGGCGATTTCAGGCCGGGTTCACGCCCGCTGCACAGCGAGGTGACGGCAGTGACAAAGGGTCTTTCACCCTATGAGGTGTTTGCCGACAATTTATTCGAGTTGGCCACTCAATATGGAAGCATTGCCGCCGTTTGCCGCGACAGCGGGATCAACCGTCAGCAGTTCAACAAATACCTGGCCGGAAAAACCCTGCCCGGCCCGGATACGCTGAGCCGGCTGGCACTGTTCTTCAAGGTTGCCGAAATGGATCTGTTCCGCCCGGCGCTGGCGGCTTCGGTGACAAGCGGCCGGGAAGCGCGTGAACTGCCGCAGGAATTCCTGTCGCAGCTGGCCAGCAATATCACCGGCGCCAGACCGGTCCGTCTCCGCGAGGGGGTTTACCTGGCCTATTTTCCTGCGGTGATGGGCAAACTCCACGCTGTGGCGCGCAGTTGCATTGTCCTCAAGAACCAGGACGGGATCCTGGGCTTCACCCGGTTTTCCCACTCGGCCAGCCGGGCCGGGCAGGGTGAGATCGGCATGCGCGGATATAACAACTGCCATACCGGGATTGCCGTCGAAATTGATGGCCGCAGCTACTTCATCGGGAAATGCCGATCCGGCCATCAGGAAGTGTCCCTGCTGACCCTTGGCCCCCATGTCTTCCACGCCAAGGGGCTCATGACAGGCCTGGGGCTGACCATTTCCTCCTGGGGCGAGCCGGTTGCCAGCCGCATCGTGCTGCAATACTTCGGACCGCTCTCGACCACCCGCAAGGCGCTGCGTCTTGTGGGCCGATTCCCGATTGATTCGGCTGAAGTTCCCGCTGATTTGCGGCCGGCCCTGATGCCCAGCGACCGCGGCCATGACCCGCCCTTTCTCCTGCCGGTCGATCTCTCGTCGGCCTATCTCAATCTTGCGGGAATGGTTGATGCGGCCTCTGCCGTGGACCCGCCGAGGATCGACCTGGCGACCTCCGGCGAATAGGCGCAGAACATTCTGACTGCCGATGAAATCGCCGGATCTGAGAGAGGATGCGCGTTGTGGCGAAGTTTTGCTGGTGCCCTTGAGCTATTTTCGTTCATATCGATCCATACGGAATCACTGACAGGGGATCGCCATGGGTTTTACCGGTTTCGTGGCCCTGGTTCTCGCGGTCTATGCCCTTCATCAGGTTGTCCGCCTCAGCCGGCAAATCCAGAGTCTGGAAGACCGGCTGGCGGCATTCATGGCAGCGGCGGCAGCCCATGCCGCCGAACCGGAAGCGGCGGTGCCAGAACCGCCCGCAGCGGCAGAGGCTTCCCGCGAAACTCCTCTGCCCATGCCAGAAACGATCGGGGCAACCGTCGCCGCAACGGTTTCCGGCGACATCTTGGACACCCCCCCGCCAGCGCCCGCCCCACGCCGCCGGGGCGACCTGGAGCAATCGCTGGCCTCGCGCTGGTTTGTCTGGCTCGGCGGCATCGCCATTGCCATCGGCGGTTTGCTGTTTTGGTAAGGGGCGCCCCCCGGGGGGCCCGCCCCCCCCGCCTTCCCCGTTGCCGGCGGCCCCGCCTTTGCCGCCGGGGGTTTGCTGTTGGGGAGGGGGCCCCAGGACGTGGCCCTGATCCCGCCGGTCTTGCGTGTCGCCGTGGGCCTGGCCTTCGGCGGCGCACTGGTCCGGGCCGGAGAGGCCCTGCGTCAGCGCTCTTCCTTCGCGGCCCAGTTTTCCGACCGCCCGGATTATGTGCCGCCCGCCCTCACGGCGGCGGGCCTGCTCATTCTCTTCGGCGTCATCTATGCCGCCTATGGGCTTTATGACCTTGTGCCGCCGCTTGTCGCCTTCATCGGGCTGGCGGCGGTGGCGCTCTTTGCCATGGTCCTGTCACAGCGCCAGGGCTGGTTCATCGCCGCCCTCGGCCTGCTCGGCGCCTATGCCGCGCCCACCCTCATTCCCTCGCCCGATCCTTCGGCCTGGAGCTTCTTTCCCTATCTCCTCATCATCCTGGCCGCCGCCTTGCTCATTCTGCAGCGGCAGAACTGGTGGTGGCTCGGTTATTCCGCCATCGTCGGCTCGCTGTTCTGGGCCCTGCTGTGGACCGGTGGCGCGGTCATGGAACGGGCCGACACGCTGCCCATCGGCCTCTTCGCCATGGCGCTGGGCGGCCTGTCGGTGTTCCTGCTCAAGGGCATGGGCATCTTCGAGGAAGATTCGGGAAGCCTGCTCCACGCCGACCGCCTGAGCCAGCCGCTCGCCATCGCCACCCTGGGCATGGCGGCGGGCGGCACCATCCTTGCCTATCTCGTCCACCGCAGCGACCATAACGCGCTCAGCCTTGCTCTCTTTGCCCTCGGCATGGCGGGCATCTCGGCCTTTTCCTGGCTGAAGCGCGGCTACAGCGCCGCCATGATCGCGGCGGCCCTGGTCAGCCTCATCGTGCTCATGGCCTGGCGCGATGTCAGTCTGTGGCGCTGGGCCATGGATGAAAGCGGGCTCTGGTCGCTGGTGCCGGGGCTTGATGCGCCCCCCCGGTTCTTCCGCTGGATGATGGCGGCCATGCTGGCCTTCATGGCGCTGGGTGCCATGGGCCTTGTGCGGCGCTCGCCGAAATACCTCTGGGCCGTGCTGATGGCCGGGGCCGCGGTGACCTATCTCATCGGCGCCTGGTCGCGCGCTGAATTTCTCTGGCGTGATGTCACCTGGGCCGTCTTCGCCGTCCTCCTGTCCGGCGCCTTGAAGGGCATGCTCTTCACCCTGCGCGGGCGCTTCGCCGAGGGCGACAACGACCGGGCAGGGGGCGCGCTGCTCCTTGGCATGGCGGCCCTGTCGCTCTTCGCCGCCGACCGCCTGTTCAACGGCCTGTGGCTGACGCTGGCCATTGCCGCGCTCGCCCTTGCCTTTGCCTGGGGCGTCACCTGGTTCAACGTCCGCCTCATCGGCCCCATTGCCGCGGGCCTCGGCACCCTGGCGGCGGCGAAGCTCTTCCTCGCCCGCGAATTGGGCCAGTCCTACAGCGGCCTGCCCTGGGGCGATCACTGGGTGCTCTATGGCTATGGCCTGCCGGCGCTGGCCTTCTGGCTCGGCAGCCGCATCCTGCGCCGCCACGCTCAGCTGCGCTCCGCCATGGCGCTGGAGGGCCTCAGCCTCGGCCTCGGCATCGCCCTCGTGTCGCTGGAAATCCGCACCCTCATCGGCGGCGTCAGCGCGGAGATGACCCTGCTGGAACTCTCGGCCCATGTCCTGGCCTGGCTCGGGGCGGCCTATGGCCTGCTCTACCGTGAGGCGGTTTTCTCATCCGTCATATCCCGCTGGGGGTCGCGCGCGCTGCTCGCGGCATCGGTTGCGGCCATCGTCTTGGGCAGCCTCATGCTGCTCAATCCCGTCATCACGCGCGATCTGCTGCCGGGAAGTTTCCTGTTCAATCCGCTGCTCCTCGCCTATCTCGCACCCGTGCCGCTCATGGCCCTCATCGCCCGCAAGCTCGGCGGCGGCTGGCTGCGCAATGGTGTCGGCCTCCTCGCCGTGGCCCTGGCTTTTGCCTATGTGACGCTCGAGACCAAGCGCCTGTTCCAGGGGCCCATCCTGCATCTGGAAGCCCAAACCGACGGTGAATTCTACGCCTATTCACTGGTCTGGCTGGCTTTTGCCCTGGCGCTCTTCATGGCCGGGCTGAAACTGGCCCGCCAGAATGTGCGCTATGCCGGACTGGCGGTCATGACCCTGGTGGTGCTCAAGGTCTTCCTTGCCGACATGGCCGATCTTTCCGGCCTGCTGCGCATCTTCAGCTTCATGGGGCTGGGCGCCTCGCTGGTGGGCATCGGCTGGCTCTACACCCGTTTCCTGCCGCCGCCCGCGCCGGAGCCATACGGCGGGGCAGGGGATGCTGCGTCCGTGCCTCCCGGCGCTGCCCCGGAGCCACCGCCCGCCGTGTCCCCTCCGCGCACCACCAGCCGGGCCTGGGACCGGGTGCGCCGGAAGTCCTGAAACCCCGGCCCCCCTTGCCTAATCGGCGCGGCCTGTGTATAGGCCGCCCGTTCAACACACACGCGGGTGTTGGTTCGGGCCATGGAAGCATGCTTCCCACATAGGCTCCAAACCTTCCGGTGCCGGATTTCCGGCCACACCACCCGCGGCGGCATAACCGGAGAAAGGAAGACTTCATGGCGTCGCCAGATTTCACCATGCGTCAGCTCTTGGAAGCGGGCGTTCATTTCGGCCACCAGACCCACCGTTGGAACCCCAAGATGAAGCCCTTCATCTATGGGGCGAAGAACGGCATCCACATCATCGACCTGTCGCAGACCGTTCCCATGCTGCATCAGGCGCTGCTGACCATCACCGACACCGTGGCCAAGGGTGGCCGCGTGCTCTTCGTCGGCACCAAGCGCACGGCGCAGGAGCAGGTCGCCGACGCCGCCAAGCGTTCGGCCCAGTATTACGTCAACTCCCGCTGGCTCGGCGGCATGCTCACCAACTGGAAAACCATTTCCAACTCCATCAAGCACCTGCGCTCGCTCGACGAGACGCTGGGCAAGGACGGTGCCGGCCTGACCAAGCGTGAGCTGCTCCACGTCTCACGCGAGAAGGAAAAGCTGGAAAAAGCCCTTGGCGGCATCAAGGACATGGGCGGCACGCCCGACATCCTCTTCGTCATCGACACCAACAAGGAACAGCTGGCGATCAAGGAAGCCAACCGCCTGGGCATCCCGGTGGTGGCCATCATCGACACCAACTCCGACCCCGCCGGCGTCACCTTCCCGATTCCCGGCAATGACGACGCGGGCCGCGCGGTCGCCCTCTATTGCGATCTCGTCAGCCGCGCCATCATCGAAGGCATCTCGCAGTCACAGAGCCGGTCTGGCGTGGACATCGGCGCTGCCGCCGAGCCCGTGGCCGAAGACGTCGCGGGCTAACTCCGCCCGTTCCCCATGCCGCCGCGCCACGGGGGTGCGGCGGCTTCTCCCGTTCCAAGAGGTGAAACATGGCTGAGATCACAGCTGCGATGGTGAAAGACCTTCGCGAAAAGACCGGCGTGGGCATGATGGACTGCAAGGCCGCCCTGGCCGCCACCAATGGCGACATGGAAGCCGCCGTCGACTGGCTGCGCGCCAAGGGCCTGGCCAAGGCCGCCAAGAAGGCCGACCGCATCGCGGCCGAGGGCCTCGTCGCCGTCGCCACCACCGGCCACAAGGGCGCGCTGGTCGAGGTCAATTCCGAAACCGACTTCGTGGCCCGCAACGACAAGTTCCAGGCCATGGTCGGCGACATCGCCAGGCTGGCGCTGGAGGCCCGGGGCGATCTCGAAAAGCTCAAGACCCTGGCCTATCCCGGCACCAGCCACGACGTGGCCCACTACGTGGCCGAGATGGTCGCCACCATCGGCGAGAACATGACGGTGCGCCGCACCGCCTGCCTCGAAGTCACCGATGGCATCATCGCCTCCTACATGCACAATCAGGCCGCCCCCGGCATGGGCAAGATCGGCGTTCTTGTGGCTCTGGACTCCAAGGGCAGCAAGGATGAACTCGCCCAGTTCGGCCGCATGCTCGCCATGCACATCGCCGCCACCAACCCCGTGGCGCTGAACATCGACAGCGTGCCCGCCGAGACGCTGGCCCGCGAGAAGGCCATCCTCGAGGAAAAGAACCACGGCAAGCAGGCCAATGTGCTGGAGAAGATCGTGGCCTCGGGCCTCAAGACCTATGCCAAGGACAACACCCTGCTGGAACAGGCCTATGTCCATGACGGCGCCAAGTCCGTGTCCCAGGTCATCGGCGAACTGGCCAACAAGCTCGGCACCCCCGTGGTGCTGAAGGCCTATGTCCGCATGCAATTGGGCGAGGGCGTGGAAAAGAAGGAAGACGACTTCGCCGCCGAAGTCGCCAAGATGTCCGGCAACTGAGCCGGCCAGGCAACTCTGGGAGAGGGGGGGCCTTGCCCCCCTTTATCATATGCGGGCAGCCGTCAGGCCGGTGGCGGAATGCCATCGCTGGCGATACGGGGAAATGCACCATGACCATGACGCGGCGCACATTCATGATCGGCACGGGCATTGCTGGCATTTCCGGTTTGAGCGCCACCTCGTCCCGCGCGGCGGCGGGCGTGGAAATGCCGCCCGAATCCGGTCCCCATACGCGCACCTTCATGCAGTGGCCCGCACGCGTCGAGGTCTATGGCGAACGTGATCTGGCGCGGGTGCAGAAGGCCATCGCCACCGTGGCCAACGCCATTTCCGAGCACGAGGAAGTGGTGCTGCTCTGCGCCGCCGATGCGCAGGCCACGGTGAAGGAGCACGTCAGTGCTTCGGTCACCCTCTGGGACATTCCGACCGACGATCTGTGGTGTCGCGATTCCGGCCCCACCTTCGTGCGTGATGGCGCGGGAAACCTTGCCGTCTCCCTCATTCAGTTCAATGGCTGGGGCGGAAAGCAGACGGCCGTCAATGATGCGAAAATCGCCGCAAGGGTGGCGGAGCGCCTGGGCCTGCCGCTGCTTGACAACGGCCTGGTGGGTGAGCAGGGGGGCCTCGAACATGATGGCGCAGGACTGGTGATGGCCCATGCCAGCTCATGGATAAACCCCAACCGAAACCCTGGCACAGAAGCCGAGGTCGGTGAGAAAATCCTGGCCGCCGTGGGCGGCAGAAAGATGATCTGGGCTCCCGGCATCATGGGCGCTGACATCACCGACTATCACATCGACGCTCTGGCGCGCTTCGTTGCGCCGGGCCGGGTGCTGATCCAGATGCCGGAGAAGCTGAACCCCGACGACCCGTGGTCCGTCTCTGCCTTCGAGACATTGGCAATCCTGAAAGAGGCCACCACGCCGGAGGGCAAGCCCCTGGACATTGTGGTGGTGCCGGAGCCGGTCAACATCCGCTCGCGCAAGACGGACTTCGTGGCGGCCTATGTGAATTATTACGTCTGCAATGGTGCCGTGATCGCCAGCGAGTTCGGTGATAAGATGGCCGACGAAACGGCCCGCGCGCTTCTGCAGGATCTTTATCCGGGCCGCACCGTGGTCATGCTCAACACCGATGCCATCGGCGAATCGGGCGGCGGCATTCATTGTTCCACCCAGCAACAACCGGAAGTGTGAGGCACCATGGACTATCTCAACCGGCATGCACCGGCCCTTCAGGCGCTGGCGGCCATCCTCACCGTCATCCTGGCGCTCGCAGCCCTTGTCGGCGTGAAGATGCAGATCGACGCCGCTGACCGCATTCAGCGCGCCCAGTCGGCCCGCGACATCTACCGCGAATTTCTCAATCTCTCCATCGGCAAGCCGGAATTTCTGGCACCTGATTACTGTGCCATCGCCAAGACCCCGCAGGCCCCGGCCTATGAGGCTTATGTGGATTATCTGCTCTATACCGCCGAGCAGACCATGGCCGCCGACGCCGGCTGGGAGGAAACCATGATGGCCGCTCTTGACCATCACGGAACCTATCTCTGCGGCCTCGACGATGGGGCCGACGAAACCGCCGACGTGCAGGACCTGCTGGCAAAGTTCCGCGCCGCCCGCTGTGCCGAGGTGAAGCGCTGTAGCCCATGACCGGCCCCGGACCAGACGGGGCCCGGGAGCAGGATATCCTGCACCTGCGAGGTCTGCCCTGCGAATCGCTGCCAATCACGCTAAAAGGCCCCGAACCACGGGGCCTTTTCATTGCCGGAACAGCATCATGTCCAAACTCGCCTATAAACGCGTTCTTCTCAAGGTTTCGGGGGAGGTGCTCATGGGCAGCCAGCCCTATGGCATCGACCTCGATACCGTGGGCCGGGTGGCCGACGAGGTCATCGCCTGCGCCAGGGCGGGGGCGCAGGTGGCGCTGGTCATCGGCGGCGGCAACATATTTCGCGGCCTATCCGGGGCCGCCAAGGGCATGGAGCGGGTCTCCGCCGACCACATGGGCATCATGGCAACCGTCATGAACGCACTCGCCATGCAGGGGGTTCTCGTCTCCAAGGGCATGGACGCCCGGGTGCTGTCGGCCATCGCCATGCCCACCGTCTGCGAAACCTATTCCCACGCCAAGGGCATCCACCATCTCGAAGCGGGCCGGGTGGTCATCTGCACCGCGGGCACGGGCCTGCCCTTCTTCACCACCGACACCGGTGCCGCCCTGCGCGCCGCCGAACTGAAATGCGACGCCCTGTTCAAGGGAACGAGCGTGGACGGGGTCTATTCCGCCGACCCCAAGAAGGACGCCGGGGCCAAGCGCTATGACCGCATCACCTTTCAGGACATCCTCTCCCACGACCTCAGGATCATGGATCCGGCGGCAATCGCCCTTGCGCGGGACAACGGGATTCCGGTAGTTGTGTTCAACATCCGGGAAGCGGGTGCCGTGCAGCAGGTGCTGGCCGGCAAGGGCCGCTTCACCGTCGTGACCAAGGATTGACGAGGTTTGCCATGGCTGGTCCCGCCCCCTTTGACGCCCAGGACATCAAGCGCCGCATGCACGGCGCGGTCGACGCTTTGAAACATGACTTCGGCGGGCTGCGCACCGGCCGCGCCGCCATCAGCCTCCTGGAGCCCATCCATGTCGACGCCTATGGCGCCAACATGCCGCTCAACCAGGTGGCTTCCGTCTCGGTGCCTGAAGCCCGCACCCTGCAGATTTCGGTCTGGGACAAGGGCCTGGTGCATGCCGTGGAAAAGGCCATCTATGCCTCGAACCTGGGCCTCACCCCCCAGACCGAGGGCACGGTCATCCGCCTGCACATGCCTGACCTGACACAGGACCGCCGCAAAGAACTGGTGAAGGTCGCCCATCAATATGCCGAGAAGGCC